>JAXDFO010000090.1:0-44754 GCA_034665545.1 Blastocatellia bacterium
CAAATCGCATTGCGAGTATCGTTGATGAGTATGCAAATCCAAACATAAGCGCGTCAATTGGGTTGCACGGTGAGTTGATGGTATTGGAAGCATTCGCACGTTCGGAGTTCGTAATGCGTGGACGTGAGACGCGCTCATATAATGGGAAGACTTGGAGGGAAACCGACCACAATCTTGACTTTATCTTTGAGCGCGACAGTATCGCTTATGGCATTGAGGTTAAGAACACACTCGGCTACATGGATAAGAAAGAACTCGACATAAAAATGAGGCTGTGCGCTCACATAGGCGTGCGGCCAGTGTTCGTTGTTAGGATGATGCCAAAGTCATGGATGTTCCAGCTTTATAACGCAGGAGGCTTCGGGCTTATATTCAAGTATCAGCTATATCCATTCTCGCATAAAGAACTAGCCGCCCATGTTGCTAAAGAGTTAGGGCTACCTCTCGACTCACCGCGAGCGATTGCACAGGGAACAATGGCTAGATTTATGCGCTTCCATCAAAGCTTATTATAAATGTGAATTACATGCTGGATTCACATGGCACGGTGGTTAAGTCCTTTATTATCAGGCACGTTGTGAATACCTCCATGAATACGTAGTGTTTGGTTTAAGAATCAAGGCCGATGGCCTCCGTGTTGCTCTTGTTCCTCCACCTTCGCATATCTACAGGTTCAAAATGTAGTCGGCGAATCACGTAGAGATATACCAGTCGGATGCGCTTAGGCTTCGCTAGACAAGCCGCAGCCATCAATCCAAGCCGTAATATAGCCTTTGCTGAATATTTAGAAAGCGGCCATGCCTGTTTTTATGACAGAAAGCTGCTAGGAAAAAGTGAAGCGGAAAGCGTCATTGAAAGCGTCATTTTGCCATACATGAAAATACAGCCGCTTTTAGGCGGCTGTAAGTTATTGTTGTTACTTAAGTTATTGATGAGCCGAGCAGGACTCGAACCTGCGACCCACTGGTTAAAAGCCAGTTGCTCTACCGACTGAGCTATCGGCCCGTGGCGGGGAAATTGAGAAAGTTGTTATTGCACCGTCGGGGAACATTTTACATAGGATGGTGCGGTCAATCAAGGCTGGTCGTCGCGAAGGGGGCCAGGCTGTGGGGATGAGCATGGTCATTGATTTGTCTCAAGCCATCTGCCGAGGGCGGAATCGTGGACGATGATGGTTTGGGCGCGTTCGGGGCCGGTGGAGACGAGGCCGATCTCGACGTTGATTTCGCGGGAGAGGAAATCAATGTAGGCGCGCGCCTGGGCGGGTAATTGGTCCAGTTCGGTGATGCCTTCGGTGGATGTCTTCCAGCCGGGGAGGGTGGCGTATATCGGCTCTACCTGTCGCAGGTCGTGCGAGACGGCGGGGAGCGATTCCAGTTCGCGCCCGTTCAGACGGTAGCCGGTGCAGACTTTGATTTCGTCCAGGACGTCCAGCACGTCCAGCTTGGTCAGGGCGACGGAGGTGAAGCCGTTAATCTCTGCGGCGTAGCGTGTGGCGAAAGCGTCGAACCAACCGCAGCGACGTGGGCGGCCCGTTGATGCGCCGTACTCGCGCCCGCGCTCGCGTATCAATTGGCCCATCTCGGCTTCGGCCTGTAGCATCTCTGTGGGAAATGGTCCTTCGCCGACGCGCGTCGTGTAGGTGCGGACGATGCCGAGCACGCCCGTGATGCGGTGCGGCGCGAGGCCCGTGCCGATGGATGCGCCTCCGGCGGTCGTGTTGGATGAAGTGACGAAAGGATATGTCCCGTGGTCTACATCTAGGAGCGTTGCCTGCGCGCCTTCAATCAAGATGGAACGGCCCTCTTTGGCGTTGACGTTGAGAAAGTGTGTGGTGTCCGCGATGAAGGGGGAGAGGCGTTCGGCGAGGCGCGAGGTCTCGTCAAAAATCAGGTCGGGGTCGAGCGCTTCGCCGCCGTAGGCGACGATGATGCGGTTGGCGTCTTCGAGGTTGCGCTCGATGCGCGAGCGCAGGACATCGGGCGAGATGGCGTCGGCCACGCGGATGCCGCGCCGTCCGGCCTTGTCTTCATAAGCCGGTCCAATTCCGCGCAGGGTCGTGCCGACTTTCTCATTGCCGAGCCGTTCCTCGCTCGTGTGGTCCAGCGCGCGGTGGTAAGGGAGTATGAGATGTGCGCGGGAACTGACGAGGACGCGGTCGGGCGTGACATCTATGCCTTGCACGGCGAGGCGGTCGGCCTCGTCGAAGAAAGCCTTCGGGTCAATCACCATCCCGTTGCCGAGCACGCACTTCTTGCCCGGATGCACGATGCCCGACGGCAGCAGGTGCAGGACGAAGGAACTCTGGCCCACCTGGACCGAATGCCCTGCATTGTGCCCGCCCTGGTAACGAGCCACAATGTCAAAACGCTCGGCCATCAGGTCAACGATCTTGCCTTTTCCCTCATCACCCCACTGGGCTCCAATGACGACGATAATCATAAATAGTTTTCAGTGGTCAGCAGTCAACGGTCAGTCGCCAGCCTCATGCTGAACACGGGCGACTGACCACTGAACTACTTACTGCTCGTTCAGCCTCTTCATCAAGAACTGGCCGCAGGTGCGCTGCTGCTGCTGGTCTGCGCGCTGGCCGGGGGTGTGACGTGCTTGTCAATCATGCGTGAGATGGCTTCCTTGCTGGTCGCGCCGACGACGCGCTCCTCTTCCTTGCCGCCCTTGAAGAGGATGAGCGTCGGAATGCCCTTGATGCCGTAACGCTGCGAGATGGACGGGTTGTCGTCCACGTTGAGCTTGACGACGCGGGCCGCGCCCGAATACTTTTCCGCGACCGCCTCGACCGTCGGCGACAACATGCGACAGGGCGCGCACCAAGCGGCCCAAAAATCCACCAGCACGGGCTGCTCCGAATTGAGAACATCCTGCTCGAAACTATTATCACTGACTTCTCTGACGTGCTCGCTCATGACCTCTTCTCCTTCGTGTCTAATACTGGACCGGAAATTTTTACAACTTCAAGACGGCTTCGTACAGGTCCAGATATTTTTGCGCGGCGGCCTGCCACGAATTATCCGTGTGCATGCCGTTGAGTTGAATACGACGCCATATTTCCGGTTCGCTATAACAGTAGAGTGCTTCGTGTATTTTTTCAAGCAGCGCGGACGCCGTGTAAGGCCCAAACTTAAAGCCGTTTCCGTTGCCGCTCGCGCGGTCGAAATTCTCCACAGTGTCGTCAAGGCCGCCGGTCGCGCGCACCACCGGAACCGTCCCGTAGCGCATGCTGTACATCTGGTTCAAGCCGCAAGGCTCATAGAGCGAGGGCATCAGGAACATGTCTGCCCCGGCCTCTATCCGGTGCGCGAGCGGCTCGCCCGCGTAGCCCTTGTAGATGCCCACGCGATGCGGGTTAGTGTCGCGCAGCCATTGCAGAAAGTCTTCATACTCTCTGGCCCCCGCGCCGAGCGCGATGAAGTAAGAGCCGGTTGAGAGCAGCGCGCCCGCTATCTCCTTGATAAGGTCGTAGCCCTTCTGCGCCACGAGGCGAGAGATGATGGCGATGATGGGCCGCGCGGGTTCTTCCGGCAGGTCGAAGCGGCGCAGGAGGTCCAGCTTGCAAGCATGTTTGCCCGTCAGGTCGTCCGCGTTGAAGTGCGCGGCGATGTGCGGGTCCGTCTCAGGGTTCCAGATGGCGTAGTCAACCCCGTTGGTGATTCCCAGGAGACGGTCGCTGCGCTGGCGCAGGAGCCAGTCAAGTCCGTAGCCCTGTTCGCGCGTCTGAATCTCATAGGCGTAACGCCTGCTCACGGTCGAGAGCGCGTCGGCGGTCGTGAGTCCGGCCTTGAGCGCGGAGGCTGCGCCGTTGAGCATGAAAGTATCGCTATCGGAGGGTCTGCCGAAATCCATCCACCATAAATCGCGCGGGTCGAATGTGCCTTGATAGGCTATGTTGTGGATGGAGAAGACTGTGCGCGTCTTCGCGTAGAACTCGTCGTAAGCGCGACGCCCGCGCAGTTCCACCATAGCGAAACCGCAGGGCCAGTCGTTACCATGAATGATGTCGGGCGGTTGGCCCAAACGCTTGCACAGGGAGACGCTCGCGCGGCAGAAGAAGGCGAAGCGTTCGTGATCGTCGGAAAAGCCGTAGATGGCATCTCTGTGGAAATATTCGGGCGCGTCAATCAAGTAGGCGGGCGCACCCGTGATATCCGATTGCCAGACGCTCGTGCGGCGCACGCCGCCGCGCCACTCTACTTCAAGGTCTTCGATAATCCGCTCGCCCGGCGTCTCGTTATCAATCTGCTTGTAGAGCGGAAGGACGACAAACGCGTCCGCGCCCTGTTCGCGCAGGGCTTTGGGGAGCGCGCCCGTCACGTCCGCCAGCCCGCCCGTCTTGGCGAAAGGGACGACCTCAGACGAAAGTATCGCAACGCGCAAAGGGTTCACACTGCGCCCCGCCTGGGCCGGGGCCGCATCTTTCGATGAACAGATTGGTAGAACTTTAAGAGAGATAATAAAGAAAGCCGTGACGGGTGACAAGTGACAGGTGACAGGCCGGAACAAGTTTTATCCCGTCACCTGTCACCCGTCAATGCCTTTTAGCTTTGCATGGATGCGAGGAATTCCGCGTTGGACTTGGATTTTTCCAGGCGTTCCAGGACCACTTCCATCTGCTCCACTGGCGAGAGCGGGTTGAGGACGCGGCGCATGACCCAGATACGATTGAGGTCTTCCTTGCTAATCAGGAGTTCTTCCTTGCGCGTGCCTGAGCGTTGCAGGTCAATGGCGGGGAAGAGTCGCTTATCAGAGAGGCGACGGTCAAGGTGAATTTCGCAGTTGCCGGTTCCCTTGAACTCTTCAAAGATAACGTCGTCCATGCGCGAGCCCGTGTCAATGAGCGCAGTGGCAATGATAGTCAAACTTCCGCCCTCTTCTATGTTGCGCGCCGCGCCGAAGAATCTCTTCGGGCGTTGCAGGGCGTTGGAATCAATACCGCCAGAGAGAATCTTGCCCGATGGCGGCACGACCGCGTTGTGCGCGCGGGCCAGTCGCGTGATTGAATCGAGCAGGATGACTACGTCGCGCTTATGCTCGACCAGACGCTTGGCCTTTTCGATGACCATGTCAGCGACCTGTACGTGGCGCGTCGGCGGCTCGTCGAAGGTCGAAGAGATGACTTCGCCGTTGACGGAGCGTTGCATGTCCGTGACCTCTTCCGGTCGCTCGTCTATGAGGAGCACGATGAGAGTCACTTCCGGGTGATTCTCCGTGATGGAGTTGGCGATTGTCTGCAAGAGCATGGTCTTGCCTGTGCGCGGCGGCGCGACGATGAGGCCGCGCTGTCCCTTGCCGATGGGCGTCACGAGGTCTATCACGCGCGCCGAAAGATTGTCCTGCGCGGTCTCCATCTTGAGTTGCTCATCGGGATAGAGCGGCGTCAGGTTGTCGAAGAAGACTTTTTCGCGCGCCATGTCGGGAGCCTCGAAATTGATGGCCTCGACTTTGATGAGAGCGAAATAGCGTTCGCCCTCTTTGGGCGGACGAATCTGGCCGCTCACGGTGTCGCCCGTGCGCAAATCGAACTTGCGAATCTGAGAAGGGCTGACGTAAATATCGTCGGGGCCGGGCAGGTAGTTGTACTCCGGCGCGCGCAGGAAACCGAAGCCATCGGGCAAGGTTTCAAGCACGCCTTCGGAGAATATCAAACCGCTCTTCTCGGTCTGCGCGGCGAGGACTTTAAAGATGAGTTCCTGCTTGCGCATCCCCGTCGCGCCGGGCACGTCCATGCCTTTGGCGATGGCGGTCAGCTTGGAGATGGACATCTCCTTGAGGTCGGAGAGATTAAAGATGTCCTCGCCTCTAGGCTCTTTGGGCGCGGCGGCCCGCTCGACCTTCTCGGCCTTGTCTACCTTCTCTGCTTTTTCCGCCTTCTCGGCCTTCTCAGGTTTTTCGGGCGGAGCCTCTTCGGTAGCGACGATGGTGGCGGTGTCTTCGCCGTTGGCGTTGTTGTTGGCGGCAGCGGCGTTGCTCGTGGTGCTGCTACTACGTGTGCGTGGTGTGCGTTGTGACATTTCAGTTCATCTCTTGGTGCGGCGCTCGATTTGGCAACGGGCCGCTATCTTTAGTGCCTTCAAAAATGTGACGGCCATCTGTTGCGGGCCGTGCTGCTGTCAATTTAGTGGATAATTACTTGATGAGTCAGGTGTGAACGTCAAGCGCGCGTCCGGTTATTAAGCGCGGCGCGCATGGGGCAACTAGCGTTCGCAGTCATGCGAGGTAACTGCTGCGGCTAGTGACGGTCCACGTCTGCAAGTTCGCTAAAAATTTTTGCGCAGGGATTTATCTCTCGCCCTTATTTGATGCCCGGCGATACCCCGCGCGTGGCCTCGTGACAATTTCTTGAGAAAACCAGGGGGCTGTCAGGGTTTTGGATTACAGATTACGGATTTTAGATTAATGGTTCGCCTTATGTCGAGTCTGGATTTGAGATTGCTGCTGCTGCTGTCGTCGGAAGCCACATGCAAAATCCACATCTAAACTCTAAAATCGTTGATAGCTTCTTCGATAGCGCGCCATACTTCATCACGTCCGCGCCCCGTCATGGCCGAATAAGTGATGACCCGCTCCGCGCCCATCGCGCGTTGTGTGCGTTCGCTGCTCTTTTTCAAATCATTATTTGAGAGCTTATCGGATTTCGTGGCAACTACCACGGCGGGCTTCGCGTGATGCTGAAGCCATTCGTGAAGCTGCAAATCCAATGTAGTGGGTTCGTGACGCGAATCTACGATTTGAATTGATAGCACAAGCTGTATACGCTTGGCAAGGTAGTTTGTTGCCATTTCTCCCCACGCGGCTTTAATTTTTTTCGGGACGCGCGCGAAGCCGTAACCGGGCAGGTCAACGAAATGGAAACGATTGTTGACGGAAAAGAAGTTGAGCGCCTGCGTGCGACCGGGCGTGTTGGAAGTGCGCGCCAGCCCGCGAACGCCGAGGAGGGAATTAATCAGGCTCGACTTGCCGACATTCGAGCGGCCCAGGAAGGCTATCTCCGGCACAGCCCCTTGCGGCCAGTGCGCCTCCTCAAACGCGCTCTTGATAAACTCGACGCTCGTAATCTTCATACAAAAAGCGAGAAGTGATGAGAGAACAGCTTTCCTCTCATCACTTCTCACTCATCACCGTCGTTACTTTTGTGTCGCCGCGTCGGCGCGGGCCGCCATCATCTGTTTGATTCTCTCGCGGAAAGCATGCATCTTCTCTTTCGCTTCGGGAATACGCATGACGACCGATTCGAGATGATGCAGCCATTGCGGCATCGCATTCTTCTCTCGAAGCTCTGCGACGTAGGGTTCGATTTTGGCGTAGACGGCGACGTGTTCGCCATTCGCATCGTTGAACATCTGCTCGTCTATCGCGCCGTTGTTGACGAAGGAGCAGGCCATCTCCCAGTAGGTGATGACCATCCGGTAATAAGCGGAATTCTCACCCATCGCGGTGGCAACCACTTCGTCCGCGCTGCCCGGATGAAACTCTCCTACGAACCAACTGCGCGCCTTGCGCATGACCTCTTCGCGCCTCAAATCATACAGCTTCAGAATCAGCTTGGCTGAATCACTCTTTTCGCTCATGTTGAATCTCCGTGGGAAGATGTTAGAACTTAAAAGCTGAGAGTTCGGAGCCAGGAGTTAAATTTACACAACTCCTAACTCCGAACTCTCAACTCTGCGAACAAATTAATTTACTCGGCTATCGTTTGGATGCCTTGCGATGGCTGCTCGGTCGTCCAGAGTGGCGGAGTCTTGGTCTCGTCGTCGGGCGCGCCGTCGGTCGGGCAAGCATCCTGGAGCGCGAGCGCGAGCACCTCGTCAATCGTCTCCACCAGGTTGATGTCAATCGCCTTGCGCACTTCCTCCGGCACTTCCGCCAAATCCTTCTCGTTGTCCTTCGGCAGCAGGATGGTCGTGATGCCGAAGCGATGCGCGGCCATCAACTTTTCTTTGACGCCGCCGATGGGCAGGACTTTTCCGCGCAAGGTAATCTCGCCGGTCATCGCCACGTCCTTACGCACGGGCACGCGCGTCAAGGCGGAGGCCATCGCGGTCGCCAGAGTGATACCGGCGGACGGGCCGTCCTTTGGAATCGCGCCCTCGGGGATGTGTATGTGAAGGTCTCGCTTGCGTATGAAGTCTAGGCTCATGCCGAGCCGCTCTGAGCGCGACTTGATGCAGGTCAAGGCGGCCTGCGCGGATTCCTGCATAACTTCGCCCAGCTTGCCCGTCAGGGTCACGCCGCCGCGACCGTGTGTGAGCGTCGCCTCTATCTGCAAGACTTCGCCGCCGACTTCGGTCCAGGCCAGGCCCGTCGCCAGCCCGATCTCGCTCTCAGCCGCGATGCCTCGCTGGCGAAACCTGATGGGCCCAAGCATCTCATGCACGCGCTCAGGCGTGACGACATCCTTGAATTCTTCGCCCGCGTTCGTCGTCACGAACTTGCGCGCCACCTTGCGCATGCAAGAGCCTATCTCGCGCTCAAGAGTGCGCACACCGGCCTCGCGCGTGTAGTAGCGGATAATCTCCAACAGGCCGTCTTCCGTAAACTCTACCTGATCGGCCTTGAGGCCGTTGGTCTCCGCCTGCTTCGTCACCAGATGTCGCTTGGCTATCTCAAGCTTCTCGCGCTCCGTGTAGCCGGAGAGGCGCAGGATTTCCAGGCGGTCCTGAAGCGGCGGCGGAATCGTGTGGAGCACGTTCGCCGTGGCGATGAAGAAGACTTTGGAGAGGTCGTATTCGACATCCAGATAATGGTCCTGGAATGTGTTGTTCTGTTCCGGGTCCAGGACTTCCAGGAGAGCGGAGGACGGGTCGCCGCGAAAGTCCGCGCCGAGCTTGTCCACTTCATCGAGGAGGATTAACGGATTGACCGTTCCCGCCTTCTTCATCATCTGGATAATCTGGCCTGGGAGCGCGCCGATGTAAGTGCGGCGATGGCCGCGTATCTCGGCTTCGTCGCGCACGCCGCCCAGAGAGAGGCGCACGAATTTTCTGCCCGTCGCGCGGGCGATGGACTTGCCGAGTGAAGTCTTGCCGACTCCCGGCGGGCCGACGAAGCAGAGGATGGAGCCTTTCGGATTCTTGACGAGTTGGCGCACGGCGAGATATTCGAGAATGCGCTCCTTGATTTTTTCCAGGCCGTAATGGTCCTCGTTCAAGACCTCCTCGGCTTTGGTGAGGTCTTTTAGCTCTTTGGTCTTCTGTTTCCAGGGCACGCTCAAGAGCCAGTCAATGTAGGTGCGCGAGACGGTCCCCTCGGCGGACATCGGCGGCATGGCTTCGAGGCGATGCAATTCCTGCATGGCCTTCTCTTTGGCCTCTTCCGACATGCCAGCCTCTTCTATCTTCTTCTTCAAGTCTTCGAGTTCGGCCTTCTCATCCTTGCGGCCAAGCTCCTTGTGAATCGCCTTAATCTGCTCGTTGAGGTAATACTCCTTCTGCGCCTTCTCCATCTGCCGCTTGACGCGATTCTGGATGGTGCGGTCAAGCTGTCGCTTCTCAAGTTCGCCTTCGAGAAGTTCAACGAGACGCTGCAAGCGCGCCTGCGTGGAAAAGATTTCAAGCAGTCCCTGCTTGTCTTCGACCGAGATGCGCAGTTGAGAGGCGAGCGCGTCGGCCAGGTGCGAAGGGTCTTGATTGCGCAGCGCGGTCTGAAGCGCGTCCGTCTGCGTGTCCGGCGCGAGACGCAAGTGCTGCTCGACGAGTTGGCCCACTTTCTGGACCAGCGTGTCAACGCGCACGCCCTCCTCGCGGACCAACGGCGCGCGGCGCACGATGGCCGTGAAAGCTCCGTTGTTGTTTTCGACCCGCACGGTCGTCGCGCGCTCGCGTCCTTCGACGACGACCTTAATCTGGCCGTTGTCCTGCTTCTGCGATTGCAGGATACGACCCAGAGTGCCGATGGTATAAATCTGTTCGGGCACGGGTTCGTCAATGCTCGCGTCGTGCTGCGTGGCGAGGAAGATGGTGCGGTCGCCCGCCATCGCTTCCTCAAGGGCGCGCACAGAGCCTGGGCGACCGATCTTGAAAGCGACTTTGGTGAAAGGGAAAATCACGACATCGCGTATCGGGACCATCGGATAACGTGCGATGTCAACAGGGGCGCGGTCTGAATATTCGTCCATAACTCTGTTTAACTCTTTCGCTTCGGAAACCTCTCGAACAGTGAAGAAAGGCGAGCCGTTTGCGCCGTCTCGCCCTTTCATGCGAACCGCCTTAATTGTAGACTATTTCGCCCCCTTCACGCTACTGGTCAGCAAGAAAGGCCAAAGTAAAAAGGTAAAAGGCAAAAGGAAGGCGGAAACCGCTTTTTAATGAAAGCTGGCTTCTCATCACTTTTGCCTTTTACCTTCTAACTTTTGTCTTCGCTTAAGCGGCGGCGTCGTCCACACCCGTCAGGCTTTCGCCGGGGACGGCCCGTCTGCGTTCAACCATCTCGCTCGTGATGACGAACTCTTTGATACGCTTCTGCGAGGGCAGGGTATACATCGCGTCCAATAGCAGTTCTTCCAGAATCATCATCAAGCCGCGCGCGCCGACCTTGCGCTCGACGGCCTGGCGGGCGACGGCCTTGAGGGCGTCGTCCATGAACTTCAACTTGACGTTGTCGAAATCGAAACGCTTCTGATATTGCTTGACGAGCGCGTTCTTCGGCTCGGTCAAAATCTTGACGAGCGCGCCCTCGTCCAGTTCATGCAGCACGCCGACCACTGGCAATCTGCCGACGAACTCCGGTATCAATCCGTATCTCACGAGGTCTTCCGGCTGCACGTTGGTCAACGATTCCGCGTGACGCTTCGCGCCCGATTTGACCTCGGCCTGGAATCCCATGCTCTTGTTGCGCAGGCGTTTCTCGACGACCTTCTCAAGACCGACGAACGCGCCGCCGCAGATGAAGAGAATGTTGGTCGTGTCAACGGGGAAGAATTCCTGGTGCGGGTGTTTGCGCCCGCCCTGCGGCGGGACGTTGGCGACCGTGCCTTCCAGGATTTTCAAGAGAGCCTGTTGGACGCCCTCGCCTGAGACATCGCGCGTGATGGAAGGGTTTTCATCCTTGCGGCAAATCTTGTCAACTTCATCTATGTAGATGATGCCCTGCTGCGCGCGTTCGACATCGCCGTTGGCCGCCTGCAAGAGCTTGAGGATGATGTTCTCGACATCCTCGCCGACGTAGCCCGCTTCGGTCAACGTCGTCGCGTCCACGATGGTGAAGGGCACGCTCAGGAGACGCGCGAGCGTCTGGGCCAGTAATGTCTTGCCCGTGCCGGTTGGACCAATTAAGAGAATGTTAGACTTTTGAATCTCGACATCGGAGCGACGGCGGGCCAACTCTATGCGCTTGTAATGCTGGTAGACGGCGACCGCGAGTCGCTTCTTGGTCTCTTCCTGGCCGATGACGTACTCATCCAGGAAACTCTTAATCTCGTTCGGCTTGGGAAGCGGCGGGCGCGTGGCGACCGATTCGGCTTGCTGGTCGTCCGTGATGATCTCGTTGCAGATGTCTATGCACTCGTTGCAGATGTAGACTGTGGGCCCGGCGATGAGCTTTTTCACTTCGTTCTGCGATTTGCCACAGAATGAACAGCGCAACGTGTCATCAGTTCGTCGTACCATAGGCGTTCTTCGGGGAAGCTCCGTTCGAGTCTCGTGTCAACCTAAGTTATTCGGGGATGGGCACGAACTTGGTAGAGCCGTCCGTGCCCGCTAAGATATTTTTACAACGCAGGACGCACTCGTTACAAATGAATGCGCTTTTACCAACCATCTGCCTCGGCACACCGGGCATCGCGGGCGGCGCACCGGCGACCATCTCACCGACTTCGCCCCGCTCCCTGCCGCAGAACGAACAGCGAAATCCGAGGGCTTTCATCTTTGCGATCATCGCCTCTCCGAATCCTTCTCTGTGCCCGCTCAGGAAAAGGAAACGACCCAGGGGCCGTTTCTATTCGCGATGCACGATGACTTCGTCTATCAGGCCATACTCTTTGGCCTGCATCGGGGACATGATGCGGTCGCGCTCCACGTCGCGCTCTACGTTATCGTAAGGCTGGCCCGTGTGCTTGGCTAGAATCTGCGAAGTCAACTCGCGCATACGGATAATCTCTTCGGCCTGAATCCGTATGTCCGTGGCCTGTCCCTGCGCGCCGCCCGAAGGCTGGTGGATGAGTATGCGCGAGTTGGGCAGGGCGAAGCGTTTGCCCTTCGTGCCCGCCGCAAGGAGCAGCGCGGCCATCGAAGCGCATTGGCCCACGCAGATGGTGGTGACATGCGGGCGTATGAACTGCATCGTATCGTATATCGCCATTCCGGCGGTGATTGAGCCGCCCGGACTGTTGATATACAGGTTGATATCTTTCTCAGGGTCTTCGGCTTCGAGAAAGAGAAGCTGCGCGACGATCAGGTTGGAAATCTGGTCGTCAATCGGAGTGCCGATAAAAATGATGTTGTCTTTGAGAAGACGCGAGAAGATGTCGAAGGCGCGCTCGCCGCGCGACGTTTGCTCGACGACCATCGGAACTAAAGCCATAGTAACTCTCTTACCTCATCGAAAGCTCGGATGTTAGTTTGAAGCTGTCACCGGCATCCGTCTTTTCATTTTTCGTTTTCGCTTGCGTGCGCCGATTGCGCTTCACCGCCGCCGCTACTGCTGCTGTCGTTGGCCGTCTGTTGGTCCGCTTCCTGGTCCAGCTTTTCGGCCTCGGTTTCTTCCGGGTTCTCTTCGAGCCATTCCGCTTCGCTGACGCTCGCATTTTCAAGCAGCAGGTCGAGCGCTTTACGGTTGCGCAACCTATCGGCGATGCTACGTTCGCCTCCCTGCTTTGTCAAGGCATCACGCACTTGCTGCGGGGTCTGCCTGCTCGCCTGCGCGAAGCTCTCAATCTCGGCGTTGATTTCTTCCTGCGAGACCTCTATGTTCTCGCGGTCTGCGATTGTTTCGAGCAGCAGCGAACTGCGCACATCATGCTCAGCCTGCGTCTTCAACTGCTCGCGCACTTGCTCCCAGTTCATCTCCTGCGTGCGCGGGTCAATTCCGCGCCCGAGCATGTCGCGGACGATGGATTCCAGGTGATGATTGGATTGATGCTCGACCAGCGTTTCGGGGACTTCAAACGGGTGCGCCGCGACGAGTTGGCCCAAGAGTTCGTTGCGCAAGCGGTTGTCAGATTCCGTGCCCGCGCGCGTTTGCAAGTCTTCCAGTATTTTCCCGCGCAGCGCAGCGACAGAATCGCTCTCCTCGTTCAAACTCCTGGCCCACTCGTCATCTAGTTCGGGCAACTCCTTACGGCTCACCCCCGTCACCTTCGCCGTATACTCGACCTCTTTTCCGGCCAACCCCTTCGACGAAAAATCGTCCGGGTACTTGACCGTGAACGTGCGCTCGTCATCCGGCTTAACGCCCGTCAGATTTTTCGTGAAGTCCTCATAGACGCCCTCGCCGCCGAGTTCCACTTCCACCTCTTCAACATTAATCTCTTCGGCCTCCGGCTCGTTCAGGAACTTGCCGCGAAAGTTGACCGTGATGGTGTCGCCTTCCTGCGAGGGCCGGTCCTCCACAGGTTGGAGCGAGGCCGAGCTTTCGCGCAGAGCCTGTATCACGTTCTCCACGTCCTCATCCTTGACGGGACGCGTGCGGCGCGCGGCTGTGAGTCCCTTGTATTGGCCCAACTCGACCTGCGGCAGGACTTCAACATGAACATGCACGTTGAGCGACCCTGCGCCGAGTTGGGCCAGGTCTTCCGAGTTGTCCAGATGAATATCAGGCTCGCCTATGACTTCGAGCGAGTTCTCGTTAATCGCGTCCTGGACCGCCTGCGGCACAAGCTCGCGCACGACTTCGCCGCGAATCTCGTCTTTAAAGCGTGTGCGCACGACGGAGACGGGCGCGCGTCCGGGCCTGAAGCCGGGCACGTTGGCCCGCTTGCTGTACATCGCGGAGATGCGGTCATAAGCTTCGCGCACCTGCTCCTGCTCAATCTCTATCTTAATCTCTTTGCGCGTCGGGGAGATGTCTACCAGTTCAGTCTTCATAAACGGCGAAGCCCGTCGCGGCGCGTCATGCGAGCCGCACGGGCGTCCTTCCTTCAATAAAAAATCACGCTAACAAGATAACCCTGCATCAAAACCAGGTTGGTGCGAAAGGGGGGACTCGAACCCCCACCCCTTTCGGGACCAGATCCTAAGTCTGGCGCGGCTGCCAATTACGCCACTTTCGCACTCGTTACACAATCAAGCATAACATGAAGTTTACTCACTATGAAAAACCCTGGTGACAAAGCGAAACAGCGAGATTAAAAGATTAAGGCGAGATTGTCTAGCGCCGAAAAATCTCGACGATGCTCCAAAACACTTTCCCTCATAGTATACTGCATACGAGAATCTGACGGGCCGTTGATGAACAGGAGAGCGAGCGCGAAATGATTGTTTGTAGTAATTGTGGCAGCCCCAACGATGAGGCCACGCGCATCTGCCGCTACTGCGGAAGTACTCTGGTCCAGCCAAGGCAGGCGACCGAGCAGCGAGAGTATGTGCCGCCCTCTTATTCGTGGGCCAACGAGACGCCGCCCGCCGCGCCCGTGCAGCCCTATGGCGCGTCATCTCAAACGCCAGCCTTCGCAGGCTACAGGTGTCCGGCATGCGGCACGACGCAGCCGCCGCTCATCGAAAAGAAAATCTCCACCGACGGCTGGATAGTTTTCGCCGCGCTTCTCTTATTCTGCTTCCCGTTCTTCTGGCTCGGCCTCCTCATGAAGAAAGATTATCGCGTCTGTCCCATGTGCCGCACGGACCTCGGATGAAAGGCGGGAGCAAGCAGTTAGAAGCCGGAACAAATCTGATTAAGCCAGACAAGATTAGGGTATCAACTTATCGAACAGGGTGGGGCCGTAGAAAGCAGATTGTAGGAGGCCGTTCGTGAAAATATTGAAAGACTTTATCGGCAACCTGTACACGGGTGATCCAGTCACCTTCGAGCAACTCAACATCATGCCCGTCTTCGCCAGAGAAGAGCGACGGCTGCCGTACCTGGAACTCGAAGACGCGCTCAAGCAGGGACTCGCAGAGATTACGGAGGTCTCCGAAACGGGAAGCGTGCCCGACCTTGAAGTCGGCAATAACTCAGACTCCGACATCATCATTCTGGACGGAGAAGAACTCATTGGAGCCAAGCAGAACCGCGTCGTTAATACGACCATCGTTGTCCCCGCGTCATCAAAGGTGATGATACCGGTCTCCTGCGTAGAGCAGGGACGCTGGCGTTATACCTCAAGAGAGTTTTCGACCAGCGACTCTTTTTTATATCCGAGCCTGCGCCAGCAAAAATTGCGAGACGTGACCAGCAGTCTGCGTCGCGGCAGCGGCTTCAACTCGGACCAGTCCGGCATCTGGCGCGACCTCTCCGGCAAATCCGAACGCCTCCACGTCACCAGCGACACGATGTCCATGAGCGATATTTTCGAGTCGAGCGTCGCGGGTGAAAGCGACGCCAGTTTGCAGATGGAGATTCCGCATCAAGAGAAGCAGGTCGGCTTCGTAGCCTTCATCCGTGGCGGCTTCGCCGGTGGCGACCTCTTCGGCTCGCAGGAGTTGTGTCGCAGCAAACTGCACAAACTGCTCCGCAGTTATTATCTGGATTCGCTGGACCAGGAAATGAAGTTTCCCTTCATCGCGGTGCAGCAGATTCTAGGGCAGGTCCAGGAAGCGGAGCAGGAACAGTTCACCACCGTCGGCAAGGGCTTCGACCTCCGCTTTGAAGCGCAGGACGTGCAGGGCGCATGGAAGTTGGTTGACGATTTCATCCCTCACTTGATGGTCTTCCCGAAAGGGGAGAATCACGACTGAAGCCAGGAGCCTTTTGATTTAGAAGATGGAATAAATGAACGGAGCCAGCGCGGAGCTTTGCGCGAAGATGAGCAGCGCGCCCATCAAGACTAAGACGATGACGATGGGCAGCAGCCAGTATTTTTTGTTCTGTCGCATGAAGAGCCAGACTTCGCTGGCGAGAGCTAGTTTGCCCATCCATCAATCTCCTTCAAATAATTGGTCCTATAATTGGTCCTTTAAAAAATTCCCGTTAGAAGAGACGCTCGAATTGTTCCTTCGATTGCCGCGTGGCCTTGCGCGGAATCCAGTAAGTCTCCTGTCGCGCGCCGCGCCTGCGCAAGGGGTCTCGGGCAAACATTCGCATCACCAGCCCGTATGGCGTGAAGACTCCGTAGAACATCAGCGAGAGCAGAATCCGGCTGTTGATATAACCGAGCAGGACCGCGAGCCGCATCCACAGTATATGAAAACGACGGGCGACGGGCGGCAGCAGCAGACCTGTCAGGAAGAGCGCGCAGCCGATGCCGCAGAGCACGTAAAGGGCCGTCATTCGTCCGCGATAAAAATTCCAGCACGCGAGCAGCAGTAGCACTCCGCCGACGATGAACGCGGTCTTGCGCGCCTGCGCCTCCGTCACTTCCGCCTGATGATGCGTCTCCAGATGCGTCGTTTCAATCAAGCTGGAATTCCTCCTGCCACGCGAGGTCTTCAACCATATCGCCCGCGCCCTGCTCTCGTTTCTCCAACACGAAATCTTCCATCACCAGGCAATCCATCTCCGTCCGCATGAAGCAGGTATAAGCCTGCTCAGGCGTGCAGACTATCGGCTCGCCCCTCACGTTGAATGAAGTGTTGATGAGCAGAGGGCAGCCGGTCAGACGCCCGAACGCCGCGATTAAATCATAATAGAGCGCGTTGTCTTCGCGCCTCACGGTCTGCACGCGCGCGGAATAATCAACGTGCGTCACAGCAGGAATGCTTGAGCGCGCGACGTTGAGCTTGTCTATCCCGAACAACTTTTCCTGCGCCTCCGTCACGGGAAGATGCAGGGCGCGCTGCACGGGCGCGACCAGCAGCATGTATGGCGAATCGCAATCCATCTCGAAAAAGTCCGAGACGCGTTCGCGCAGGACCGAGGGCGCGAAGGGACGAAACGACTCGCGGAATTTAATCTTGAGATTCATCTGCGACTGCATGCGTGGCGAGCGCGGGTCGCCCAGAATGCTGCGCGCGCCGAGAGCGCGCGGGCCAAACTCCATGCGCCCCTGAAACCAGCCGACGACCTTTTCCTGGGCCAACACCCTCGCCACCGTTTCGGCCAACTCCGCGCGCGCGACTCGCCGGTAGACCGCGCCCGTCGTCTCCAAGAATGCGCGTATCTCTTCGTTCTCGAAAGATGGACCGAGATATGCGCCCTTCATCGCGTCCGGGCGAGTGAAGCCAGTCGTCTTTGTAGACGCGAGGTCGCGTTTCTGGTCCAGGTATTGATGCCAGACGGAGAGGGCCGCGCCGAGCGAGCCGCCCGCATCCCCGGCAGCCGGTTGAATCCAGATATTTTCAAAGTTGGTCTCGCGCAGGATGCGCCCGTTGCCGACGCAGTTGAGCGCGACGCCGCCCGCCAGACAGAGGTTCTTTTCTCCCGTCTCCTTTTGAACGTGGCGGGCCATCCGCAGCATCGCCAGTTCCGTCACTTCCTGAACGGAGCGCGCGAGGTCCATCTCGCGCTGCGTGAGTTCGCCCTCGGACGCGCGCGGCGGGCCGCCGAAGAGTTTGTCGAAGGCCGCGTTGGTCATGGTCAGTCCCTGGCAGTAATTGAAGTATTGCATGTTGAGACGAAGGCTGCCGTCTTCGCGCAGGTCCACCAATTGGTCCAGGATTAGCTCTACGTAGCGCGGCTCGCCGTAGGGCGCGAGGCCCATCACTTTATACTCGCCGGAGTTGACCTTAAAGCCCGTGTAATAAGTGAAGGCGGAATAGAGCAGGCCCAGGCTATGAGGGAAGTGAAGTTCGCCGAGCAGGTGCAGTTCATTGCCACGGCCATAACCGTAGCTGCTGGTGGCCCACTCGCCGACGCCGTCCATCGTGAGGACCGCAGCGGACTCGAACGGTGAAGGGAAGAACGCGCTCGCCGCGTGCGATTCGTGATGCTCCGTGAAGAGGACTTTCCCCTTGTAGCCCTTGCAATGCTCGGCGACCTGCTCGCGCGTCCAGAGCTTCTCCTTGAGCCAGAGCGGCATCGCTTTGAGGAAGGAGCGAAGGCCGCCCGGCGCGTAATCAATGTAGGTCTCAAGCAGTCGCTCGAATTTCAAGAGCGGCTTGTCATAGAAGGCTACGTAATCAATCTCCTCGCCGTTGATGCGCGCGTGGCGCAGGCAGAACTCGACCGCAGAGGCCGGGAAACGATGGTCGTGCTTCTTGCGCGTGAAGCGTTCCTCCTGCGCCGCCGCGACGATCTCGCCGTCGCGTACGAGACACGCGGCGGAATCATGGTAGTAAGCTGAGATACCTAAAATGTACATTTAATACTTAACAGTTAATCAGTCGTCGCTTCGCACAGTTTGTCAGCGAGCATTTCGCCAGCGACCTTGTGGCCGAGGGTGTTCCAGTGGCCGTTGCCGAGTTCTTTGCCGAAGCCGTGCAGGAAAACTTTATGTTGCTCTGCATAAGTCTGTAAAGCCGGGGCCAGAGTGATGACAGGGATACTCTCGCGCTCGCCTAAAGAACTAATGCGACGCTCCGGGTAGAAGAGGTCTTCGACGCCGAGGCGTTGCATGAAAGCCTGGCGACCGTGCGGTTCGGGGAAGACCTGAATGCCGTTGCTGAGGGTCACGACGACGAACTTCGCGCCGTGATTCCGGATCTCGTCGCGCATCTGTGTGAGCAGGGCTTCGCTGACGCGCCAGGCGTCATTCCAGACGGCATCCTTCGGCTCGCGATAGATGAGATTGTCTGTGCCCAACTCTTCATCAGCCGCCGCGTCGCCCGGCGCGTTCTGAGTTTGCGACTGAGTTTGCGGCTGCGCTTGCGCCTCTGCTGGCGACGGAGCGGGCGCGGGCTTCTCGTTGCGCGCGCGCCTGGACGCCAGATAGTTTTTGAACGCGTGATGGGCTTGATGAAAAGCCTGTATGACGCGGGAGCTATCTCTAATCCATGCGCCGAGACGGCTCAAGGCGGACTCGCGCAGGCGAAACGAGCGCGTCTGTAGAAACGAATCATCGAGCGCGAGATGGCCGTCCGCGAAGACGAAGTAAGGAATCTCGTCCGTCTTTTTCAGGGCGCGCAGGTTGTCGGAAATATCGTTGTTGGTCGTGACCGCGAGCATCACTATGTCGGGCGAGTAGTCCCAGACCTTCTCGCGCAGCGTTATCAATTCCTGCGCCGTCCCGTAGCCCGAAACGCCGAAGTTGATGACCTCGACTTTGCGCCCGCCCGTGAGTGCGCCGCATGATTCCAACTTGCGCCGCATGACTTCCCAGAAGGCATCCTCTTGCGGGACTTGCAGGGCTTCGGCGTAGGAATCTCCGAGCAACGCTATGCGCAGGGTGTCCGCATTTTTGGTCCTGGAATGCTCCCTGTCTCTGAGGCCGTCCGAGTTGATGCGAACATAGACATCATTCTCCTTGCGATACCACCCGGCCATGCCCGGACGCAACGCATAACCGCGCGCGTGGTCCGTCGTGTAAAAGACCGGATAGGTATAACCGATAATGCGCAGGCCCGCTTCGGCGATGGCGAAACCTATGAAGAGGCCGAAGAGTATAAGCGCGATTTTGACGGAGCGGCGACTGGCCCTGACCGGCTCCTTGTTAGTATCCGCGTGACTGGTCATTTTTGAGTTTGCTGTGCCGCTTCAATTCATCTGCGACGGCCCCGGCGATTAATTCATAGCCATAGGCATTGGTGTGCCAGCCGTCGGCCTGCATATAAATCTTTCCGAAAGAGTCTATGGGCGCGTAGATTCTCCGCCGGACGCCCGCAGGGATTGTCAGGCTTCTAATCTTGGGCACGTCCATATTCTCCCACTGGCCCTCGCGCCCGCCGTTGGTATAGACATAGAAGAGCTTCGCGGCGGGGGCGAATTGCGCGGCTAAGGACCAGACACGGTCTCCCGCGCGCTGGTCGCCGTGCGTGCCGTCATCATACATGGCGACGCGGTTGGGCACGGCATCGCCCAACGGCTTATAAGGACCATTAATATAGACTGACCGTGCCACGCTCTGCTCGCCCATGTAGACGCGAAAGACGACCTCCACCTCCTCGGCATCCGTTGCCGAAGATGGAACGGGCGCGGTCACGCGCAACGCGAGCCTTTCTTCAAGCTCATCTTCGATACGTCGTCTCGCTGCGCCGATTAGTTCCGAACTGTCTATCAAGGGAATCATCAGATCGGCGGAGACTCTTTGCAGAATATTCTGGTAAGGGCTGCCCGGTCTCAATTCATTGTGGACCAGAATAGGCGTCGCGCCGCGCTCACGTATGAGCCGGAGCATTTCGCGCAGGTTGCTCTCGTAATCCTGCGGCGAGACGCGCGTTTGCGGTTCGAGCCTGTCGTAGTCCTCCGCTTCGAGCGATTCCGTACTGGTCCAACCTTCGTATGTCTCCACCTTGCGCTGAGGGTCTACGGTGGCCTTCAGGTAATAGCCCATCGTCCGCGCCTTGAACTTTGCGACGCGGCCCAGATACCAGAGCAGTTTGTAAGACTCAAGGTGGTCAACTAAAAAACTTTTGATGCCCCAGCCTTTGTGTTGAGGCGCGGCGGCCCGGTCCTTATCACGATAACCGGCGATGGTCCCATCGTTCATCGCAAAGGCGAGGATAACGATGTCCGGGTCTAGCGCGAGCGCCCTGCGCCTTAAAAGCTCAAGCCCCTGATATGAGCTATAGCCGAGCATCCCCAGGTTGAAGACCTCTATGCGCGTGCGCGGAAACTCCTCCTTGAGCATGGCTTCAAGGCGTTGCGGGTACGCCTCTGCCTGGTTGACGTTTGCGCCAAAGGTCCAGGAATCGCCCAGACAAACGATGCGCAGCGTGCCTTCTGTTTTCGACGACGGAAAATCTCTCTCCCTGAAGCCTTCGTTGTTGAGCGAAATCTCCCAGACGGGATTGCCCTTCAACGAATCAGGAATGGAAGGGCTGACGCGATGCATGAGCGAGATGCGTTCCTCTTCGGTGCGAAGCGGGCTGAACACGTCAAGGTATTTGCGCCGCGCGTAGGGGCGGCCCTTCCAGATCAAATGCTCGTCAGGTTCGATGATGCGAAGCTCGTTCATCCACGGCGGCACTAATCCCAGATTACGCACGGTGTAAACGACGGGCACATACTCGACGCGCGAATTTCTGACCTGATAGACAGCCCTGATAGCGACTTCCAGGAGC
This sequence comes from Blastocatellia bacterium, assembly GCA_034665545.1. Taxonomy (GTDB): domain Bacteria; phylum Acidobacteriota; class Blastocatellia; order Pyrinomonadales; family Pyrinomonadaceae; genus DASYML01. The sequence goes on from JAXDFO010000090.1 coordinate 21,201, forward strand.
AATAATAGGACCAGCGTCGCCGCCGCGACCTTCGCCGTCTCTTTAAAGATTTTGCGCAACTTGAACACGATCGCCACCGCCTACCAATAAGCTTAAGCCACAGAGGCATAAAGACACAGAGAAAAGATAAAGAGTTTAAGACCTATTGCTTTCATCTTCTATCTTTCCGCTCTGTGTCTGCGGTGACTCTGTGGCTGATTATCATCATGAACCGGCTGTAGATGTGCGACGGTCGCGCCCCAGCCTCCGGCATGCGGCGGCGCGTCCGTCCAACTCTCGACGAAAGAGGTGCGCGCCAGAATCGCGCGCACGGTCTCTCGTTGCACTCCCTTGCCCTTGCCGTGAATAATCCGCACGCGGCGAAACCCCGCCCGCCGTGCTTCTAAAAGATATTCCTGGACCACGCGCGAGACATCCCTCGGCGCAATCGTGTGCAAGTCGAAGATGTCGCCGATTTCCAACTCAACCGGCTCAGGAAACGGATTGAAAGGGTCAATCTCATCTTCCGCCGCCGCCGCAACAGGGTCGCGCTCCGCGCCCTCACGCGCCGGGCCCGCCATCCATCTCTGAAACCACCCGCGCAAGCTCATAGCAACCTTGACTGTTTTCGAGCGCGCCTGTACACTCGCGCTCTTTCAAGTTATCAATGTCATCTTACAATGAACTGCCCTTGCGGACGCAGTCAGCCGCAGACGCATGTTCCAGATAAAGAATTTCAGGTCCGGAATTAGTCGTTAACTAATCGGGCAAAAATTGAAGTCGCTCCACAGAGGGCGGAAAGGAAGCGGGAGATGGGGACGCGAAACAAGATTACTGTGGTGGGGGCGGGCAACGTCGGCGCGACGGCGGCGGTGTGGCTGGCGAGTAAAGAGTTGGGCGATGTCGTGCTGGTGGACGTGGTCGAGGGCGTGCCGCAGGGCAAGGCTCTGGACCTGGCCGAGACCGCGCCGGTGGAGGGTTTTGACGTGCGCCTGACGGGCACGAACGGTTATGAAGAGACGGCGAATTCGGATGTCGTGATTATCACGGCGGGGTTGCCGCGCAAGCCCGGCATGAGCCGCGATGATCTGCTCAAGACGAACGCGGACATCGTCTCGAAAGTGGTGGATGAGGTCGTGCGTCGCTCGCCCGATTCGATACTCATCATCGTCTCGAACCCGCTTGACGCGATGTGCCAGGTCGCGCTCAAGCGTTCGGGCTTTCCCAAGCATCGCGTGATAGGAATGGCGGGCGTGCTGGACTCTGCGCGCATGCGCTGCTTCCTGGCCGAAGCCCTGGATGTCTCCGTCGAAAACGTGACGGCCTTCGTGCTCGGCGGCCACGGCGATACGATGGTCCCTCTGCCGCGCTATTCGACCTGCGCGGGAATCCCTGTCACGGAGCTACTGTCGAAGGAACAGATTGATGCGATTGTGAAGCGGACGGCCAACGGCGGCGCGGAGATAGTCGCGTTGCTCAAGACGGGTTCGGCCTACTACGCGCCCTCATCTGCGGCGGTCGAGATGACGGAGTCAATCCTTAAAGACAAGAAGAAGATTCTCCCCTGCGCCGCTTACCTGGAAGGCGAGTACGGCATCAACGGTCTCTACGTCGGCGTGCCCTGCAAACTAGGCAGGCGCGGCCTCGAACAGATTATCGAAATCAACCTCCACGCAGAAGAACGCATCGCCCTCCAAAAGAGCGCGGCCTCCGTACAGGAACTCGTCAACGTCCTCGGCATCTGAAAAGCAAAGGGGCAGTGAAAGCGTTTGTCTTTCACTGCCCACTGCTCTCTGCTACCTGTCCACTCTTTCTACTTCTTGACTTCACTCATTAATAGCTCGTTGATGACGCGTTGGAGTTCGTCGCGTTTGACGGGTTTGACGAGGAAGCGATTGCAGCCTGCGGCCTGGGCGTCGCTGCGTTCGGTCTCCGTGTCGTGGCCCGTGAGGACGATGGTAGGGATGTGCCGGAGCCTCTCGTCGCGTTTGAGCGCGGCTATCAATTCGCCGCCGTTCATCAAGGGCATGGCCCAGTCCGTCAGGAGAAGGTCAACATCCTTCTTCGCCAGCACGTCAAGCGCGGCGCGCGCGCCTGAAGCCGTCTCCACTGCATAGCCCATCCGCTCGACCAGTTTGCGCAAAAGCAGGAGCAGTTCCGGCGCGTCCTCTACGATTAAGATGCGGCGCGTGTCTGTGGCCTCAGGAGGCTGCGCGGTGGGGAGGACGATGGTGTAGACGGTGCCCGCGCCGAGCTTGCTGCGCACGGAGACGTTGCCGCCGTGCGAGGCCGCGATGCGCTTGGCGATAGCCAGGCCCACTCCGCGCGCCCTCACGCTGGCGTGCGCGCTCGCTGCCTGCCAGAAAGCGTCGAAGATGAAGGGAATCTCTTCCGCCGGAATCCCTTCGCCCGAATCAATCACGTTGATGACGACGAAGCGACGACCGTCATCGCCCATGCGCGTGCCCATGATGGCCTGCGCTTCTATCCTGACTTGCCCGCCGTCCGGGGTTGCGGCCAGCGCGGCCTTCAATAGATGACAGAGCGCGCGCCTGGTCTGCCGCGCGTCAACGCGCATCTTGAGCGCGGGCGGCGTCACGCGCACGTTCAACTCCACGCCGCGCAGTGCGGCTTCTGCGCGCAAGGGTTCGGTCACTTCTTCAAGCAGTCCCTCCACAGAGAGCATCTCAAGTTGCAGCCCCAACGGGCGTTCGTGCTGCTGCGCGACTTCGAGATGGTCGTCAAGGAGACGGCGTATGCGGTCGCCGCTTTCAATCGCGGAGTTCAACAACTGCCGGTCTTCCATGTCGAAAGGCTCGCGCGCCTGCAACTTGCTCTCGAAAAGCTCAAGCAGGCCGAGCACGCTCGTCAGAGGCAGGCGTATATCGCGCACGAGCGTGTCCAGAAAGCTGCCCTTGAGCCGCTCTATCTCTCTCTGCGCGTCCGCCAGATTGTCTAATCGCACCTCTGCGAAGACAGAGTCCTTTTCTCTCATCTGATGTGTGAAACTCCTGGAGGCTTGTTCTGTTGTTCTGCTACTACTGCGGGAAGAGTTGGAATGCAGGCGGCCTGGGACTTCAGCCACCTTTAAATGAGTTTATACGGGTTGGCCCTTGATGGCAAGAAAAATCATAAAAGGCAAAAGTAGAAAGGCAAAAGTGAGGGGAAGCCAGCTTTCATTGAATAGCGGCTGCCGTCTCACCTTTGCCTCTTTTACCTTTGGCCTTCTTATTTTCTGAGCCAGCCGAAGAGACCGTAAAGGATGGTCTCGCGGTTCTCCTCGTAGATGGCTTTGGTGAGCGGGAGCGACATCGGGCAGACCTGCACGCAGTTCTGCGCGTTGCCGCAGTTGGTGATGCCGTCATCGCCCATGATGGCCTCCAGTCTCTCGTCGCGCGTCATCTGGCCGGACGGGTGCATGTTGAAGAGACGCACCTGCGCGATGGCCTGTGGGCCAATGTACTGGTCGCCCTCGTATTGCGGGCAGGCTTCCAGGCAGCAGCCGCACGTCATGCAGCGCGAATAGGCGTAACGCTCCGCGACCGTTTCCTGGTCCATCTTTGGGCCTGGGCCAAGATCGTATGAGCCGTCAATCTCTATCCAGGCGTGGACGCGCTTGAGATGGTCGAACATCTGCTGGCGGTCAACGATGAGGTCGCGCACGTTCGGAAACTTGGACATCGGCTCCAGCGTGATGGGCTGGTCCAACTGGTCCACTAATGCCGAGCATGATTGACGCACGCGCCCGTTGATGACCATCGTGCAGATGCCGCAGACCTGTTCCAGGCAGTTCATGTTCCAGACGGGCGGAGTGGTCCGCTTGCCCTCTTTCGTGACCGGGTTCTTCTGAATCTCCATGAGACACGAAATGATGTTGAGGTTCGGGCGATAGGGAATCTCAAACTCTTCCCAGTATTGCGGCGCGTCCGGGTTCTCCCGCCTCTTGATGCGAATCTGGACCGTCTTCGACGGGATGTGCCGGGCTGCTGGCCCCGCGCCCGTATGCTGTGCGTGTGTGCTCATAACTTGTCAGATTTTCCTCCGGCGTCCTTGAGGTCTTTGCCTTGCTCGCGGCGGGTTTGGGCTTCCCCCTGGTTCACGTCGCGGACCTGCTCTTTGTTCTGGTCCCAGACGGCTGGGCCGGTTAGGTCTTTGGGCTTGGCTTCCCATCCCTGGTCCGGCACTTGCTGCGCGCCGTCTTTGGGCGGGAGGCCGGAAGCTGCCGCGCTCGCCGCCGTCGAAGCGGTCGCCGTCTCCTGCTTGTTGTGGCTGTAGTCTCGGACACGCGGCTTGAGTAGAGAGATGTCAACGGCTTCGTAAGAGAGCACGGGGCCTTCGCCTGAATATTCAGCGATGGTGGTCTTCAGAAAATTCTCATCGTCGCGTTTGGGAAAGTCGGGCTTGTAGTGCGCGCCGCGCGATTCGTTGCGATTGAGCGCGCCGAGCGTGATGACGCGCGCGAGTTCCAACATGTTCTTGAGATGGCGCGCGTGTGGGAGAGCCATCGTGGCCCACAGATTGGAATCGTTGATGGAGATGCGTTGATAGCGGTCCATTAATTCGAGGAGCTTGGCGTCCGTCTCCATGAGACGGTCGTTATAACGGACGACCGTGACGTTGTCCGTCATCCACTTGCCCATCTCTTCATGAAGGACATACTGGTTCTCCGTTCCGGATTGTTTCTTGAGCCGCTCGTTAATCTCTTCCTGGCGTTTCAACTCCTGCTCGTAAATGTTTGAACTGTCCGTGCCGTTGCGTTCGACGTTCCTGGCGAACTCGATGGCGGCGGGAGCGGCGACGAAGCCGCCGTAGACGCAACTGACGAGAGAGTTCGCGCCGAGACGATTCGCGCCGTGAATAGAGTAGTCGCATTCGCCCGCCGCGAGCAGGCCCGGAATGTTGGTGCGCTGGTCGAAGTCAACCCAGAGGCCGCCCATCGAATAATGGACACCGGGGAAAATTCGCATGGGCACATGACGCGGGTCGTCACCGACGAACATCTCGTAGATTTCGAGTATCGCGCCGAGTTTGCGGTCCAGAGTCTCCGCAGGAATGTGCGTGAGGTCCAGATAGACTTGATTCTCGCCGCCGATGCCCATGCCTTCTAGACAGACCTGGAAAATCTCTCGCGTCGCAATATCGCGCGGGACGAGGTTGCCGTAAGCCGGGTACTTCTCTTCGAGGAAGTACATGCGCTCCTTCTCCGGAATAGAAGAGGGCGGGCGCGTGTCGTTCCTGGCGCGCGGAACCCAGACGCGCCCGCCTTCGCCGCGCGCAGACTCGGACATAAGTCGCAGCTTGTCTTCGCCTGGAATAGATGTCGGGTGGACCTGTATAAATTCGCCGTTGGCGTAACGCGCGCCCTGCTGGTAACAGGCGGAGACCGCGCTGCCCGTGCAGACCATCGAATTGGTTGACTTGCCGAAGATGAGGCCGGGACCGCCCGTCGCCATAATCACCGCGTCGGCCTTGAAAGCTTTGAGTTCGAGCGTCTGAAGGTTCATCGCCACGAGGCCGCGACAGACTCCGTGGTCGTCCATGATGAGAGACATCATCTCCCAGCCTTCGTACTTCTTGACCTTGCCCTCTGCTTCGCGGCGGCGCACCTGTTCGTCCAGAGCGTAGAGCAGTTGTTGACCTGTCGAAGCTCCGGCGAAGGCCGTGCGGTGATGCTTCGTCCCGCCGAAGCGACGAAAATCAAGCAAGCCCTCCTTCGTGCGCGAGAAGGGCACGCCCATGCGGTCGAAGAGATAGATGATCGCCGGGGCCATCTCGCACATGGCTTTGGCGGGCGGCTGGTTCGCCAGAAAGTCTCCGCCGTAGACGGTGTCATCGAAGTGTTCCCAGGTCGAATCGCCCTCGCCTTTGGTGTTGACCGCGCCGTTGATGCCGCCCTGCGCGCAGACAGAGTGCGAACGCTTGACGGGCACGACCGAGAAGAGGTCAACGCTATGGCCGCTCTCCGCAATCTTCATCGCCGCCGCGAGGCCCGCGAGTCCGCCGCCGACAATCGCAATCTTGATACCATTGCTACCAGTAGTTGCCATGATGTTTAGAGAATACCTCCCAGCAATCCTCCAGGACGAATGAAAGCGATGGCCGCGTTGAGACCGACCAGCAACAGAAAGACGCCGAGGCCGATGCAGGCGTAGCCCGTCAGGCGTTGCGCGCGCGCGCCGATGATGATGCCCCAGTCAACCAGAAAGAGCCAGATGCCGTTCGCCAGATGCCAGACGGTCGCCGTGATGCCGATGACGTACACCAGAAAGATAGGGATGATGTGAAACTCGCGCGCCACAATGTCGAAAGCCTTGTTGGAGTGAGTCGCCACGGATTCGGTGTTGAGTCCGGGCACGAGGCCGAACCTGAAGTTGAGAACGTGAAAGAGAATGAAGAAAAATAGTATCACTCCCGTCAACCGTTGAATCGTATAGAACCAGTTGCGCGGGTACGGGTAGTGCAAATTATTGGGCCGCGCCTCCATCGTAATCACTATCCCGTAAACCGCGTGATAGATGAGCGGGATGAAGATGCCGCCGATCTCCACGAAGATAATGTAAGGGATGGATTGCAGGTCTTTGACCGCATTGTTAAAGTCGCCCGGACCCGTGAGGGCTTTCGAGTTGGTGTAAAAATGTTCCAGCAGGAAGATGCCGAGCGGCACGATGCCTGACAACTGGTGCAGCTTGCGCAGCACAAAGGTTCTGCTTAAACGAATCGCCATCGTTAGAAAACACTCCTTCGCCTGAAGGTAAACGTCTCTTTGCCGACCCTCTTATCCGTGGCGTGATTGATTTGGTGATGCATCGAACACCCGAAATTATATGTTGAAGCGACGGAAAAGCAAACAAGCCGCGCTTACTTCCCGCCCGCCTCGCCTCCCACGGCCCACCCGTCACCGGCCACCAGACTGAACAGCCCCAACAAGGCCATCGGCGTCCAAAACAACGCGCCGACGCTCAAGCTAACCGCGCCGCTCAAGGCGGCCCATTTCAAGAACGCGATGCGCTCCGACATCCTCGCCGGAGAACTATCCTGGTCCAGCTTCAAAGCCCCGCGCACTTCTCCAACCCTTCTTTCCAATAGCTCATCTGTGAAGGGCGTCAGGTAAAGGCTCCGGCTTCTACGCCCGCGCAGGAAAGCGCGCCAGATTCTGCGCGGGCAGAGCAGCAGGCCGTAAGAGAAGCCGCCCAAATCCAGAAACCACCCCGCCATGTTGGGCAACTCGCCCGTCGCCACTTCCCACGCCGCTATCTCCGCCTCGCCTTCAAGCGTCGTCTCATACTCCGTCAGGATATGATGAAGGTCGTGGTATCTCACCGCGCTGGCCCGCGAAGGGATGTTCGGGAAGAAAATCGGTATTGGACCAATTTTAATCTTGACCCACTTATCTTGATAGCCCCCGTCGGCTCCGAAATTATTGAGAGAGAAATAGTGCTCCCGCGCCTCCCTCAAACTCATCGCAGGTTGATAAGTTGTCATCGCTGTATCCCTCAGCGCGGCGAATAATCCTGGCCCGCGCTTATCTTTCCGACTGTATGATAAGGGCTAAAGCTCATTAGGTAAAATGAAAAATCTTGCGAAGAGTTTTAAAGTAAACTTATAATTCCGGCCATGCAGATTGAGACTTTGAAAATATTTTGCGACCTCGTTGAGTCTCACAGTTTCTCGCAGGCGGCGGAGCGAAATTTCGTCACGCAGTCGGCGGTCAGCCAGCAGGTGCGCGGGCTTGAGGAAAAGTTCAAACGACGATTGCTTGAGCGCGTGCGCGGGCGCAGGGAGATAAGTTTGACGAGGGCCGGTGAGACGCTCTACGAGGAGAGCCGCAACGTGCTGGCGGCCTACGAACTGTTGCAGGAACGACTGCGCGCCCTGAGCGACACCGTGAGCGGGACCGTTCGCGTCGCCACCGTCTACAGCATCGGCCTGCACGAACTGCCGTCCGCCGTCCGCCGCTTCATGGCGCTCTATCCTTCCGCCAAGATTGACCTCGAATACAGCCGCACGACGCGCATCATGAGGGATGTCCTGAGCGGCGCGGTTGAACTCGGCGTCGTCGCTTATCCTGAGAAGCGGCGCGGCCTCTCGGTCGTGCCCTTGCCCGGTGATCGCCTCGTCCTCATCTGCCCGCCATCGCATCCTCTGGCGGCGCGCAGGAAAGTCAAAGCAGCGCGACTCAACAACCAGGACTTCGTACTCTTCGAGCGCGATATACCCACCAGGCGCGCGACCGACCGCATCCTCAAATCCTACGGCGTGACGGTCAAGCGCGTGGCCGAGTTCGATAATATAGAGACCATCAAGCGCGCCGTGGAAGTCGGCTTCGGCATCGCCATCGTCCCGCGTCCGAGCGTGCTTGACGAGCAGAGAAGCGGGCAACTGGCCGTCGTCGCCCTCGCCGAACCGGAATGGACGCGCACCGTCGGCATCATCCATAGAAGCGACCGCCACCTCGGCGTCGCCGCTAAAAAATTCATCGAATTACTGGCCCAGAAAAACGAGGGCCCGGCGACATGACCGAAGGAGAAAAGGCCAACGGCCTACTGGATGCGTTGCTTCGCATGCCTCTCGAAGCAATCGCGCGAGCGATACGCGCGAGAAAGTTTTCCTCGCTCGAAGTGATGGAAGCGCACCTGCAACGCATAGAGCGTCTCAACCCAACGCTCAACGCCATCGTCACGCTCGCGCCTGACGCGCTGGACCGTGCGCGTCAGGCTGACGATGCGCTCGCGCGCGGAGCAGAGGTGGGCCAACTACACGGAATTCCCCTGACCATCAAGGACACGATTGAGACTAAAGGCTTGCGCGCGACAAGCGGTTCCGCGTTGCGCGCCGGTTACGTGCCGCGCGAGGACGCGCCCACGGTCGCGCGTCTCAAACGCGCGGGCGCGATTATCATCGGCAAGACCAACGTCTCAGAGATGGCGATGGCTTACGACGCCACGAACCCCGTCTTCGGTCGCACCAACAATCCGCACGACCCGCGCCGCACGCCGGGCGGCTCAAGCGGGGGCGAGGCCGCGAGCATCGCCGCCGGTCTCTCCCTCGCCGGATTGGGGAGCGACCTCTCAGGCTCCGTTCGCGTGCCCGCGCACTTCTGCGGCATCACGGGCTTGAAGCCGACTGTTGGCAGCGTGCCCGGCGCGGGACAGTGTCCTCCCGCCATTGGTCCATTTTCGCTCGGCGCGGTTATTGGTCCAATGGCCCGCCACGTCTCAGACCTCGCCACGCTCTTTCACGTGCTCTCAAACACGAACGCGCGAGTAGAAGCTGCGGCGTCTTCGGATAATTCGACGAACGAGCAACGGATGAATCTCTTGCGAGGCTGGCGCGCGGCTTGGTACGCGGACGATGGAACCTCGCCCGTCACGCAGGAGACGCGGCTGGCGGTCTTGAACGCGGCGCGCGCGCTGGAAGATGCCGGACTCATCATAGAAGAGCGCAGGCCGCCGGGCGTGGAACGCGGGCCGGATTTATGGTCCAGCCTTTTCTCGCGCGCCGCGCTTCTTCAACTGCGCGAGACCTACGCTGGACGCGAGGCGGCGAGTGGGCCCATCGTGCGCGCCATCTTCAAAGCCGCCGGAGCGGACACGCCGCACGCCCTGGACCAATTCATAAACGCATGGATGGAGCGAGACCGCCTGCGCGCCGCGCTGGTCGGATGGATGGACACGACCCCTCTCATCATCGCGCCCGTGGGAGCGACGCACGCCTTCGAGCACGACGCGCGCAAGCTCTCTATAGAAGGAGAGACGGTGAGCGTTTTTCGGGCCTTCGGTTACGCGCAGACTTTCAACGTCTACGACCTGCCTGCGGTCTGCGTCCCTGCGGGACGTTCGCGCGACGGCTTGCCCATAGGCGTGCAGGTCGTGGGCCGTCCCTTCGCGGAAGAATCGGTCCTCGCCGCCGCTCTTATTATAGAGAGTGCGCTCGGCGGCTGGCAGCCACCGCCGCCCGACGCTCTTTCAAGAGAGGGCCATCATCCGCTATAGTTCAAGGACAATTTTAGAGGCTTGAGTGGAGGAGGCCCATTATGGCACCGGTTCTAGTTCTATTCTTCTTCTTGTTCGTGGGCATCGCGTTGCTGGTCGTCGCGGCCAAGACGATTAAGATCGTGCCGCAGGCGACAGTCATGCTGATAGAACGTCTGGGACGTTTCAGCCGCATCGCCGATAGCGGCCTTAACGTCATCGTGCCATTCCTGGACCGCCCGCGCGGAGTTTATTGGACCAACGTGCGCCCCGGTCTCACCTCCATAGACCTCCGCGAGCAGTTTATAGACTTGCCGCCGCAACCCGTCATCACGCGCGACAACGTGACCATACACGTTGACTCCGTTGTTTACTGGCAGATAACGGACCCGGTCAAGGCCGTCTACGAAGTGGCGGACCTGCTCGGCGGCATCGTCCAGTTGACCATCACGGGCATGCGCGCCGTGATGGGCGATATGGACCTGGACCACACGCTCTCGCAACGCGACCAGATTAACGCCAAGCTGCGTATCATCCTCGATGAAGCGACGGACAAGTGGGGCGTCAAGGTGACGCGCGTGGATGTCAAGAACATCAACCCGCCGGAGGACGTGCGTATCACTATGGAGAAGCAGATGACCGCAGAGCGGACTCGCCGCGCGCTGGTCCTGCAAGCCGAGGGCGACCGCCAGGCCGCCATCACCCGCGCCGAAGGCGAAAAGCAGGCCGCCATCACCCGCGCAGAGGGCGAGAAGGAATCTGCTATCCTCGCTGCGGACGGCGCGGCCCAGGCGCGACTGCGTAACGCCGCCGCCGAATCCGAAGCCATCGCACGCATCGCACAGGCTATGGAAGGCCACGGCAATCCCGCGCAGTATCTCATCACCGCCCGCTACATAGAATCTCTGCGCGACATGACGCGCGGCAATAATTCTAAAGTCATCTTCATGCCCGTCGAAACCTCCACCATGCTCTCCAGCGTCGGCATGATTAAGGAAGTCTTCGCAGAGACCGGCGAGAAACGTTCATCTCAAGACGAAGGCCCACAGCAACCAACCATGCCTCCGCGCCCGCGACAGTTGCCGACATAAATCTAAAGCGTTTTTCAATGAATGTAAGGTAAGTCGTAATTCACCACCGCAGACACAGAGGACGCAGAGTTAGCACAGAGAAATTGATTCAACAACTCTGTGCGTCCTCCGTGTCCTCTGTGTCTCTGTGTTGAACGCCTTGCTCTTTCCTCTAACCTTTATCAGCCAGTCCCTAACTCTTGACGCGCGATTTCGGTGTAGCGTGAGCCGTGTGGGCCAAGTTCGCTGCGGATGATAATGAGTTCTGTGACCTGGAAGGGGTCAGAGGCGAAGCCCTGCGCGTGATGTTGGGCGGCGAGTCTTCTTGCGCCTTGAGGATGGCGCAGGCGCGCGATGGTGAGATGTGGATGAAAGGGCCGCTGTTCGCGCTTGAATCCTTCTGCGGCGCAGGCGTCTTCGAGAGAGCTTTGGAGACGCGCGAGGCCGCCGGAGGAGTCCGTCACGCCGAGCCAGAGGACGCGCGGCGAGCCTTGAGGGGGAAAGGCTCCCGCGCCTTCGATGGTCAGGATGAAGGGCTTGAGGCTGGCGGCGGCGCGCGCGGCTGCCTGCGAGAGCGAGGAGACGCGTGTCGCTTCTATCTGGCCCAGAAATTTGATGGTGATGTGAAGTTTCTCCGCGCGGTCCCAACTCGCGCGCACGTCCGGCATCGCGCCGCGCAAACTCTCTATGTGGGCCGCCGCACGGGCGCGCACTCCCGGCGGCAACTCGACCGCGCAGAAGACGCGAAGGGTTGAGGGCGATTCGTTCATTGACTCGTAAATTTATTGGTCCATTTATTGGGCCATTAATTCATCCCTTTATTTCGTCGCCGGGGTGAGCACGATGGTCTCCTTCGTCGCGGCGTTGATGGCCGCGTCGTTGAAGGGAAAGGCGCGCGGGTTGGCGGCTTGCCATTCCGGGAGTTGATCTTTCCAGTGCGGGCTTTTGGGGTTGCCTGATTCGCCGAGCGTGATGGAGTGGCGCGTGTTGTCCCAGTCGCTGGTGTCTGCGATGAAGCGCATGGAGACGCTCTGGCCGACGTTGATGCTGCCGGGGCTGCCGTTTTGCGGCAAGGGCGCGATGAGAAACTGCTGGCCTATGATGGGGACGCCCGCGAGCGGATGGTTAAAGCTCATTTTTTGAAAGCGGCCCCAGGTCCATTTCGTTTCATCCGGGCCGAGGTCATTCATCATGAGAGCGCGCGCGTCATCGTAACAGGCGCGCAGCAACTCAGCGTAGTTCTTGAACTCTTTGGGCAGCCAGGCGGGCGGGCGTTCCATGAGCACGCGATCCGTGAACGTGCCCATGAAGTTGTTAAAGCCGTACGCTTTCGCCAGGTCCGGGCCGATGCCGCCCTCTAACACGCGCCGCCGAAAAAAATCGCGCATGAGGACCGCGAGCAAGGCTTCGTAGGAATCCGCGTTCACATGCCGGTCCCACTTTTCCAGCTTGCTCACGGCGTCGCGCCATTTCTCATCACCGCTTGCGGGCGGAGCCAGCCGCGCGATTTCCGCCGCCGCGCGCACGAAGTTTTCGCTGGCGTAAGAGTACGTATCGCCCTGCATCGCGCGAAAGTCTTCGACGCTCATCTTCTGATTGGCTTGCAGCAGATCGTGTATGCGGCGCGCGCGATAGGGAGTGGTCCATTCGTGCGTCAGAAAGTATGGATAGTCATGGCCCACGACGCGCTGGTTGGCCGTCAGGATAAAGCCGCCCGGCGGGTCGTAGAGGTGCGGCAGTTTGTCGAAGGGGATGAAACTGGTCCACTCGCCGTCGTCGGTCGAGCCGTCGTAAGGCAGACTGCCGTCGCCGTTCTTTCTGATAGGAATCGGACCCGCGCCGTAATAGCCTATGTGCCCGCTCGTGTCCGCGTAGACGAAATTTTGAGTTGGCCCAACATAGTTTCTCAGCGCGGCGCGAAACTCGTCCCAATCGCGCGCGTGGTTGATATAGTAGAAACCCGCGAACTCTACGCTCTCGGCATCGAGCGCGGTCCAGCGCAGCGCGTAACGCGTGCCGCCCCGTTCCAGAATTATTGGACCATGACGCGTGACCGCCACATCGAGCGGCTTGATTTCCGTCGCCGTGCTCTCGAATCCCTTGCGGACCTTTATCTCTTCGTGTCGCACTTCAACGTCGCGCCAGCCGGACGGCGTCATATACTTGAGCGGATTGTTGGGGTCAAACTTTTCTATGTAGAGGTCTTGCACGTCTGGTCCAAGATTGGTCGCGCCCCAGGCGATGCGCGCGTTGTGGCCCAGGATAATGCCGGGCGCGCCCGGAGCCGTGACGCCCGCGACGCGCAAGCCCGGCGCGCTCAGGTGCGTCATGTACCAGATGGAGGGCGCGGACGCTTGCAGGTGCGGGTCGTTGGCGAGCAAGGGCTTGCCCGTCGCCGTGCGCTTGCCGGAGACGACCCAGTTATTACTGACCGCGCGCCCTTCCATGTACACCCCTACGCGCGCGAGCGACTTTTCCATCGTCTCTCGAAACGAAGCCGTCTCCAATAGCGTCTCTCTCATCTTCGCCTCGCTCAACTGCGGGCCGGTTTGCGCGAGCCTCAAAGAAGCCTTGCGACCGCGCTGCGCTTTGCCCGGTCCATCACTGCCGACGATGGGCACATCGAGCGGCGAATTTTCCGTGAGCAGCATGGCTCGTTTCTCAGGCGGGAGCGGGGCCAGCGCGGCGCGCATGATGTCTGTCGTCCAGGTGGTCGAGAGGGCTTCGGCGAAGAGCTTGCCGACGACCAGCGAATCGGCGGTGGTCCAGGGGCGCGGCCTGTAGCCCAGAATTTGAAATTCGGGCGGCAGTGATTTCGCATCGCGCGATTCGATGAAGGCGTTGACGCCGCGCGCGTAGGCTTCGAGCGCGTCGCGCACGGGCCCCTTGAGGTTGGCCGCGTTCGCCTCGGAGACTTTCGCAAAGCCGTAGAGGCGATGACGCTTGTCCTCTTCGAGCACGGCTGGTCCAAAAATTTCCGCCAACTCTCCGCGCATAGAGCGGCGCAGGAGGTCCATCTGCCAGAGGCGGTCGCTGGCCGTGACGTAGCCTTGCGCGAAATAAAGGTCCGCTTCGTTGTTGGCTTCTATATAGGGGATGCCGCGCTCATCCTTGCGCACGTTGACGCGTTCGCGCAGGCCCGCGAGCGAGAGCGTTTGCGAATTGGCGGTCGCGCCCGTCGCGCTTTGGGCCATGACGCGCGCTTGACGTTGTTGGACCAGCGATAAAGAGCAAAGAGAGAGCAGCAGGCAGAAGATAACGAGCAATCTTTTCATGGGTCGTGCCTCGACAGAAAGCTTGAGATGCAAGAGCGATATTAAGGAGAGGGCATCTTAACACAGTCTCAAAAACAGTTGGCGTGCGGAAATCGGCGTATGGCGCAAGTCGCGGAGTTGCGTTACAATTCGCGCAGCGTTGATGAAGAAGCTCGGACAAGGTTTCATTGCTCAAGCGTCGAGCGGTCTTCAAAGCTGGCTGAAAATTTTGCGAAAGAGATGGGTTCTCAACTTTGATGCTGCGTCGCAATCATCTGTTTCACGTCCTGTGCCTGCTCTGCGCGCTGGCCTTCGCCTACGGCAACGCGCGCGCGCAACAACGCCCGCTCCTGACGGAGGATGTTGACATCATTCCGCAGGGAACGATGCGTATCGAGGCGGGCATAGATTTTTACCAGAACGCGAAGTTCCCGGCCTCCGGCTTGACGGGAGACCTGACGCGCGTCGGCGTCATCGGCCTCAACTTCGGGCTCTCGCCCAACGTCGAATTTCAGATTGACGGAGTGGCCCAGAATTTCCTGAGCATCAATTCAGCGACCGCGACTTCGCAAATCCCGCTCAGCTTCGACCCGCGCCTGAGGGGTTCGACTAACGACACGGGCGACTTCACCCTTTCGACCAAAATCAAGTTGAGGAACGAGACGCGCTATGCGCCCTCGCTCGGCTTTCGCTTCGGCGTTAAGCTCCCGAACTCGAACCAGGCACGCGGCATCGGCCTTAACACGACGGACGCTTTCGGCAGCGTCCTCTTCGGCAAAAAGTTCGGGCGCGACGGGCGATTCAACACGTTCGGCAACCTGGGCCTCGCCATCCTCACCGCGCCGACGCGCCTCTTCACGCAGAACGACGTGGTGACTTACGGCTTCGCCGGTATCTATCACTACAATCGTCAATTCAATTTCGTCGGTGAGATTAACGGGCGACAGAACACTCGACCGGGCACCGGCCCGCTCGGCACGGAATCGGAATCGGAAGCGCGCCTCGGCTTGCAGGTCAAGGCTTCGGGGCTGCGCTTCGACTTCGCGGGCATCAAAGGTCTGACCCATTTCAGCCCCCGCTCCGGCGTCACCTTCGGCGTCACTTACGACACCCCCAGCATCTTTACACCTGTGAAATAGTCTAGGAGTCAGGAGTCAAAAACATAAAGCGAGTTCTTTGTTTTTGACTCCTGACTCTCAGACTCTCAGACTCTTGAATCTTATGTTCGACTGGTTACGCGCGACGGGCCACTGGCTGATACAGTACATCATACATGTGCCGTTGTACGTGGCTGCGCCTTCGATGATTATCATAGGCGCGCTGGATTCCTCTCTGCTCTCGCTGCCGGAGATTAACGACTATCTGGTCGTCATGCGTTGCGCGAGAGACCCGCGCGCTGTCTTCTTCTTTCCTCTGTTTGCGGCTCTGGGTTCGGTCCTGGGTTGCCTGTTGCTCTATTCGATTTTGCGGCGCGGGGGGCAGGCCGTGTTGCGCAATCGTTTTCGCGCCGAACACATAGAGCGCGTCGAGCGAGCCTACGCGCGTTTCGGTTTTCTGGCGTTGGCGGTTCCGGCGTTGTTGCCGCCGCCGATGCCGTTCAAGATTTTCGTCGCCACGGCGGGCGCGCTCGAATATCCGCGCTGGCGTTTCGTCATCACGATCATGCTGGCGCGCTCCCTCCGATACTATGTGGAGGGGACGCTGGCCGTCTTTTACGGGCAGCGCGTGCTCGGCTTTCTCAAGGATAACGGGATGTTCATCCTGAGCATCGTGGCGGGCATCTGCATTCTGGGCCTGCTCATTTATCTACTGACGAATCGCGGTCGCGCGGCGGTCGCCGAAGGACGGCTCAACACGACCCAGACGCCGGAGATGAGCGCAGCCGAAGCCGCGCCGGGCATTACGGAAGCGAGCGACCCTGCGACGGATTCGACCGCGCGATGAAGATTCGGAACCGCTCGGCTTGAAAGGATTGACACACCCTGTTGAAATGGCTCTGGCATAAAATCAGCGGAGAGTTGACGACCGCTTCGCAGTACCTTGTGACGTGGGGGCCGTTCGGACTCTTCACCATCGCGCTGCTTGATTCGGCGATGGTCCCACTGCCGGGCGGAGCGGACGCCGTCATGATTCTACTGACGACGGCGCGTCCGGGATGGATGATATTTTACGCGCTGGCGGCGACGGTCGGCTCCGTCATCGGCTGCTGCATCCTCTACTACATTTCGCGCCGCGCGGGACGCAAAGCCCTCTCGCGTTTTTCGCCAGCCAGGCAAGCGCGCGTCAAAGAATTGATTGACCGTTATGACGTGCTCTCGGTCATCGTGGCCTCTGTCCTGCCGCCGCCGTTTCCCTTCAAGCTCTTCGTCATCACGGCTGGCGTCTTTCGCCTCAACGTGTGGCGTTTTGCCGCCGCCATCGCCGCCGGACGCCTCTTTCGTTTCCTGCTCGAAGGCTACCTCGCGGCGCGCTACGGCACGCAGGCGAAGGAACTGCTCGCGCACTATTATCCATACATCGGCCTCGGCCTCGCCGCGCTCATCATCGCCCTCTTCGTCGGCAAGAGTCTCTGGCGAAGAAAGAGCGAGAACGACAAGCGCGACTTAGAGACCGGCGAGGAAGCCGCCAATTCTTGATAAGTGGTCCGGGAATTCAGAATTTGCGCGCCGCCGTCTTGGGCTTGTCCGTGGAGGAACTGCCGGTCGCCGGATTTTCTTTAAAGCTGTCGCTGAAGACGCTCACGCAGAGCGGGCCGTAGGCGTTGCTTTTTCCGGTGGCGATGCCCGTGGTGGAGAAGTCAGCATTGAAGATGGCCTTGCGATGTCCACGGCTGGCAGTGCCGTCGTCTATAATCCAGCCGATGACGATGTCTCTGGCCGCCGTGCTGCTGTAAGCGATATTCTCGCCGACCGCGCTGTTCCAACTTCCGTACCGCTTCAACCTGTCTTCGGTGATGGAACCATCGCTGCCTTTGTGTCCGGTGTTGTTCGCCTGTTCCAAATCTTTGATGTGGTCTCTGGCCGCCAGGCACATGCCCTTGGCGACGCCCAGGGGCGGCAGAGCCTTCGCCGCTCGCAGAAAGTTGATAGCCTCGTCAACCGCGCCAACGCCCTCGTTGGTCGTCTCCTTCGCCTCTCCGGGCCGTTTGATTTCATTGCCCGAATAATATTTGCGCAGTTGCTCAAGGTAAGCGACGTATTCCTGCGGGCGCGTTCGCGCGAGATTAATCTCGTTGATGATTTCGGATTCCTGCGGCGAGAGATAATCAACAGTTTCGGGTTGCTTCGTCTGGCCTTGCGCGCGCGGGGCCGCGATGTTGTTGAAGAGAAGAAGTGAAAGCAGGTTGAAGAGAGCGAACAGAGCGGGGCGTCTGAAATTCATCGGGGAACTCCTGTCGGTTGGGCCAACTTATTAAGGGAGGGACGATTTCAAATCCCTTCGGGCTCACGGGCGCGAGAATGTTTAGCTCAGGTCTGAGAGAAAGTCAATGCTGACAGTGAAGCTATTTCGGAAGGGCGTCAGTCGTTGAGTTTAAAGCGGCGCGCTTCGGCTATATCCTGGACGCCGTGCGCGTGCAGGCGTTCGAGCATGCGTATGAAGATTTCGGCGGTGGCGAGCGCGTCGCCCGCCGCGCGATGACGATTGCGTATCTCAATCGCAAAATGCTCGGCGACCGTGTGCAGGCGATAGTTCATCAGGCCCGGCACGACGCGGCGCGAGAGCTTGACCGTGCAGATGTGCGTATTAATCATCCGGCGACCGGGAAAGACTCGCCCGACTTCATGATTGAGAAAGCGCACGTCGAAGGATGAGTTGTGCGCGACGAGGACGGCGTCGCCCGCGAAGTCGAGCCAGTCAGCCGCTATCTCGGCGAAGACGGGCGCGTGCCTCACCATCCCGTCCGTGATTCCTGTGAGGTGCATGACGAAGGGCGGGATGTTCATTTCCGGGTTGACCAGCGTCTCGAACTCGGCGACGATACGTCCCTGGCTGACGCGATACGCGCCTATCTCCATGACGCGGCAGGGAGGCATCTTCGCTCCGGTGGTCTCGACATCAACGACCACGAAGTCGGCCTCGTGCAACTGCCTCGCTTCGGCATCCTGCCAGACCAGTTCGATTATCGCGTCTTCCAGAATACGAAGGCGATGGTCATCGCGTATGAGGTCGCCGATGAGCATCATGGCGAGGTCCGCATCAAGGTCTGGCATCTTGAGGACGATGTCTGCGAGGTCGGCTGCGGGCGCGCGTCCGCCACAGACGCGCAAGACTTCCACCGCTTCCTGGACGAGCGCCGAATCGGAAACGAGATTGAGACGTGCTCTCATCACCAGCATTGTAACGCGTGGGTCAATATTTTGTGAATCGAGGTCAAGAGAGAGAGTTTGCAAGCAGCAGAGGTCATCGAAAGATTCAAACAAACGGGCGCGCTGCTCGAAGGACATTTCATCCTTACGAGCGGGCTGCACAGTCCTCAATACTTACAATGCGCGCTGGTCCTGCAATACCCGCGCGAGGCCGAGAGCTTCGCCGTCGCCATCGCCGCGCAGTTTCAAAATCAAGGCATCTCGCTCGTAGCCTCGCCAGCCATCGGCGGCCTCGTCATCGGCTATGAGGTCGCGCGCCAACTCAACGCCCGCTTCATCTGGACCGAACGCGATGCGTCGGGCGAGATGATTTTGCGTCGCGGCTTTACGGTGCGGCCCGGCGAGACCGCGCTGATTGTGGAGGATGTCATCACGACGGGCGGCTCTACGCGCGAGACCATCGAAGCCATTAACAAGGCGGGCGCGCGCGTCGTCGGCGCGGCCTCCATCATAGACCGCTCAGCAGGCCGCGCCGACGTGGGCGTTCCCCGCATCGCCCTCGCCACTCTGGACGTGCCATCCGTCGCCCCCGCCGCCTGCCCACTCTGCGCACGCGGCCTCCAGGCCGTCAAACCCGGAAGCAGGAAAGGCAAGGATGAAGGATGAGTGATGAAGGATGAGCTATTGGTCCATTTATTCGTCGCCTTATTTCATCAACGAATAAATGGACCAATAGCTGAACCCTTATCATCCTTCGTCGTTCATCGTTCATCTTGCATAGCTCGTCTCTTATGAACTACCGTTTGACGATTCAGTATGACGGGTCCGGGTTTTGCGGGTGGCAGATGCAGGGCGCGTTGCGGACGGTGCAGGGCGAGTTGACGCGCGTGTTGACGTTGTTGGATGGGCGGGAGGTGTTGGTCCACGGGGCGGGGCGGACGGATGCGGGCGTGCATGCTGCGGGGCAGGTGGCGAGCGCGCAGTTAGAGCGGGAGTTTGCGCCGGAGAAGTTGCGCGGGGCGATTAACGGGAATCTGGCGGGGGATGTGCGCGTGATAGAAGCTGAAATCGTGCCGGATGATTTTCACGCTCGCTATTCGGCGCGGGGGAAGACTTACCTGTATCGCATTTTTAATGAGCAGTTCATGTCGCCCTTCTGGTCCAGTTATACGCATCATGAGGCGCGCCCGCTCTCTCTGGAAAAGATGCAGCGAGCCGCCGCTTGCTTTCCGGGCTCGCATGACTGGACGGCCTTTTCCGCCGCGCAGTCGGATGTCAAGACGCGCGTGCGCGAGATAACCGCGCTTGAGGTGACGGAAGTGCGGAGCGAGCGCGGGCGCGGACGGCTCATCAACATCAAGGCCAGCGCGGACGGCTTTCTGCGATACATGGTCCGCTCCATCGCGGGCGCGCTGCTCGCCGCCGGGCGCGGCGAACTCGATGCGGCGGACATCGCCCACATGATTACGAGCGGCGAGCGACGCGCGCAGGCCGCGACCGCCCCCGCACGCGGCCTGACCTTAATGCGCGTGCATTACGATTGACATAGCCCTGAGTAGCAGTAAGAATGTAAGGAATGCTTGTGAAGGCAAAAGTTAAAAGTAAAAAGCAAAGGTGAGGCGGCAACCGCTTTTAATATAAAAGCTGGCTTCTCATCACTTTTGCCTTTCTACTTTTAACTTTTACCTTCTGCCTTTCCTATGAGGTGATTCGGGATGCTCGCGGATTTTACTGGGGTCGTGCAGCAGGGCACGCGCGATGAGATGCTGCTCGCAGGCATTTCCTGGGAACGTCTGCCGCGACACGTCGCTATTATCATGGATGGCAACGGGCGTTGGGCCGCGCAACGCGGGCAGCCGCGCATCGCGGGTCATCGCGCCGGAGTCGAAGCGGTGCGCGCCGCCGTGGACACGAGCGCGCGGCTGGGCCTGGGCGCGCTCACGCTCTACGCTTTCTCAACGGAGAACTGGAAGCGACCGCGTCTGGAAGTTGACGCGCTGATGCGTATGCTGAGACGTTACCTGCGTCTAGAGCTCGAAGAGATTGACCGTCAGAACATACGCTTTCAAGCCATCGGTCGCACGGAAGCGTTGGCCCAAACCGTCCGCCGCGAAATCAACAGGGCGACCGAGAAGACCAGTCATAATACAGGGATGGTCCTGAGCGTCGCTTTGAACTACGGCGGGCGTTCCGAGATTGTTGACGCCACGCGCGCCGCCGTCCAACGCCTCGTCAACGAAGGCCAACCGCCGGACGCGTTGACCGAAGAGCGCATCGAGCGCGAGCTTTATACAAGCGGACTGCCGGAACTGGACCTGCTCGTGCGGACGAGCGGAGAACTGCGCCTCTCGAATTTTCTGCTGTGGCAGACGGCCTACAGCGAGATTTACGTGACCGAAACGCTGTGGCCCGATTTTCGCCGCCAACACCTGCTTGAAGCCATCGTTGATTTTCAGGGCCGCGACCGACGCTTCGGCGGCCTCAAACTCGTCGCCAATGCGAAATAGAAAGCCGCTCTAAAAATCGCCAGTCGCAAATTTTAATGTCACGCATCATCACGGCTCTCATCGCGCTTCCGGTTATCGTCGCTTCCATCTTGATTTCGTGGCTCGCGCCGCTCTTCGTGTTGCTGGCGTTGGCGGCGATGGTGCTGGGCCTCTATGAGTTCTGGTTGCTGGCGCGGCGGCGAGAGATTAAGCCGGATGTGGTGGCGGGCTATGTAGGCGCGGCGGCTATCTTCACCGTTTTCTATTTCAACGAGCCGGGGCAGCCGCCGGATTTGTTATTACTGGTCCTGCCCGGATTCATCATAGGCGTGCTGGCGGCGGCGATGTTGCGCGGCGCGCCCTTCGAGAAGATGATGGCGTCGGCGGGCGCGACCGTGCTCGGAGTCTCTTACGTCGCGCTTCTGGGCGGGCATCTGGTGGCGGTTCGCACGGGATTTCCGCAGACGCTTTCGGCGCACCTGCTCTCCTTCTTTTTCCTGGTCATCATGGGTTCGGACACGGGAGCCTATTACGCGGGGCGGACCTTCGGTAAGCATAAGCTCGCGCCGGGCATCAGTCCGGGGAAGACCTGGGAAGGCGCGATTGGAGGAATGCTGGTCAGCCTGTTAATGAGCGTGCTGGCGCACTACTGGTTCTTTCCCGAACTGCCTTTGAAGTGGGGACTGCCGCTCGCGGCGTTGATGAACGTGCTGGGCGTGCTCGGAGATTTGACAGAGAGCGCGCTCAAGCGCGGCGCGGGCGCGAAGGATGCCGCGCAGATTTTGCCCGGTCACGGCGGCCTGCTCGACCGTCTCGATAGCTTGCTCTTCAACGCGCCCGTCATCTACTATTTCGGCAAGCTCTATTTTCAATAGCATGCTTGTCATGTAAGAGGGCGAGTCAGTCGAGCGAGTCAATGACGACGAAGAGGCTGGTCATCATTATCATCAGCGTGCTCGGCGGCCTCGCGTTGCTGGTCGCGCTCTTCGTCGGCGTGATTTCGGGCATCATTCTATACTCGATAAGCCACAGCGATGCGGCGGCGACGGCTCGCAGTTACCTGCGCCAGAACGAGGAGCTGAAGCAGGAGACGGGCGAGGTTAAAGACTTCGGCTGGCTCGTGACGGGCAATCTCAACGCGCAGGAGGACGGCGACGCGACCATCAAGTTAAAGGTCATAGGCGAGCGGCGCACGGTCAACGCGCGGGTCGTGCTCTCATATAGAAGAGGCAGCAAGTGGTGGGTGACGGGCGCGTCCTATGTCAACGAGGCGGGTGTCAAAGTTGATTTGATGGATAAGTACGAGGAGCCTGCGGACGCCGCCGCGCCTGAAAATTAGATGAATGAAATGAAATCCAGGGGCATCGCCATCTTAGGCTCGACCGGCTCAATCGGGTGCAATACCCTGCGCGTGATTGACTCGCTCGGCGAAGAGGATTTTCGCGTCGTCGCGCTCGGCGCGGGGCGCAACATGGTGAGGCTCGCGGAGCAGGTCGCGCGTTACCTGCCGGAACTCGTCTCGGTCGAAACCGAAGAGGGCGCGCATGAGCTTCGCGCAGAACTGTTCAAACGCGATGTGGACCTGCCGAAGATAG
This sequence comes from Blastocatellia bacterium, assembly GCA_034665545.1. GTDB lineage: Bacteria > Acidobacteriota > Blastocatellia > Pyrinomonadales > Pyrinomonadaceae > DASYML01. Next base: position 43,863 of record JAXDFO010000090.1, read on the forward strand.
CCATCGGCGAAGAGGGTCTGGTAGAAGTGGCGACGCATGAGGATGCCGGAACAATCGTCTCCGCGACGGTCGGCGCGGTCGGCTTCGTGCCAACCTTGCGCGCGCTCGAAGCGGGCAAGCGAGTCGCCCTCGCCAACAAGGAGACGCTCGTCATGGCTGGCGAGTTGATGACGCGCGCGGCAGAAGGTTCGGGCGCGCAACTGCTGCCAGTTGATTCCGAACACAACGCCCTGCATCAATGCTTGCGCGGCGAGAGACGAGAGGAAGTGCGCCGTCTGGTCCTGACGGCTTCGGGCGGGCCGTTTCGCACGAAGAACATGAGCGAGATGCGCGCGGCGACCGTCGCGGAGGCGATGCGACATCCGACCTGGAGCATGGGCGCGAAGATAACCATTGATTCCGCGACGCTCATGAACAAGGGTCTGGAAGTGATAGAGGCGCGCTGGCTCTTCGGCTTCGGCCCCGGCGAGATAAGTATTCTGGTCCACCCAGAATCGGTGGTCCATTCTATGATCGAACTGGTGGACGGCTCCGTCATCGCGCAGATGGGCGTGACGGACATGCGCCACGCGATTCAGTATGCGCTGACCTATCCTGAAAGACATCCTTGCGGATTGCCCGCGCTGGACCTGACGCAAATCAGCGCGCTCCATTTTGAAGAGCCGGACATGGAACGCTTTCCTTGCCTCGCGCTGGCCTATCGCGCGCTGAGGGAAGGCGGCACGCTGCCCGCCGCCCTCAACGCCGCCAACGAAGAGGCGGTCCAGGCTTTTCTGGACCAGCGCATCACCCTCACGGATATCCCGCGCGTCATACAGGAAGTCATGGACCAACACCACACGCGCCCCCTGGAAAATCTCAACGTCGTCATCGAAACGGACCGGGACGCGCG
>JAXDFO010000091.1:0-11432 GCA_034665545.1 Blastocatellia bacterium
CAGTTTTCTATGTAGAAGAGGTCCAGGCGGACCATCTCCTCGAAAGGGAGGCGGTTGCGCCCGGAGACCTGCCACAAACCCGTGAGGCCGGGTTTCATGTCGAGTCGTTTGCGATGCCATAGTTGATAGGCTTCGACTTCGTAAGGGATTGGCGGGCGTGGGCCCACGATGCTCATGTCGCCGCGCAGGACGTTCAGGAGTTGCGGCAGTTCATCAAGGCTCAAACGCCTGAGCGCGCGCCCGACCCTCGTCACGCGCTTATCTTCAACCAGCTTGTAAGCTGGCCGCGCATCATCGCCTTGATTGGTCTCAGGAATCCCCGCGATGTACTGTCGCTGGTACTCCCTATGCACACTGTCATCCGCGCCGACCCTCATCGTGCGAAACTTGTAGAAGAGAAAAATGCGCCCGTCCATCCCGACGCGTTCCTGCGTGTAACAGATCGGACCCCTCGAATCGAGCTTGATGAGAATGGCGACGATGAGCCACAACGGAGACATGAACGCAATCGCAATCGAAGCGATGATGATGTCGGACGCGCGCTTTAAGAGACGCGCCGCGCCCGGCAGAGGCTCCCGGAAAAGTCTTATCATCGGCAGCGCGCCGATCTGGTCAATCTCCGTCTTGCGCGGCAGGCAGTTGAAGAGACTCGGCGCGATGCGAAACTCTACGCCGCGCCTGCGTCCCACTCTCATCATCACTTCAAAGAGCGCGTCGCCCGAAACGCCTGGGTCTGTGATGATGACTTCGTTCGCGCCCGATTCGCGTATCGCTTCGGGCAAGCCTTTGAAATCACTGACGACCGGCACGCCCTCGAAACTCTCCGGCAGGCTCTCGTTAATTGGTCCATTTTCCACGACGCCGATGACCCGATAACCCAGTTCGCGCCGCGACCTCATCTCACTGATACAGAGCGCGGCTTCCGCTCCACGCCCTACGACGAGCGTTGGAATCAAGTTTATCTCCCGCCTCCGCACGAAGGTTTGCGCGCCCCGGACCAATAATCTCAAGAGGGCGTAAGCGGCGAGCGCGAGAAAGAAATCGAGTACGAAGACGCTGCGAGCATAAGAGAAGGAGCGATATTGAAAGCCGCCGCGATAGAGAAACGCCGCCGCCACGATGAGCAGGCTGCCGATGGCAGTCGCCTTGAAGACGCGCCCCGCATCGTCCACATATGAGAACCCGCCGCGCAAGCGATACATCTCATAATAAGCGTTCATCACGAGACGTAGAGGCAGCACGAAGACCAGCAGCGCGCCATACGGAGCAAACCTTCCGCTCCAGGTCAAGCCCCCGCCAGACGCATGCTGAAAAACGGGCATGTCCTCTCGCAAGTAAAACGAGACGACGAAAGTAGAGAAGGCGAGCGCGGCGTCTAACAGGACCAGTAATGCCCTGACCAGTGGGACGACCCACTGCGGCGCACGCGCGGGCACACGCACCGCCCGCGCCTCGCTCAACTGCTCTCTCATCCGTTCAACTCGCATCCGTTCAACGCTTCTCTTCGCTTGTCTCTCTTCAATCTACGAGTATCAAGTCTGCCACCTGCGCGCGGACGTGTGAAGCGCGACGCGCGTGCGTCTCGCCCTTCTTCTCTACAGGCAGGTCGTCCAGGTCCGCGCGCGTGCTGATGCGACGCAGGCGGCCTTCGCGCACAAGCTCTTCATCTATCGCGGCCCACCGGCCCATGTAGATGGTCGCGGCGGGCACGCCGAGCGCGGCTGCTTCCCTGTTCATAGTGCCGCCCGCGCTGATGACCAGGTCCGAAGCGGCTATCAGGTTCGCGCCGTCTAAAGCCTCTCGCGGCAAAATCATTTTCCCGCACCCCTCGCGCGAAGCATACAACGCGCGCTGCGCTTCATTGCGCGCCAGCATGATGACGCGGGCACTCTCGTTGGCGCATAACCTGCTCATCAACTCTTCAAACAACTCGTTTTCAAAACGATGATACAGCGCATCCCTCGCGGGCGGCCTCACCGTCACAAGCACTTCGCCCGGCTCGACGCCAAGCCCGCGCAATGTCGAAGCGAAGCGCGGGTCCGCTTTAAAGTCCGAGAGATAGACATCCTCTTTCGTCCCATCGTAACGCCGCACCTTCCCCGCGCGCGCGCCGTACTTGCGCAACGCTTCCTCAGGGAAAGAACGCGGCACGATGACCCGCGATGCCAATCGAAACGCCAGGTGATTCGCGGGCTGGTGTTCATAGTCCATCAGCGTCACGCTCTTAATGCCGAGCAGGCGAGCCGCCGCCACATGCGCGTAAGAGTTATGAGAGACCGCGAGTTCAAAGCCGCGACCGCGCGCCCATCCGACGAGCGACGCCACGCGCCCCGCCAGATTCCCCGCCTTGCCCATGAGACCACGCCCGCCGTGCCCGCCAACAACAGACACGTTGAGATTAGCATCCCTCGCCATCTCCAACGTCTGCGCGAAATCACGCGCCGTCAATTCTACATCCGCCCCGCGCCCCTCAAACTCTGGAATCAGCGCGCGAAAGAAAGGCACATGCGGCGAGTTCGCCAGGTCAATCCACAAACGCATAAGAGCAAGTAGGAAGTTGGCAGGATGAAGGATGAAAGAAGAATGATTCCGGTTGAATAGTCACAACTTCATCCTTCATCCCTCCGCCTTCATCCTTGCTCTAACAGTCTTGACAGCGCGTACATCATCCAGGCTTGAGACCAGCGCATGTATGGGATACGCACCGTATAGAAGCGACGACGCTGGTAATGAAAAAAGCCGCGCCGGTCTCTCAAGTTTTTAATGGTCCAATGAGCGACCCTGTGGGCCCATTCGAGGGCGCGCGGGTCCACGTCCTTCATTGACAGGAAAGCCTCTATGCTTGCGCCCGCCGAATGCGCGTCCGCCGGGTAGAGCCTGTCATGGTAGTATTTCGGCCACCCGTCGGCAAGAAAGAAGGTCTCGCGCCAGAATTCATAGCCGCGTTTCAACGCGCCCGCAAACTCTTCGCGCGCCTCGCTCGAATGATTCATGATGCGAGATAAGCTGGTGAGGACGAAGGCCGTGTGAAAATTATCGGCCCAGGATTGAAAGCCCTCCGCGCCGTAGGCCCACGAGCCGTCCTCGCGCTGGCGACGCACGACGTAACGCGCGCCCTTGATGGCCCACTCCTTCAACTCGTCTTCGCCCGTCAACGCCCCGACCGCCGAGAGAGTTTCCGCCGCCAGCAGGCTCGCGTTGAAAACCCTCGTCCTATCAAGTGGCGAATAACTCCAACAGACTTCCGCGCCCGTCTCTTCAGTTCGATGAAGGTCTCTTAAGATAAACTCGCACGCGTCGCGCGCCGTTCGCAGGTAAGACTCATCATTAAAGGTCCGGGACGCTTCGACCAGAGAGAGCGCGGCGAAGGCCGTCGGGACGATGGTCGGCGTGCCCTTCGGCGCGAAGAACGCGCGGCCCTGCCAGTCGAAATTATATCCCCACGCAGCCCCGCTCCAACCTTCCAGACGCGCCGATAGCAAATCTCTCATCAAAGACCGCGCGAGTTCTCCCGTCTCCGCCGATGCATCTTTGCGAAACAGCGCGAGCGCGGCGAGGGCGAAGAGCGCGAGTCCCTTCGGATTTTTTCCTTCGGGCACGAGGGCGAGTCGGCGCAGGTTGACGGGCGAGCGTTTGAAGAGTTGCGTCCAGATGAGGCGGGCCGTGCGCGAAGACTTGAGGGGCGTCGCTTGAAAGAGTCGGCTGTTCAAACCATCGAAAGGGTCGTGCCCGGCGAAATCGCGCGCGCGACACCAGGCCAGCAACTCGCTCAAGGCAGGCTCAAGCTCGCTCGTTTCTATCGCGCGGTTCACTGCGGGCTGCCGACCGTCTCTTCCACGCGCCGCCTGGTCCCTATAAAGCTTTCATGCCAGAGTTCAAACATGAGCAGGGTCCAGAGCAGTTTGCGATGGTTGGCCTGTCCGCGCTCGTGCTCGTCCTGCAAGCGCGTCACGTAAGCGGCATCGAAGAGGCCGTTGCGGCTGATGCGTTCGGGCGAGAGAAGGTCGCGCGCGAGCGGGCGCAGTTTGCCCTTGAGCCATTCGGCGACGGGGACGCCGAAGCCCTTCTTGCCACGCTTCGTGACGAAGGGCGGCAGGAGCGGCGCGACCGCGCGCTTCAAAATATACTTTGACTTGCTGCCGCGCAGTTTGTAGTTGACGGGCAAAGAGGCCGCGTACTCCGCCACGCGCTGGTCCAGAAAAGGCGCGCGCACTTCGAGGCTCACGGCCATGCTCGCGCGGTCAACTTTCGTGAGGATGTCTTCGGCCAGATAGAGCCGCGTGTCCAGGCTCTGCATGCACTCGATGGTGTTGTCGGCGTCGCAGTCTTCGAGTAGCAGTTGACGGGCCTGCCGGTAAACGTCGCCGTCGCTCGCTCGCCGCACCTCCTCGCTCAAGAGCGCGTCCTGCTCCGCAGGCGTGAACGAGCCGAACCAGATGTGATGCCGCGCGACGCGCTCTTGCGATGCGCCCGCGATAAACCTGCGCGCCTTGAAATCGAATGAGAGGTTGTTGGTGCTGACGGGCAGGCGGCGCACGAAGGGTTCTATCAGGAGGCGTTTGAGGGAGGCGGGCAGGCGTTCGTAAATGTTGGCCCAGCGATGGCCCACGTACATTGGATAGCCCGCGAAGAGTTCGTCGCCGCCATCGCCGCCGAGCGCGACCGTCACATGCTTGCGCGTAAATCTTGAGAGCAGGTAGGTCGGCACGAGCGAAGGGTCGCTGAACGGCTCGTCCATCCAAGAGCCTATCTCGCCGACCAGATTAGCCGCGAGGTCAACACTCAGTCTCTCTTCGTGATGGTCCGTGCCGAGAAACTTTGCGACGCCGCGCGCGTAGGATGATTCGTCGAACGAAGGCTCGTCGAATGAGATGGAGAAAGTCTTGACGGCTTCGGATGAAGCCCTCACGGCCATCGCCGCGACCGCAGAGGAATCAACCCCGCCCGATAACAGCACGCCGAGCGGCACGTCCGAGACCAGTCGCAGACGCACCGAATCGAAGAGCAGTTCACGAAGCCGCTCCGTCGCCTCTTCTTCGGACGGGACGGGCTCAGGCGTCTTGTAGCTCAAACGCCAGTAGGGCCGCTCATCCACGCGTCCATCTTCGATTGTCAGCGTGTGCGCCGCCGTCAACTTCTGTATGCCCTGGTAAATCGAGAGCGGCGCGGGCACGTAATCGAAAGAGAGATAATGCCTGAGCGCGTCGAGGTTGATGGAGGGTTGGACCAGAGGGTGCGCGAGCAGGACTTTCGGCTCTGAAGCGAAGAGGAACGTGCCTTGGAAGACGCCCCAGTAGAGCGGCTTTTCTCCGAAGCGGTCGCGCGCGATGAAGAGCCTGCGCCTATCCGCGTCCCACAAAGCGAAGGCGAACATCCCGTTGAGATGTTGGACCATCTCCTGCCCGTACTCTTCATAGAGATGCGGCAGAACTTCCGTGTCCGACTCTGAACGAAAATGATGGCCCTGCGCTTCGAGGCGCGCGCGCAACTCCCTGTAGTTATAAATCTCGCCGTTGAGCACGACCGCTACGCTCTGGTCCTCGTTCCAGGCAGGCTGCTCGCCCGTCTGTAGGTCTATGATGGCGAGGCGGCGCATCCCCAGCGCGACACCCGTCGTCACCATCAACCCCTCAGAGTCAGGCCCGCGATGCGTCATCCGGTCGCACATCGCATGCAGAAGCGAGCGCGCGCCCTCCGGCGGCGGCGTGCGCGCATCCATGTTGGCCCATCCGGTTATTCCACACATAAGAGCAAGTAGAAGGTCGGCAACGTGAGGGACGAAGTGGGCGAAAGTTTGAATCGTTCAATAGCAGAGCGATTCAAACTTTCTTACTTCATCCTTTATCCTTCATCTTTGTTTTTCACTCCGATCTTCTCGCGCACGGCGTAGATGCGTTTGGCCTGCGATTCGTGGTAGGTGCGCACGAGCATCTCCGCGAGCAGGCCCATCAGGAGAAATTGAACGCCGACGGCGAACATCACAATAGCGAGAATCGGCAAAGGCGTCTGGACGAAATCCGCCCGGTGAAAGATTTTGAGAAAGACCGCGTAGAGTCCCGCGAGCAGCGAGATGGTGAAGGCGAGCACGCCGAACGTGCCGAAGACATAAATCGGCTTGGTCCCATACGACGCCATGAACTTAATCGTCATCAGGTCAAAGACGACTTTGAGCGTGCGCGAGAGGCCATACTTGGATTTGCCCATCGTGCGCGGGTGATGCTCTACGGGAATCTCCGCCACGCGCGCGCCCGCCCAAGAGGCGTAGATGGGAATGAAGCGATGCATCTCTCCATAGAGCCGCACGTCTTCGAGCGATTCGCGCCTGTAGGCTTTGAGCGAGCAGCCGTAGTCGTGCAAGGGCACGCCGCCGATCCATGAGATTAAACGGTTGGCTATCATGGATGGAATCTTGCGCGTGATTAAGGTGTCCTGACGATTTTTGCGCCAGCCCGAAACAACGTCGTATCCCTGGTCCAATTTTTCGAGCAGGCGCACGATGTCCGCCGGGTCGTTCTGCAAATCCGCATCCATCGGAATCAAGACGCGCCCGCGCGCGTTGTCAATGCCTGCGGCCATCGCCGCCGTCTGCCCGTAGTTGCGGCGCAACGCGATAACGCGCACGCGCGAGTCCACGTGGGCCAACCCGCGCAGGACTTCCAGGCTGCCGTCGTTAGAGCCGTCGTCAACGTAAATAATCTCTGCCGTGCGTCCCAATGCGCGCAAGGCTTCGTCCAGCTTGGCGTGAAGCGGGCGCAGGTTCGGCTCTTCATTATAGACGGGCAGAAAGATGGAGATGTCCGGCACGTCGCCATCGTCGCGTTCAGGCTGTCGTGTGATTAAAGTCTCTTCTTCGTCGGTTATCTTCATCATAAAAGCATTGGTCAGTGACGAGCGACAGGCGACAAGCTTGAATGCCTGTCGGGCTGTTTCTCATTGTGACTCTTCGACGCGTCGCGCGACGCAGAGGGCCGAGACGCCGAACGGGAAATTCAGGTGGCGCAGGAGCGCGCTCTCCGCTCCGAGAATGCGTCCGAGCAGGCCGTTGAGGGCCGAGACGTTGATGTTGTTTTCCGAAGCGGGACGCAGGCCGGTCGCGCGCATCAGGGCGCGGCCCGCGAGTATCGGCGCGAAGAAACTGATGTTGGCGTAAGTCGCGCGTTCGACCTCGAAGCCAGCCTCGCGCACGGCCCTTCCCAGATTCTTCAGAGTGTAACGACGCCTGTGATGGCTCACGTCATCCTGCACGCCCCACAGAAACATGAAAGCCGGGACGAACAAGAGCGCGCGGCCCCCCGGTCTCAACACGCGCCGCATCTCTCTTAAGCCAGCCACATCATCGTCCAGATGCTCCACGACATCAAGCGCGGTCACGAGGTCGAAAGAGCCGTCCTCGTAGGGCAGCGTTTCCGCCGCGCCGAGCCGCACTTTCTCAAGGCCACGCGCGCGGCAGAACGCGAGCGCGTCCGCAGAGATGTCCACGCCCTCGGCGTCGCCATACTGGGCCAGTAATTCCAGGTTCGCCCCCGTCCCGCATCCGACATCCAGGATACGCGCCCTCTCATCCTTCATCGCGCGGCAAATCTCTTCGACGAAGCTGCCGATGATGCGCCGCCGCCCGGCGAACCACCAGTGCGTCCCCTCGACCTCATACATGATAGAGTAGGTGTGCTGCTGCATCTCGCGCGGCAACGCCTTCTCCATACTCTTCGTCGTGCTCGCCATAAAAATTAAAGATGAAAAGTTAAGCTTCTATCCGCCCGAACCCGCGCCAGCTATTTTTGTTGTGCCAGCCCTTGACCACATCGGTCGCCCCTATCTCTTCCCACCATTCGTCAAACTCCGCGCGCGGAATATAGAAGGCGGTCGGCGCGACCAGATGATCGAAGACGATGGTGTGCTGCTCGCGCCAGCCGAAGCCGGAGATGGCGCTGAGATAATCATTGTAGAACAAATGACGCGCCAGCGCAGTCCCGCCGGGCCTTCGATTAAGTGGACCATAAATGAGCTTGGTCGCGGTGTAGACGGCGGCGGTCGGCAGTTTCGAGAGATGCAAGAGGGCGCGGCGACTGATGCGAGAGGTCACGCGCTCGCGCAGAGGATTAATCCAGCGAGTAATCCATTCGTTATTCTCCGCGCCGTAAATCCAGGCCGAGAGATGGCCCCCGTCGCGCACTTTTGAAGCGAGCGAAAGGAAGCCTCCGCGCGGGTCCGGCAGGTGATGCAGGACGCCCACGGAGAAAGCGTAATCGAAGACGCGGCGAAAGGGTAGATGATAAATGTCAGCCTGGACGATGTGCGCGTTCTCCATCGAGCGCGTCTGTGCGAAAGCGGATTCGACCGCCGCGCTCAAATCAATGCCGATGACATCGCGCGCTCCCCAGCCCGCCGCGAGGCTCGTATGGCGTCCCTTGCCGCAGCCGCCTTCGAGCACGATCTTGTCCCGAAAAAAATCGGGCTCGACCGGAGCAATCCAGCCTAAGAACTGCTCAGCATATCTCTCATCCTCCTGCGTGAAGTGTTGCCACTGCCAACCGAAGTTCGCGGCGGTCGCGGCCTTGTCCGCCTCCACTTCGCTGAGGTCCGCGAAACGCGGCACGCCCCGCACGATGGCATAGCGGCGCGCGCACGCGGCGCAATCCAGTTCACCATCCATCATCTCGTCGCCCTCGCTCTGCGCCACGGACAGCAACCTGATCTCGCCGCCGCATGAAGGACAAGCTAAATATTCCAGTAACCTCTGTTTCATAAAAACAGTCTAGACTTTAGACTCCTGACTCTTCTTGAACCATTCGACAAAGCGATGGATGCCGTCCTCTATTTGCGTCTGCGGGTTATAGCCGAGAAGGCGACGCGCGCGCGCGATGTCGGCGAAAGTTTGCGGGACATCGCCGGGCTGCACGGGCTGGCGATTGATGAGAGCTTCGCGGCCAAGCTCTTTTTCCAGCAGCGCGATGAGTTCGCTCAAGGTGACTGTGCGCGATTCGCCGAGGTTGATGACTTCGTAATCGCTCGCGGTGTAATCAATGGCGGCGCGCACTCCGGCGATGATGTCGGAGATGTAAGTGTAGTCGCGGCGCGTCGTGCCGTCGCCGAAAACGGGTATCGGCTTTCCCTCGCTGATGAGGCGCGCGAACTTGTATATGGCGAGGTCTGGTCTTTGCCGCGCGCCGTAGACGGTGAAGAAGCGCAGGCAGATTGAGCGCACGCCGTAAAGATGCGTGTAGGTGTGGCAGAGCAGTTCGCCCGCCGCTTTGGTCGCCGCGTAGGGCGAGATGGGCTGGCGAATGGGGTCGTCCTCGCTGAAGGGCACTTTCGCGTTGATGCCATAAACGGAAGATGAAGAGCCGAAGACGAACTGCTTGACCTCCTGCGCGCGCGCCAGTTCGAGCAAGTTGAGCGTGCCGTTGATGTTCGTCTCAGCGTAGAGAAGCGGCTCCGTGAGAGACGGGCGCACGCCCGCGCGCCCCGCCAGGTGAACGATGCAATCAAACTCCGTCTCGCTGAAGAGCAGGTCGAGCGTGGCGCGGTCGCGTATGTCAGCCTCGACCAGGCTATACGACTCATGCTCAAGATGCGCGCGAATGTTTTCGCGTTTCGTCGCGGGCGCGTAGAAATCATTGAAATCATCAACGACCGTCACGCGCCAACTCTCTTCCGAGAGTAATTGGTCCACCAGATGCGAGCCGATGAAACCCGCACCGCCTGTCACTAAGATGTTTCGCATAGTAATCATAAAGCAGGAGCCAGGAGCCAGGAGTCAGAAGCCGGAATGAAGAAGAAGAGCCTTCAGCATGAAGAGCATGCTATCGCTTTTCTTCTGGCTTCTGGCTCCTGACTTCTGACTCCTGCTTTCACTTCTTCGCATAAATCCAGAGATGCCAGCCCCAACGGGCGGCGAGTCTCGCCTCTAGGTTGCGCGGCAGTATGTTTCCGATGACGGGGAGCCAGCGTTTGTTGAGGAAGTGGGTGGCAAGCGTCACTTCCGCGAAATCTTTAAAGAGCTCGCGGGCTTCGCTGCGCGAGTAGACGCGCGCTAAGGGATTGCCCGCGCCGTCTGTGTGCCGGTTCAGGAATTCTCCCGGCGAGAGATAGCTGGCCTCGTCCGCTTTGAGATTGCGGGCGTGTTCGCGCAGGCTCTCGACGGGTTCGCCCGTCAAATAATGGACCAGTTTCAGCCCGGCCTCAGCCTTCAAGAGATGCGCGCCCGCGCGCCTGAGCAGGCGTATGTTGACGCGATAGTTATACGAGTCCCTGTGATAGAGCATGACGACTGCGCGCCCGCCTTTGCGCAGCACGCGATGGACTTCGCGCACGGCCCTCTCCGTGTCCGGCGTGTGATGCAGGACGCCGTGCGAATAGACCAGGTCGAAGCTCTCGGAAGGAAAGTCTAAGCTTTCCGCGTCCGCCGTGCGGAAGGTTCCGGGCAAGTCGAATAACTCGAAGCGCGTGCGCGCCAGTTCGATGGCGGCCTCTGTCAAATCAACGCCCGTGTAATCCGCGCCCGCGCGCGCGAACTGCGCCCCGTCCGTGCCGAGCCCGCACCCGACCTCCAACACGCGCAAGTCTCGCGCGCTATCGAAACCAGCCGCCGCCGGAATGTGCCACTCCTTCGCGTAGCGATGCTCTTCCACGCGCTCATAAAAGAGACGCGTGCCCGGCGCGGCGTCCGTGAACTTGGTCCCGCACGGGTTCGCCTGCCAGAACGCGCGCACGCGCTCCTTCAAATTTAGATTTGCGCCAGACATGTCAGAGGAAACGATTCAAACAAGAGAGCGCGCGTCCATCTCTCCCATGCACACACAGTCAACACGGGACGCTCTCACACAAAGGAAAAAAAGTAACACGCCCCCGCGAGCCTCTACAAGTTCAGAAGCGTTGGACGGTGGACAGTCGCTACTGCTCACTCGAAAAGCTGCCTGCCCCATTTGGGCCAGAGCACGACGAGCGTATAAAGGCCGAAGAATATGCAGGTGAGGTGAAAGACGGTCATGCCGGTGCGGGCCGTGCGCGGCGGGTCATGTGTGAACATCAGGGCCAGGTTCAAGAGAAGCATCAGAATCCCGCCCACGACCATCGCCATGAACCGCGACCCCGGATTAAAATTCCAGAGGCCCATGCCGGTTTGAAACAACCAGAGAGCGACGGTCAGCAAGAGCACGCTGATGCCGAGCGCGCCGTACATGCCCGGACTCTTCCCGTCGTCCTTCATGAGGCCGAGGCTGGTCAGCGTCTGCATCAGCAGCAGGAACAGGACGAAGAAGGCCAGCAGGCCGCCGAACGCGCTGTAACAGAGTCCGAGAATTTTAACGTGTAATCTCATTGGTCCAAATATCCCCCGGCAGGTTCAAGCTCTCAAGGCGCGGCTATTGTATTGCATTATGAGAGAGATGAACCATGCCCGGATGAACTATAATGAATGCATCGAGCGGGCG
>JAXDFO010000092.1:0-9507 GCA_034665545.1 Blastocatellia bacterium
TTGCACTGAAAGTGCATAGCTTTGACTAGCGGCTTGGGACAGTAAAAAGGTAAAAGGCAAAAGTGAGGCGGCAGCCGGCTTTTATTATAAAGCGGTTTCAGCCTCACTTTTGCCTTTTTACTTTTACCTTGTGCCTTCCCTTATCGCCCGCTCATCTGTTCTTTTGAGAAGTCATGGTAAGTGAATTTCTTGTCAATGGTGGTGACAGCTTTACCATCAAGCTCGGCGTAGGGGTAGATGAAATAGTTGAGTGGGTCGCCCTGTTGTTTGGGCGCAAGCAGGAGGTCGCGCCCGCGCGTGAATTCGACGCGATTCTCATCGTGCGCGCCGAAGAAGTACTCGCGCCGCGAAGGGTCTTTGGCGGCTTCTGAGGCATCAATGGGAACCCAGCCGATCCCCTTCGCGTAGAATTCGGCCCAGCAATGATAGCCGCTGATAGAGCCCGCGCCGCGATCTTTCGGGAGGGGGAAGCCTATGGCGAAGCGTGCGGGGATGCCGACGGCGCGCGCGTAGCCGATGAAGATGGCGTGAAAGTCCGTGCAGTTGCCGCGCCGCGCGTCGCACGCGTAGTAGATGTCGCCGCGCCCCCAACCCTGCCCGCTCTTGTCATACTTCACAGTAGCGACGACGTGATTATAGATGGCCCGCGCTTTCTCCAAATCCGTCTTCGCCCCGGCGGCGTTGACGACCTCGTTGGCCCAACCGCGAATCTTATCATCAAGAGGCACGAGCCGGTCCGGCTCTAACCAGCGTTTCATGTTCGGGTCCGGCTTCTCTTCCGGCGCATGATAGCCGACCTCGCGTAAATGGTCCTGTATGTGCTCCATCCTCACGACATCGAAACGCATCGTGACGCTCAGGCTCGTCTCTTGCGGATTCTTCAAGCGTATGTGCAGGACGCGATTTCCAAACTGCGCCGTTTCAATCTTGTATGGACGAGGCGAATCAATTTGCAGCCCCTTTATCTTCTGATAAGGGTCATCATGCGGGACGGGTATCCACAGGTCCAATAATTTTGCGCCCGGGGGAATATCCTTTACCCTGGCGACGTACTCGAAAGCGAAAGCCCGTTCGCGCGGCTGCGCCGGGGTGTTATTGGCGGCGGTGCTGGCGTTGAAAGCGGTCATCGTGAACAAAGAGATGCCGAGCAGCATGCAGGCAGCAAGGCGCAGCCTCTTCGTAAATGTAAAGTTCATGGTCTCCCCTTCTCTGTGCGTGATAGACGCGCTCGCGTGCGCGCCAGGACGAGCCGGCATGCGCGTCTGGCTCGTCTCGCGCGAGCGAGAGTTTCTACAAGCGTCTACAGTATTGTGCGGAACGTCACCCGAACGATCCGCGAAGGAGGAAGGGTTCAGGCGGCGAGGTCCGTGTAGTATGTCGTGTGTCGCAAGACTTGCGCCCTCTGTGGAGCGCGGATTCACTTAATCATCTTCGTCTCCCTTTTACAGCAACATCAGAAAAGCTTGCGCTGCTCTTTTCTCTGGTCCAATTTTCATCCAACGATTAATCATTTATAAGCCAGGCCGCCCGATTTCGTCGAGGGCCGAGAGGAGACGTTCTATCTCCTCCAGGTTGTTGAAGAAGTGCGTGGCGATGCGTATGCCCTGCGGCTTTTCCGTGACCGCGATGCCGCTCCGCGCCAGGTGCGCCGTCGCTCCCTGCGGGTCATCTAGGGCCAGAAGGGTTTCCGCCGAACGCATGCTCTCATCGCGCAGGGGCGAGACCACTCGCCAGCCCGCGCCCGCCAGCCTGCCCGTCAATTCGCGGTTCAAGGCGAGGGCGCGCTCTTCTATCTTAGCTGGTCCAATCGCCAGCAGATACTCAACGCTCGCGCCGAGCGCGAAGATGCCAGCGAAGTGAGGGCAGCCGAGTTCCGCGCGCGAGGCCGCATCACCGCGCAAGCGAATTTCGCGGTTGCGCATCGCGTAAGGCTCTTCGACGCTCAACCAACTGATGGCGCGCGGGCGCGACTGGTCCATTAATTCGCGGCTCAGGTAAACGAAGCCGGACCCGTAACCCGCCAGCATCCACTTGTGCCCCGTCGCGCACAGAGCGTCAATCCGCATCCTCTTCACATCTATTTCCAGCACGCCCGCCGACTGGCTCGCGTTGACGACCAGCGCATGACTGCCCTTGCCGCGACCTATCTCCAAGAGGTCCGCGCGAAAGCCGTTCGAGTATTGAACGTGGCTGAGAGAAATAATGCCTGTGCGTTCGTTCATCGCCCGCGCTAAATTTTCAAGATGCACTTCGCCGTCTTCAATACCGGCGAAGTGAACGGGCACGCCGCGATGTATCCAGGGAATGGTCGAGACCGGAAACTCCAACTCGCATGAGACGACCTCGCCGCGACCTTCGAGCGCATCAACGATCAAGTTCATCCCGGATGAAGTATTGGTCGTGAAGGCTATCTCATCCGCTTCCGCGTTAATCAGGCGCGCGACACGTTTTCTGATAACCTCGCACCGCAACAACCACTCTTCCCAGCCAGCGTCGCCCCCATCCACCATCTCACTGTAAAGACTCGCACCGGCCAACATCACCTGACGCGGCAAGGGTCCGGCGGCGGCGCTGTTCAAGTACGCCATGCGGCTCGTCACAGGAAAATCTTCCCGCAGTTTCTCCCAGTCAATCATGGATTCCCAAGATAGCTACATTCCTATCTGCTTCAGGTGATAACGTTCCGTGTCGTAGTAGAGCGGAACATCAACTGTGTTGAGTTGGCCCAGGACGGAGGCGATGTCCACGAGCGAGAGTTCGCAAGCCGGGGCGATGCCGCGCGCCGAGACCATCTTGCCGAAATCGCCGCCCGCGATGGCGTCCGCCGCGCGCGCTCCGAACATCATGCCCATGATGCGGTCTATGGGCGAGGGCGGGCCGCCGCGCTGAGGGTGGCCCAGCATCGCGGACCTCGCGTCATACGGAGTTTCCGACATGATTCTTCGCGCCAGCACTTCGCCTATCCCGCCCAGGCGCGCGTGTCCGAAAGCATCATGACGATCATCAACCGTGACCAGTTCCCCGTCTTCCGCGTACGCGCCCTCGGCCACCACGACGACGGAATAACGCGGGCGCAAAGGGTCGCGGCGGCTGCCGCCTGTATCGCCCAGCCGTTCGCGTAGATGCTGAAAGACTTTCTCGTAACGAAAAGGATATTCGGGGATGAGTATGAGGTCGGCCTGGCCCGCGACGCCCGACCATAAGGCGAGATGGCCCGCGTGTCTTCCCATGACCTCTATGACCTGCACCCAGCCGTGCGAGCCTGCGGGCGTGCGCGAACGCTCTATCACATCCGTCACGTTCCTCAGCGCGGTGTCGAAGCCGAGCGTGTAATCGGTCCCGGCCAAATCCTTATCAATCGTCTTCGGTATCCCGACGACGCGCGCGCCCTGCTCGGACAATTTGGCGGCGACGCCCAGAGTATCCTCGCCGCCGCACGCGACGATGGCCTCAAGGCCGAACTTCTCTATGTTCTCCAAAACCTCGCTGGACCTGTCAATCCGCTCGCCCTCTTCGTTCACGGTCTTAAACGGGTTGGTCCTGGACGAGCCGAGGTTGGTCCCGCCATCCCTGTCCCAACGCCGCACCTTCGCGCGGTCCAACGGCAGCACATCCAGAATTGGATTGAGCAGGCTGCGCCAACCGTCGTACAGTCCAACGACTTCAATGCCATGCTCCGAGCCGCGATACACCAACCCCTTGACCGCCGGATTCAACCCCGGCGCATCGCCCCCTCCCGTCAACACCCCTATACGTTTCACTTCAGACATCGCTCGTAAGGCAGGGCCAGGAGCCAGGAGCCAGTAGAAGAGCAATAGCATGCCTCTCATTCTGGCTACTGGCTACTGGCTACTGGCTCCTGCTTTTATTCTCCTTCTTTAATCATCGAATCGCTTTGTTCTTCGCCGGGCACTTTGTACCAGAGGCAGGCGAGCGGCGGGAGGGTCAGTCGGGCCGAGTATTCGAGGCCGTACCAGGGCACGGCTTCGGCCATTATTGGTCCAACGCTGCCCGTGCCGCTACCGCCGTAGCTGGCGGCGTCCGTATTTAAAATCTGTTCGTACTCGCCCGCGCGCGGCAACGCGAGACGATACTCCTCACGCACGAGCGAAGAGAAGTTGCAGACGCACACGATGCGGCTCCCGGTCGCGGGCGCGACGCGCATGAAGGCGAGCGTGTTGCCGTTCGCGTCGTTGGCATCTATCCAGCGAAAACCGTCCGGGTGCGAGTCCGCTTCCCATAGCGGCGCGTCTTCAAGATAGACTTTGTTAAGCTGGCGGACCATCGAGTGAAGGCCGCTATTGAATGGCTGGTCCAGTAAATGCCAGTCGAGGCTGTTGTCCTCGCTCCACTCTCGCCATTGGCCCAACTCGCCGCCCATGAAGAGCAGTTTCTTTCCGGGGTGGGCCCACATGTAGCCGTAGAGCGCGCGCAGGTTGGCGAATTTCTGCCACTCGTCGCCCGGCATCTTGTTAATCAGAGACCCCTTGCCATGCACGACCTCGTCGTGTGAGAAAGGCAGGATGAAATTTTCGCTCCACGCGTAGACGAGGCCGAAGGTCAGCTTGTGGTGATGATAGGCACGATGAACCGGGTCTTTCTGAAAATAATCAAGCGTGTCGTGCATCCATCCCATGTTCCACTTGAAATCGAAACCGAGCCCGCCGTCCTTGACCGGATGACTGACGAGCGGCCAGGCCGTTGACTCTTCCGCGATCATCAGCACGCCGGGGTGAAGTGCGTGTATGCGCTCGTTCATCTCTCGCATGAAAGCAATCGCTTCCAGGTTCTCACGGCCTCCGAACTCGTTGGGAATCCACTGGCCCTCTTTACGGCTGTAGTCAAGATAGAGCATGGAGGCCACAGCATCCACGCGCAGCCCGTCTATGTGAAACTCGCTGGCCCAGAAAAGCGCGTTGGCGATGAGAAAGTTGCGGACCTCGTTGCGCCCGTAGTTGAAGATGAGAGTGCCCCAGTCCGGGTGTTCACCCTTGCGCGGGTCCATGTGCTCGTAGAGCGCGGAGCCATCGAAGCGAGCGAGCGCGAAAGCGTCCTTCGGAAAGTGCGCGGGAACCCAGTCAACTATCACGCCGAGGCCGCGACGGTGCAGGTAATCCACCAGGTAACGAAAATCATCCGGCGTCCCGTAACGCGCGGACGGCGCGTAATAAGCGGAGACCTGATAGCCCCAGGAGCCGCCGTATGGATGCTCCTTGAGCGGCATGAATTCTATGTGCGTGAAGCCCATCTCAACGGCGTAGTCCGCGAGGAGCGGCGCAATCTCCCTGTACGTGAGAGGCCGGTTCTCTTCCTCCAGCACGCGACGCCATGAACCCAGATGGACTTCGTAAATCGAGAGCGGTCGTCGCACATACTCAATGCTCGCGTGCTGCTCCATCCATGCCTTATCGCGGAAACGATACTTCGATTGGTAGACGATGGACGAAGTCGCGGGCGGCGTTTCCATGTAGAAGGCGTAAGGGTCGGCCTTGAGAAACGGCAAGGGTCCGCGCGTGCGTATCTCGTACTTGTAGAGCGCGCCCGGCGCAAGGTCTGGGATGAAGAGTTCCCAGACGCCGGACGCGCCGAGCATGCGCATCTGATGCAGGCGTCCGTCCCAACCGTTGAAATCGCCGACGACGCTGACCCCTCGCGCGCTCGGAGCCCAGACCGCGAACGAGACTCCGCCGACCCCGTTCATCTTTCTGACATGCGAGCCGAGCTTTTCGTAAATCCGCTCGTGCCTGCCCTCGCCGAAAAGATGCAAGTCTATATCTCCGAGGGTCGGGAGAAACCTGTAGGGGTCTTGCAGAGTGAAGACGTTGCCGCCTTGATAATGGACCTCGAATTGATAGGGGAAGACTGTCGCGCGGTCCTGGACCAATAACTCGAAGAAGCCCGCCGCATGCGATTGGACCAGAGGGCGCGGCGGCTCTCCCTTCATCAGCAACAAGACCTGCGCCGCATCTGGATAGAAGGCGCGGACGATGACGCCCGCCTCTGTCGGGTGCGCGCCGAGAATGGAGTGCGGGTTTTGATGTCGAAGCGCAAGCAGCCGCTCCAACTCTTGAATGGGAACGGTCGGATAGCTCATTTCACCTGCGCTCGCCTCTCCGTCGCGCGCCGGATTTCCGGTCCTCTGACGCGAGCCTTTCGATGCGCCCCTCTTGCTCGTCATGATGGCAACGCCCCTGCGCGCGTGGTCGCAACTTCATCCGGCAACGGCAACGGCCTCTGCTGTAGCAGGCCGGAAGAGAGTCCGAGCGTGAAGGCCAACTCGTGCATCTCGTCGGAGACCGGCAACCCTTTTTGCAAAGCCTCGTAGACGGCCTCCTGCGCCTGGTCCAGATTAGCGTTGAAGCCGAGCTTCTCCGTCATCTGAATGAGCATCCGGGCCAACTGGATATTTTCCGAAGTCGGATTAGCGACCGTATAGCGCACGGTCTTGGCTATCATCTCTTCGACCTGTCGCCAGATAGCAGACCTCTTGATTCGATAGCCATGACGCGCAGCCTCCTCCGACAGTTCGAGCGCGCGCATGTAAGCCGCCGGATGAAAATTCTCCTTCTGCTTGCGCAACTCTTTTTCAAAGCGCCTGCCGATGGTGAACTCTGCTGCCGACCGCAACTCCTTCGGCAACTCGAATCCGGCCTCTTGCAGCATCTCTATATTGCGCCGGTTGTCTTCGTAGAGCAGTTCGTACTGCTCCGAAAAGATGTCCACCATCCGGCGAAAGAGATTGCCAGAGATGCTCTCGCGCCCGTCCGGCAAGAGATGTTCAAGGCCGTACTCATCCGGCCCGAAGAGTTCCTGCGCGTGACGCAGGATAGAAGGCACGCTTCCCGTGCGATAGTGCATCCAGAGTTGTTCGGTCGCGCGCTTGAATTCAAGCGCGCCCGTGTAGGGCTTGAGCACGCAATAGAAATCCACGTCGCCGAAATACATGGAAGCAACCGCGTACTCGTGCCGCTTGCCCGTCGCCAGAGAATTCAGGACCAGATGACAGGTCGAGAGAGTGAGCCTCCCATGCTGCTGCTTTTGAAAATCCGCGAGACGATAGGAGAACCCTGCGACCTCGCCGGTCTCCTGGTTACGGTCCACCAAACCAGAAATCGAGAGATGCGCTGCGACGCGTTGCGGGGTGACGACGCTCGCCTCCACAAGTTTTTTATAGATGTCCGCGCCGTTGCCCAGCGCGTGGACGTTACTCTTCGCCTTTGACAGAATTTCCAGGAACTCATCGCGCCTGCTCTCAAGGCCGAGTTCCTCCATCAACTCCATGACGCGGCCCGCGTATCTCATGACCTGCACGGTCTCAATCCCTGCGAGGTCCGCGAAGAACCAACCGCAACTCGTGTACATCACCATCGCGTGTCGCTGCATTTCCAGAAAGGTCAAGGCGCGCACGCGCTGCGCCTCATCAAGCCGCTTGCCCGCGTGGCGTTCAAGAAAAGCATCTGGCGAGGCATGATGGTCCAGCATCAACTCTATGTAATCATCGCGCGCGGCCCACGGGTCTCGGAATAGCTCGCTTGTCGTCGCCTCGAAATAGCGCGCGGCTTCATCGCGCAGCAGGTCCAGAGCCTCGCGCAAGGGAGCCCGCCATGCTTGATTCCAATTCTCTTCCGCGCCCGTCTGGCAGCCGCAGTCACGAGTCCAGCGACCCAGCCCGTGCGCGCAACTCCATGAAGTCCCCTCCCCGCTCGACCCCTTTGCCAGCGCAACCTCCATCGTCGGCGGATAGTGGTCCAGAAATTCGCCGTAGTTCGTCACCCGGAACCCTTGCGACGGGGCTTCGACTTCCAAGGCGTAAGCGAGGCAGCGATCACCGAACTTGAAATGATGGCCGTAGGTCTCGCCGTCCGTCGCCACGTTGACGAGACGCGCCTCGCCCGTCGCAGCGCGCGTGAAGCGGTCCACCAGTCCACGGCTCGAAGCCAGCGCGCCCTCGAAGGCTATGGATTTGGCGATGGGCCCATCGTAAAAAAAGATGGCGATGGCGCGGCCCGATTTATCCGAGTGAAAATGCTTGTAAGGAATGCTGGTATCAATCGTGCCGTCGCTGACATCGCGCCACTCGCCATTGACGAGCGAGCGCACGCGCGCGGCCTGGTACGGCGAGAGAATCACGTAACGTAGCCCCTCGTCTATGAGCAGGTCCAGGGTGCGCTCATCGCAGCCCGTTTCGGGCAGCCAGAGCGATTCAGGCTCGCGCTCGAAGCGGCGACGAAAATCGGCGATGCCCCAGCGCACCTGCGTGCGCCCGTCCCGCTCGTTGCAGAGCGGGATGATAACGTGGTTGTAGCCTTGCGCGATGGCGTTTCCATGCCCGCCATGCTGAGCCACGCTCTCGCGGTCGGCCTCTAAGATACGGCGGTAAGTCTCCGCGTGATGACGCTCCATCCAGGAGAGGAGCGTTGGACCAAAATTAAAACTGATGTTGGCGTAGTTATTAACGATGCGCTCGACGCGCCCGAAGGAATCAACGATGCGCGCGAAGGCGTTGGGGCGATAGCACTCTGAGTAGATGCGCTCGTTCCAGTCGTGAAAGGGACGCGCGCCCGCCTCTCTCTCGACGATATCGGTCCAGGGGTTCTCCCTCGGCGGTTGATAAAAATGTCCGTGGACGACTAAAGCTGTTCTCATGAAGCGATCTTCCGTCTTTACCTGATACTGATTTGATGCGCTCTGCCGTCATCCGTCAAGCGCACCGAGAGGCCGTCGCCGTCCTTGTACCAACCGTCGCCAGCCTCGCCCTGCTTGATTGCATTGATAGCTTTCCCGTCAACTGTCACCGAGCGCGCCGCCGTTATCGTTTTGAGATTAAAGACGAACTTTCTGGGCGCGGGCGTGTACGTGCCCTGCGGCGCGCTGAGATTCAGTTGATAATTCTTCCCGGTAGATGTCACGTTCAAAGTCGTGCGACGAAAGACGCCCTGCTGGTAGGCGGGGCTTGTCCCGTCGTCCTCGTAAACGGTCGTCGCGGCCTCTCCCTTCTCATCCGTGTAGATAATGAAGTTGATCGGGTCGGAGGGTTTCTCTCCGGTGTAGTTCATCTCCGGCCCCATCGGAATCATGCTCCCTGCGCGAACATACATCGGCACCGTCTCAAGCGGCGCGTCCGCGCGTATCATCGTCCCGCCCGCGTATTTTTTGCCGGTCCAATAATCGTACCACACGCCCGCCGGAAGGTAGACCATGCGGCTCGTCTGGTTCGGCTGCAAGACGGGCGCGACCAGCAGCGCGTCGCCCACCATGAACTCGTCATCGAGGTTGAGCGTGTTCTCGTCCGTCTGGTAATTGAGCAGCAGTGGCCTGAAGAGAGGCACGCCCGTGCGGTGCGCTTCTTCGAGCGTCGTGTAGAGAAACGGCATCATGCGATAACGCAGTTTCAAATACTTGCGAATGATGCCCTCGTAATATTGACCGAAGCGCCAAGGCTCCTGGTCATAGCCGTCCTTCTCTTTATGATTGCGACAGAAGGGAACCAGAAAAAAGACCTGGTAG
>JAXDFO010000093.1:0-11968 GCA_034665545.1 Blastocatellia bacterium
GCCGAACAGGGTCGTCATGTCGCCCGCGATGCAGCTTGAGGCGCGCGTGGCCCTTAATTGGACCGTCAAGCTCGAAGTCAACGAACATCTCATCTCAGGCCAAACCATCGGGACGAGCAGGCTGGACCAGAAAAACAGCGTGGCGACCTATACCTTCGTCGGCATAGAATTGCGCGCTGGTCCAAATACTGTGCGCGTCACGGCCATCAGCCCTGAAGGCGTCGCGGGCCACGTCGCAGAGATGCAGGTCATGGGTCGCGGCCCCGTCAAGCGGCTTGAGATTGTTTCTGAGAAGAATGCTATACAGGCTGACGGCAGCGACTCTACCATCCTTCACATACGCGCCTTCGACCAGTGGAACAGTCCAGCGATTGACGACCAGGTTGCCGTCGAAACGAGCGCGGGCCAACTCGTTCGTCTAGATGACCGTGGCGTTGAGGTGAAGACGACGGAAGAGGGCGGCGAGATTAAACCTTCCGATACGAAATCTTCATCACTGGATAGCGGCTCTCTCAACTCTCTCCCCGTGACCGCGACGCTGCCCGCTAATGAAGCGGACTCGACGGGCAGCCAGCTTATCGTCCCGCTCACAGGCGGCGAGGCCGTCATCAAGCTCATCGCGTCGGGCGCGCCGGGCGCAGCACATCTACACACGCAGATGGGCCAACATGAGGCCGAGGCCGAAGTTCGCATCACGCCAGAAATGAGGCCCGCGATTCTGGTCGGACTGGCGGAGATGACCGTGGGCCAGGCCGTGCCCGAAGTGAGCCTGAGAGGCGAGCAGGGCAACGTGCGCAGCCGACTCAGCTTCTTCTATAGCGGTCGTTTGTGGGCCAAGAATGCCGTCACCGTCGCTTACGATTCGCAGCGTCCTATTAATCGCACAGCCGGGCGCGACCGTCTCTTTCAGATGGACCCGCTCGACCGCGTCTACCCGCTCTTCGGCGATTCCTCAACGCGCTACGAGGCGGCCCAATCGAACTCCAAACTTTACGCGAGGCTGGACCATGACCGCTCTTACGCGATGTTCGGTGATTTCACGACCGACATGGAAGACCTCACGCTGGCCGGTTACGACCGCAGGCTGACGGGCGTTAAGCTGCACCTGGAAAATTCGACTGGCGACTTTGTGACGGTCACGGGCGCGCGGCCCGACACGGCTTACGCGCGCGATGTGTTTCCCGCCGGTGGATTGGGAATCCTTCGTCTTTCGCACGCGGAAATCTTGCCGGGTTCGGAGATGGTGACGCTCGAAGTGCGCGACCGTCGCAACCCTGAACTCATCATCTCGCGCGAGACACTGGCGCGCTCTGTTGACTACAATCTCAACCCCGCGACGGGCGAACTCTTCTTCCTGCGTTACGTCAACGGCTTCGACTACAACCTTAATCTGGTCCAATTAGTCGTGACCTACGAGCATCGCGCCGATTCCATGAGCAGCGCGGTTTACACTGCGCGCGCGCGCAAGAATTTTTCGGGGCTGGGCCTGCGTTTAGGCTTCGGGGCGGTGATGCAGAAGCAGGATGAGATGGGTTCTTTCATACTCGGCGGCCTCGACGGCGAGAAGAATTTGCCGGGCAAGGGCAAGCTGCGTTTCGCTTACGCGCGGAGCCAGGGCCGTCTGACGGGCAGCGGAAATTTCTTCGAGACCGGCGGCAGCGACCAGCATGACGGCGATGCTTATCAGGTAGAGTTGGCCCAACCGCTTCCCTTCTACGAGGCGAACATACAGGCGCGTTACGCGAACGCTTCGGCAGGCTTCTTCAACCCGTTCGGCGCGACCGTCACGCCCGGTTCGAGGCGCGGCGAAGTGGCCCTCGAATTCAAGCCGCGCGCTTCTTCGACGTTGCGCTTCTCTGTGACGGACGAACGCAACCGCACGTCCAATGTTGACAACACTCGCCTCACGCTCTCAGCTGCCTGGGAACAGGTGGTCAACGAGCGACTTCATTTTCATCTGGGCTACGATCATAGAAGCTATGACGATGCGCGCGGCGGTCGTTCGACACAGTCCGATCTCATCTCGGCGGCGGCTGAGGTGAAGGTGACGGACAAGCTCAACGTGTCCGTCAAGCGCGAGCAGAATCTGGGCGAGGCGGACCCGACCTACCCCGACCAGACGACGCTCGCGGCGACGTATCAAGCGACGCAGTGGACCAAACTATTTTTGACGCAGAGACTCGCCTCCGCGCCCATCACGCCGATTGGAGATTTCAACGGCGCGGGCGCGGGCTTCTCATCACTCAACTCGCGGCGCGAGACGGCGTTCGGCGTCGAGACGCGCTTCGGCAAGTACACGGCCATGACTGGCCGTTATCAATTGGAGAACGGCATCAACGGGACCGATAGCTTTGCTGTCATAGGCTTGCAGAATCGCCTGCCGCTCACGAAGGAACTCTCGCTCGAACTCGGCTTCGAGCGCGGCTTTCACATGGCCGGACGCGGACAGAGTTTCGATAGCGCGACTCTGGGTTTCGGCTGGCAACCCACGCAGGATTTTCGCGCCAACGCGCGTTACGAATTTCGTGATCGCGGAGGCATGGGCCAGCTTCTCTCCTTCGGCGCGGCTGGACGCATCAGCGAAGGCATCACCGCGCTCACGCGCGTGCAACTCTCGCGCACGGGCTTTGAAGGCCGCAACGGGTCCAACATGGAAGCGACCGCCGCGTTGGCCGTGCGCCCGCTCTCGACGGATAGGATGGGCCTGCTCTTCAGTTATACGCACCGCTCCATGTCGCAGGAGAACGGCAGCGAGGGCAGCGCGACCATCGTTGAGCCGACGCATGCACGCCTCGACTCTATCTCGACGGATGGATACTTGCAGGCGACGAAGAACGTTGAGCTATACGGTCGTTTCGCCTTGCGCTTTAGCGGAGACGGGCAGCGCGACCTGCCTTCCGTTCAGACGCTCACTTACCTGGGCCAGGCGCGCGTCCAATATCATTTCTCGCGCCGCTTCGATTTAGCGGGCGAGACGCGCATGCTCTTCCAGCCATCTTCGGGCAGCCAGCGTTCGAGCTACGGCACGGAGTTGGGTTTCTGGGTGCTGCCGGATTTGCGCGTCGGCGTCGGCTATAACTTCACGCGCGCGGGCGAGCCCGGCGGCGGCGTTATCATCCCGACGCGGCGCGGTTTCTACTTTACAATCTCCTCAAAACTCTCTAATCTTTTCGACCTTTTCGGGACCGCTCGCAACGACCTGGCGGGAGCCGGTAAAGACCTGCCCGAAAAGGACCAGCCCAAGAGCGTGGAAGCCCAACATTGAAGTCCAGCGTCCCCTCAATCTCTACGCGCGCCCTACTGCTGCTCTCGCCGCCGCTCCGGCAAAGATGTCTCGCGGCGGCGCGTAGATGCTTACTCGTTTTCGCCTGCTGCTTCGCTCTCATGCTCTGCGCCTCGCAAGCGCGGGCCACCACCTACACCGTCACCAACGTCAACGACACCGGCGCAGGCTCTCTGCGCCGGGCCGTCACCAACGCCAACGCCAACGCCGGGACGGACATCATCGCCTTCAACGTTCCCGGTGGCTTGCTCACGAGCGGCGTCGCCGTCATCAAGCTGACCTCCGGCCCGCTCGTCATCACGGAGGCCGTGACGGTTGACGGCACGACGCAGACCGCCAACGTCGGCAACACCAACGCGGGCTCGCTCGGCGTCGGCGGCACGGTCGGCGTCGGCGCGCTCTCGCTCTCGACCGTCAATCGCCCCGAAGTCCAGGTCATGAACAACGCGAGTCCGGCCATCGCCATCGGCTTCGATGTTCAGGCCAGCAACGTGACGATACGCGGCCTCTCGATTTACGGTTTCGGCACTACGGCCAACGACGACGCGAGCGGTAACATACGCATCGGCGCAGGCTTTAGCACCATCCGCATCGAGCTAAACATTCTGGGCGCGAGCGCGACCAGCTTTACAGACCCCGGAGCCACGCGTTCCGTCGGCGATAACATACGCTCTATCGGCGCTGACAGTGGGACTATCCAGAACAACCTCATCGGCTACAGCAACGGCAAGGGCATACAGTTGGGCGGCGGCTCAACCGGATGGACGGTCCAGAATAACGAGGTCCGTGGCAACGGCATCAACAATTCAAACCTCGACGGCATTGACATAGAGAACGGGAGCGGCGGCAATACCATCATCGGCAACCTCTTCACAGCGAACGAGGCTCTCGGCGTTGATATGTACCAGTCGAGCGGCTCGAACAACATCCAGAACAACACCATCACGGGCAACGGCATTGGCCCAAACGCCAACGTGGAGACGGCGGGCGTGCGCGTCTACGGAACCGGCAGCTTGATTGACCGCAACATCATCAACGCCAACTACGGCGCGGGCGTGCTCGTCACGACCGCCGCCACACAGAACATCATCACGCGCAATTCCATCTATGCCAACGGCACTATCACCAACAAAGCGAGCGCAGCCGCATCCGGTGAAATCGGCATTGACTTACAGACAGCGACCGACAACGAGAACACAGGGACCAGCCCCTTTGTCACCATCAACGATTCGGGCGACGCAGATGCCGGAGGCAACGGCCTGCTCAACTTCCCCGTGCTCGTCAACGCGACTATCTATAGCGGCAATCTCATCCTCACCGGCTACGCTCGGCCCGGCTCCGTCATAGAACTCTTCATCGCCGCCCCGGACCCCAGAGGATTCGGAGAGGGACAGACTTACCTGGCCTCGCTCACGGAAGGCTCCGCGTCCGACACGGACGCCACCACCGGCACATACACGAGTCCCGTCAACGGCCTCACCGTCGGGACCGACACGACCAACAAATTCAAGTTTACGATTGCCCTGCCCGCCGGAGTCAGCGCGGGAACGGTCCTCACCGCGACGGCCACTCTGAGCAGCAGCACATCCGAATTCAGCGGCAACATCCCGGTCGTCAACGCGCCCGTCATCACTCTCGCCAAGTGCGTCTTCTCCGGCGCGTCCTGCTTACAGACCGGCGTGCCGGATGTTCAACCCGGAACGGACCTCGTCTATAAAATAGACTTCAGCAACACGGGCGGCTCGTCCGCCTCCGGCGTGGTCGTCAAAGACGGCATTCCCACCAACACGATTTTCAAACTCGGCTCCGTCACGACCACCCTGGGCACGACCGGGCTCACCGTCGTCGTCGCTTACTCTAACGACGGAGGCACGACCTACGCCTACACGCCCGTCAGTGGCGGAGGCGGCGCGCCCGCCGGTTACGACAAAACAGTGACTCACATTCGTTGGACCTTCACAG
The DNA here is from genome assembly GCA_034665545.1 of Blastocatellia bacterium. Taxonomy (GTDB): domain Bacteria; phylum Acidobacteriota; class Blastocatellia; order Pyrinomonadales; family Pyrinomonadaceae; genus DASYML01. The sequence goes on from JAXDFO010000093.1 coordinate 5,246, forward strand.
GCAATCTCAGCCAGACATCCCCCGCCAACGCAGGCTCCGTCGGCTTCACTGCACGTATTCCATAGAGAGCAATTAAGAATCAGGAATTATTAAGGATGAATAGCTCTCCTGTCATCCTTCGGCCTTCCTGATTCCTACTTGCTCTGCTGCGATGTTATATTAGCCGTACAGATGTCCGAGGGTGATTCAAGATTATTAAGCGAACTGACCGTGCGGGATGCCAAGCGCATTCTGGTGTATGGGGTGGCGTTGTTGCTGGCGTTCGTGCTGTTCGTGATGCTGGTGGGCAAGGTGTTGGTGGCGTTGCTGCTGGGCGTGGTGGCGGGCGTGTACTTGCTGCCGGTCCAGGAATGGCTTGAGCGACACCTGCGCGCTCGTGCGGGCAGCGCGTTGATAACGATTGCGCTCATCGTCGTGCCTCTCGTGGGGCTGACCGTTTACGCCTGGTTGGAGATGTCTAACTATTCAAACCTGATTCACGGCAAGGAACGCGCGGAGATTATCAACTCCATCAGTAATTCGCTCTCACGTTATCTGCCATTGAAGCGAGTCAACGCGCGTTTCGGTCTCGAAGCGGCGTTCGCGGAGGCCGTCACGCGCTCGGCTGCGGCGACGCAGGAGCTACGCAATCGCGCGGCCTACCTGCTCGCTTCGACCGCCCTCTTTTTCTTCACGGTCTTCTACGTGCTGACGCACAGAGCGCGCCTCACGGCTTATATTAAAGTGCGCGTGCCGGGCGAATACCTGCCGCTTTATGAGAGGCTCGCGTTGAATATCGGCGGCGCGTTGCGCGGGGCTTTGCGCGCGGTCTTCATAGACCAGTCGCTCAAGGCTCTCTTGATTCTGGTCCTCAATCTCATCTTCGGCGTCCCGCTCGCGGTGGTCCTCTGCCTCATCACTTTTCTGGTGGGCTTCTTTCCGATGCTCGGCGAGTGGGCCGTCTACGTGCCCATCAGCGTCTACCTGCTCGTCTTTCGTGACGACCCCGTGAGCGCATCCATCTATCTGGGCGCGGGCATTCTGATGACGCTCGGCTCCTCGCTCCTGCTGCGTCCGAAGCTGGCGAGCGCGGGGGCCAAACGCTTCAATTTTTACTGGATGCTCCTGGGTCTGGTCGCGGGCGTCTACATGTTCGGCATCCCCGGCATCGTTCTTGGACCAGCAATCCTCGGCTTCGTCAAAGCCGTCACAGACACCATCTTCGGCGATGTCCGCTACGAGACATCCCTCCTCAAATCAGAGAAAGAGAACGAAGGGCAGGACCAACTGACGCCGGAAAGCGTCAGGAGTCTTGAGGCCGGAGACTAGAGGCCAGACTAGCCTGGGGGCCAGTTGAGTGCGCGGCCTCCGAGGACGTGCAGGTGCAGGTGAAAGACGGATTGGCCCGCGCCCGCGCCAGTGTTGATGACGGTGCGATAGCCGCTCTCGGTCAAGCCCTGCGCGTTGGCGACGCGGGCGGCGATGCGCAGGAGATGTCCGAGCGGGGCTTCGTCCTGGCGCGAGGCTTCGTCCAAAGATTCGAGGTGTTCGCGCGGGATGACGAGGATGTGCGTCGGAGCTTGCGGGTTGATGTCACGAAAGGCGATGCTGTGCTCGTCCGTGTGGACGATGTCTGCGGGTATCTCGCCCGCGACGATGCGGCAGAAGAGGCAGTTTTGTTCAGACATAGGCAATCAGTCAGAGCGTGTCAAGTAAAGCGCTGTGCGATGTGTGATGAGAGATATGCTATTGCTCATGTCTCATCACTCTGTTGTTTCAGGCCGCGATGGTGTCTTCATGTGATGAGTTTAATGGTCCGGTAACGGAATCCTTGAGGCGTTCGATGTCGGCCCCGACGTTGCGCAGCTTGGCCTCTATCTTTTCATAACCCCTGTCAATGTGATAGACGCGTTCAATCGTGGTCTCGCCTTCGGCGGCGAGTCCGGCCAGGACCAGCGAAGCCGAGGCGCGAAGGTCCGAAGCCTGCACGCGCGCGCCCGCCAGGCGGGTCGGGCCTGAGACAATCGCCGTGCGGCCTTCTATGTGAATCTGCGCGCCCATGCGCTGCATCTCGGAGGCGTGCATAAAGCGATTCTCAAAGACCGTCTCGGTAATCCTGGATGTTCCGACGGCCTGCGTCATGAGGGCCATATACTGCGCCTGCATGTCCGTGGGGAAACGCGGGTGCGGCTCCGTCTCGACATCGCAGCCTTTGAGCCCTCCGGCGCAGCAACGAACGTGGAGCGTGCTCTGGTTGACCTCTTCAATTTCGACGCCCGCTTCGCGCAGTTTGGCGATGGTGATGGCGGAATGTTCCGGGCGGCAATCTTTAATCTCCAACTCGCCCCCCGTTATCGCGGCGGCGACGATGAACGTACCCGTCTCTATGCGGTCGGGGATAATCGTGTGCTCCGCGCCGCCCAGTGCTTCGACGCCCTCTATGATAATCGTCGGCGAGCCGCAGCCGCGCACGCGCGCGCCCATCTTATTCAAGAGTTCTCCGAGGTCCGCTATCTCAGGCTCGCGCGCGGCGTTGTTGATGATGGTCCGGCCTGCGGCCAAGGTCGCGGCCATCATCAAATTCTCCGTGCCCGTGACGGTCACTTTATTGAAGTTGACTTCGCCGCCGCGCAGGCGTCCGCCTTTGGGAGCACGCGCGACAACATCGCCCGCTTCGAGTCCGACCTCCGCGCCCAGCAGTTTGAAGCCATCAAGGTGCAAGTCAATCGGGCGCGTGCCGATGGCGCAGCCGCCGGGCAGCGAGACTCGCGCTTTGCCGAAGCGCGCGAGCAACGGCCCAAGCGCGAGCACGCTGGCGCGCATCGTCTTGACCAGTTCATAGGGAGCTTCAAAAATCTCTATGTGCGAGGCCGTAATCTTGTGCGTGCGTAGTTCCGGCGTCAACGCGGTCGCGCCTATGTCTTCCAGGAGGCGTCGCTGCGTGATGATGTCGCGCACGTAAGGAAGGTTATGCAGCGTGACTGTTTCGGGCGTCAACAACGCGGCGGCCATACACGGCAGCGCAGAGTTCTTCGCCCCGCTTATCGCAATGCGACCATGAAGGGGCCGCCCGCCTCTGATTCTGAATTTATCCACGGACGATAGATTAAATGAAAAGCGGGAAAAGTGGAAAGGCAAAAGAGGGAATAGATTTCTGATAGGGACTCTTTCCCTAATGTTGACCCGTCAAATAGCGAACGGCGAAGCAGCTTTTATCACCGTCCTGTCAGTTCATCGAATGCTGACCAGATTGACTTCATCACCTCTTCAGAAACAATTCCCATGCGGTCCATGACAAAGCGATTATCTACTGCTGTTAATTGAAAGATGAGCGCAACAGAGGCGCGACGCAGTCCATTACCGGCATCCGCTTCGACCAGCACAGTGCCGGGAAAGCGAAGCGCATCGAGTTGTGATGTGAGAGGAATAACAAGAGTAGTTGGAAGACCGGCAGTGCTTTGGGCGACAATCGCCGGACGGCGACCGGCTTGCGCATGCCCGCCGCGCGCCGGAAGTTCAATCCAACGCACTTCTGCGACGGTCATGCCTGCTTATCCTCGTAAGGAAACATTTCAAGGCTGCCCGCGCCGAGCGATTGCCATTCTTCTAACTCTGCCCGTAAAGACTCGCTCATTGGTTCATCGGTCAGAGGCACAAGCAGAATGCCATTACGCGTTTCAATGATACGAAGCGGCGTGTCCTGAGCCAACCCATAACGCTCCCTGACATTCTCCGGCAGGGTAATCTTGCCGCCATCTTCAATGATTAAGTTTTCGGATGTTGACATGGAGCAATTATAACATAGCGCGCCTACTCTTCTTTTTCGTCCCTTTACTTTTTTCTGACGGCGAGGGTGCGCGGGATGCCCTGCAAGTCTTTGTGTATGTCCAGGAGTTGCCAGGCGTGCGGGTCAATCAGTTGATGGACGGCTTCGTGTTGGTCGTAGCCTATCTCTATGAGCAGGTGGCCGCGCGGTTTGAGAAAGCGGGTCGAGTCCGTGAGCAGGCGACGAATGATTTTGAGGCCGTCGGGTCCGGGCGTGAGCGCGACGCGCGGCTCGTGGTCGCGCACTTCGCGTTGTAAACCTGCGAGGGCGTCGGCGGCGACGTAAGGCGGATTCGAGACGATGAGATCAAAGCCAGCATGCCTCTCATCAAGCGCGTTGAAGCAATCGGAGGCGACCAGGGAAAGACGGTTGAGAAGATGATGACGCGCGGCGTTGCGCGCGGCGACCTTCAGCGCGGCTGGCGAGATGTCAAGACCGACGGCGCGCACGCCCTCGCGCTCGTGAAGGAGCGCGACGGGGATACAACCGGACCCCGTCCCGACATCACACACGAACGCCTCCTTAGCTTGTCTCTCATCAAGCAGGCGCAGCGCAGCCTCGACCAGCAGTTCGGTTTCGGGGCGCGGGATGAGCACGTCGGGCGTGACCTCGAAATCGAGACTGAAGAATTCCTGCCGCCCGGTGATGTACTGCAAAGGCTCGCCCGCCGCGCGCCGTTCGACGTAATCACGAAACTTTAAGGCAGACTCGCGCGCCAACTTTTCTTCGGCATGAGTGATGAGAAACGTGCGGTCGCGCGCGATGGCGTGCGCGAGCAGAGACGCGGCTTCGCGCCTCGCATCCGACACGCCCGCGCGCGCCAGGATACTCGCCGCCTCTCGCGTCGCCTCTCCGATAGTCATGCGCTCCATCATTCGCAGTGCTCTGTAGACTGAACGCTGACCACAGACCACCCTTCCCCTTCCTCTCTTCACTTGTGCCTTTTGGGTTCCTATAATACGCTTATTCGTAATACTCTAACAGATTGCTGTGGGTGAAATTTCGTATGAATCACAAAGGGAGTTTTGGAGCATAAACATGTCTGACAATCAGGGAACAGAACAGCAGCAGCAGCAGGCGAACCAGGTTGATGATCGCGGCACGAGCGAATCGGAGGGCCGCGCCATCCTCAAGCATCTGCGCGACAGAGGCTTTGAAGAGAGCGATGAGAAGTTGGCGGTCGCGCTCGGTCGTCCCATAGAAGAGGTGCAGGGCTGGACCGGCGGGGCCGAACCTGTGGACGACGATGTCATCATGAAAGCGCGCGGCATCGCCAAAGAGCGTGGAATAGAGGTCGAATAAAACGGCTCACGGCCTACTCTTGAAATGAACGAGAAGCTTGACAGGGCCACGGAGGCGCTCGTCGAATCGTACACGGTGGGGGGAGTCAAGATTCATCATCTTGACCGTCGCCCGTTGCCGTCGCACGCGGAGCTTGTGCGCGTGCTGATGACGATTCACGAGTTGTTGTTTCCGGGTTACATAGGCGCGCAGGGGTTGACGGGCACGAACCTTCGCCTGCACGTCGAATCGCGCATGGCCTGGCTCTTCGAGACCATCACGGAGCAGATTAACCGCGCCATAGACCACGGCACGAAACTAGACACGGCATGCAGGGTCACGGACCTGGAGGCCACCGATTGCGCGACGGAATTTCTGGCCCGGCTTCCTCACTTGCGCGAAGTGCTGGCGACGGATGTGCTGGCGGCCTATGAGGGAGACCCTGCGGCGGCATGTCTGGACGAAATCATCTTTAGCTATCCGAGCATCTATGCCGTGATGGTCTATCGCCTGGCGCATGAGCTTTTCAGCCTGCGCGTCCCGCTCATCCCGCGCATCATGACCGAGCACGCGCATCACCGCACGGGCATAGACATACATCCGGGCACGCGCATCGGCTCGCGCTTTTTCATAGACCACGGGACGGGCGTCGTCATCGGCGGGACGGCCATCATAGGAGATAACGTTAAGCTCTATCAGGGCGTGACGCTCGGCGCGTTCTCCTTCGACAAGGACGCGGCGGGCCAACTCGTGCGCAATACCAAGCGGCATCCAACCATAGAGGACGATGTCGTGATTTATGCTGGCGCGACCATCCTCGGCGGCGACACGGTCATCGGGCGCGGCAGCGTCATCGGCGGCAACGTCTGGCTCACGCACTCTGTCCCGCCGGGGACGCGCGTCCTACAGGACTCGCCCAACCTGCGCATCATCCCCCCTGAACAAGAGGCCGTCTCATGAAATTTTAGGAATCACACGTTGATTGAAACTTTCTATCCGTTACAAAGGTAGCTAGTCTCGCTCCTCCCGTGGTAATCAGGCCCCCGAAGGCAGTTGCATGCCTGTGGGGGTCTGGTTTTTAAAGAGGGCGAGATTTAAAAAAGTTTATACGCGAAGGAGATGCTGCGGATGAGCGCACTCACCAAAAGCATTCTTTTGTTTTCACTGAACTGGCTCGACGCCGAACTGACGATCATCTGGGTTCGCGCCAACCTCGCCACCGAAGGCAACGGTTTAATGGCCCAATTATTGAGAATGGGCGATGCGCCGTTTCTTCTCGTCAAGCTCCTGGTCGGCGCATTCGCGGCCTACCTGCTCTATCGCTGCTCTCACCTGCGGCTGGCCCAGCGCGGTATGAAATTAGTCCTGGGAATTTATCTCTCGTTAATGTTCGTGCACGCGGCGACGGGCCTCTCCGCCCTCGGCTGGCACGGGCCGGAAAACTTTCTGGGCTATCTCAACACCATCCCGCAAACGATGTTGGCCTTCTTTTCCTGAAAGCCCTGGCAGGGAACTTTTCTCCCGTCACAATCGAATTAAAATAATGTCAGGCGCGGGGCGATTGCCACGCCCGCCCCTCCGGCGGACGCAACCGCCGGAGGGCACGCGCGCATCTTAATGATGAACAAGGGCACAGG
>JAXDFO010000094.1:0-7179 GCA_034665545.1 Blastocatellia bacterium
CTACATGATACCGCTCGTGGTCCTCTCGGTCTGGATCGGCGTCTACCCGAAGACCTTTATTGATTACATACAGCAGCCCGTCAACGCGGTCGTGCGCCATGTGCGCCCGGACTATCCGATTCCTGGACCAGTCGCGCCCGGCGAGGCCGGTCAAGTGAATCGAGCGGCGAAGTGAAAATGCAGAAGCCAGAAGCCAGAAGAAGAGAAGCGTTTGACGATGCCGCTTCTTCTGAATATCTCTTCTGAACATCAGGCTCTTAGTTTTAACTTCTGGCTCCCGGCTTCTGACTCCTGACTCCTGAACTTATGTTTCTTCTTCAAGCCAACAGCACCGCACTTTATGACCTGGGCGACCTGCAACTCATCGCGCCGGAACTTATCCTGACCGTTTGCGCGTGCGTCGCGCTCGTGATGGAAGTCATCCTGCCTTACCGCAAGAGCAAGTGGACGGGCTATTTCGCGCTCGGCGGCATCGCGCTGGCCGCCATCTCGCTGGCCGTGCCGTGCGTGCAGTTGTACATGCACGCCGCGGATTTTCCGCGCACGGGCTTTTACGGGATGGTGCGGATAGACGGCTTCGCGCTTCTCTTCAAGATAATCTTTCTCATCAGCGCGGCCTTCGCCATCGCCGTCTCGATGCGTTACCTGGACATAGAAGGCGAGCAGCACGGCGAGTATTATTCGCTCGTGCTCTTCGCCACGGTCGGGATGATGTTCCTGGCCTGCGGCTACGATTTGATTACGCTCTACATCAGTCTCGAACTGATGGCGTTGACCTTTTACGTGCTGGTCGCCTTCACTAAGCGCGAGCGTCGCTCGAACGAAGCGGGCATGAAATACTTTCTGCTCGGCGCGTTCTCTTCGGGCATTCTGCTCTACGGGATGTCCCTGCTTTACGGCGTATCGGGTTCGACAAATTTGGGAGACATCGGAACGAGCGTCGGCGCGGTCTTCAATTCGTTGAACGCGGGAGCGGATGCATCCGGCACGGCGACGAGCCTGCGCCCCTTTCTCCTGCTCGGCATGATTACGCTCGCCGCCGGACTCTTCTTCAAAATCGCCGCCGTGCCTTTTCACATGTGGGCTCCGGACGCCTACGAGGGCGCGCCCACTTCCGTGACGGCCTTTCTCTCGACCGGGTCTAAGGCCGCGAGCTTTGCCTTGTACGCGCGTATCTTTATGGTCGCGCTCGGCGGGATGCGCGTCGAGTGGGCTCCGCTTCTGGGACTTGTCGCGGCGGTCACGATACTGGTCGGCAATTGGGCCGCCGTCACGCAGGAGAACGCCAAACGACTGCTTGCTTATTCTTCAATCTCGAACGCTGGTTATCTGCTGCTCGGACTCATCGCCGGAAATAGTTACGGCAACATCGGTCTCGTCATCTACCTGCTTGTCTATACCCTGATGAACATGGGCGCGTTCGGCATCATCATCTCTTTGAGGCGGCGCGGCATCATCGGAGACAACGTTGACGACATGATGGGGTTGGCCCAGAAATCGCCGGGGATGGCGGCGATGATGGCGATCTTCATGCTCTCGCTCGGCGGCCTGCCGGTGACGGGCGGCTTCATCGGCAAGTACTTCCTCTTCGGCGGCCTGCTGCAACGCGGCGCGGAGGAAAACAAGTCCTGGTACTACTGGCTCGCGGGCTGGGCCATTCTCAACACGGTCGTCTCCTTCTACTACTACATACGCTTCATACGCGTCATGTACCTGGGAGACCGCGTGGCCGATGACCGCCCGCTCGAACTCTCGCCCTCGCTGCGCACAGCCCTCATCGCCGCGCTCGTCGGCATCATCTTCATAGGCGTCTACCCGCAGCCGTTCATCAAACTCGCGCAAGAATTTTTCAAATAACCGGCCCACGAAAAAGTGTTCCTCTTCTATCTCTTCGCGGTCGTGCTCATCTGGCAGGGCGTTGCCTCTTTGTGGGGCGGCGTGCGGTTTCTCTCGTACGTGCGCGCGGAGATGAGCAAGGGCTTGCCGCCTTACGCGCCGTTTGCTTCCGTCATCGCGCCGTGTCGCGGGCTGGACCAGGGACTTAAGGAAAATCTGGAAGCTCTCTTCAGGCAGGACTATCCGGCTTACGAAATTATCTTCGTGACTGACAGCGCGGACGACCCCGCGCGCGCCGTCATCGAAGAGGCGCGTCGAGCAGAACGCGATGTTGGGCCAACTCTCACGCGCGCCGTCATCGCGGGCTTAGCAACCGAGAGCGGGCAGAAGGTCCATAACCTGCTCGCCGCCGTGCGCGCTGTTGATGCTTCGACCGAAGTCCTGGTCTTCGTTGATTCCGACGCGCGACCTCAAGAGGATTGGCTGCGCTCTCTGGTCGCGCCCCTCGCTGATAAAACAATCGGCGCGGCGACGGGTTATCGCTGGTTCATTCCAACGGGCGGCGGTCTCTCTTCGCACTTGCGTTCGGTGTGGAATGCTTCGATTGCTTCCGCGCTTGGGCCTGACGCGGACAAGAATTTTTGCTGGGGCGGCTCGACCGCCATTCGCCGCGAGACCTTCGCGCGCATAGACATGACAAGCAAATGGCGCGGCACGCTCTCGGATGATTTCGCGCTCATGCGTGCCCTGCGCGCCGAAAAGCTTCCGATACATTTCGTGCCCGCCTGCCTCGTCGCGTCGCTGGAAGATTGCGGCTTTCATGAACTCCTTGAGTTCACCACGCGACAACTAAAGATAACGCGCGTCTACGCGCCGCACTTCTGGAAGGCCGTCCTCATCAGCAGCATTCTCTTCACCATAGGCTTCTTCGGCGGCGTCCCGCTCATCATCACGCGCGCCGCGCTCGGACTCTCCTACACGTTGCCGCTCATCCTCTTATCACTCATCTTCCTGCTCGGCGCGGGCAAAGCTTTCCTGCGGTTGCGCGCCGTCCGCCTCCCGCTCGCGCGTTATCATCATGAACTCAAACGGAGCGCGCCCGCGCATCTACTGCTCTGGCCCCTCACGGTCTTAATCTTTCTCTACAACGCGCTGGCCGCCGCCCGCTCGCGCCGCATAGAATGGCGCGGCACGATCTATGAATTGAAATCGCCGACGGAAACTGTCATTATTCGCGGCGTCCACGCCCAGGAAAATTTTGGACCAGAAAAGATACGTCGTGCCCAATAAAGCCGTCCAGCTAGTTCAACTTTACGCGACGCGAAACCACTGGTAAGAAGAGAGTAGATGCATAACTTTTTGTGATGCCCGAACCGGAACAGGAAAACGAGAATCAGAAGAGCGGCATCGCTTATGCGGCGGCGATAAGTTTGTTCGTGACGGTGCTGACCTGTTTGGGGTTGGGCCTTTTGCTGGACCGATGGTTGGGGACGGGGCCGTGGTTGCTCGTCGCGGGCATCGTGTTGGGGTCCGCGCTGGGCCTCTACGAGTTTGTCCGCCTCTCTTCAAAGCTCTCTTAAAACGCCTTTCGGCCTTACTCGACAGGGCGCGTGCGAGCGTGTAAAATCATCTGCTTTGTTATGAGCGAAATCGTCAACAATACGGGGCAGACTGCGCTCGCGGAAGACCTGGAAGATGTTGCTCTGGAAGGGCGACTGTGGCGCAGCATGTTCGTGGTGGTCACGCTCGCGGTGATTGTCAGCGCGCTTCTTGCGCCCTGGCGCGTGACGACAGGGTTGCTATTGGGCGGTCTGCTCTCTTTCTTTAATCACCACTGGCTGCGCACATCCATCCGCGCGGTCTTCAGTAGCAGTGGTGGAGCAGGCGGCGTCAGTTCGCGCCTGGTGGCGGCGCGTTACGTCTTGCGCTATACCATCATCGCGCTGGTCATCGTTTCGGCTTATATTCTGGACCTGATTTCGCTGGGCGCGACGCTTGTCGGCATGTGCGCTTTCGTCGCGGCGATTATGATCGAAGCAATGGTCCTATTATTTCGCGCTATCGTTGACGGAGGGGGAGACTGATTCATGTACTGGTTGTTGCAGGCATCTGGAAAAGCGGAGCACGCCGCGAAGGTTGCGGAACATGCGCAGCCGCACGCGGAGGCTGCGGAGCATCACACGCCGCTCATCGTTCAATTCGTCAATCATTACCTGGGCGAGCCTGCGCTTAACTTTGAGCTTCATTACACGAAGCCGCTCTGGGATTCATTCTTTGCGAAGTTCCATACCACCGCCGAAACCGCTTTCGCCGCCCCTTATAATGTCGAGACGGCCATTCCGTGGTACACGGTGATGTTCATCATCGCCTGCATCCTGAGCGTGGCTATCATCTGGATTCTGCGCGGGCAGCTTTCGACGGACGAACCCGGTCATGGACAGCAAACGCTGGAAGCCTCCATCCTCGCCATACGCGATATGTTGCAAGACATCGTCGGGACGCACGGCTTGAAATACTTTCCGGTCGTGGCGACCTTCGCGGTCCTGATTCTGGTCTCGAACCTGATGGGCTTCTTTCCGCTCTTCATGTCGCCGACGGCCTCCGTCAACGTGACGTTCGCGCTCGGCATCTCATCGTTCATCTATTACAACTACATCGGCGTCAAAGAGAACGGCGTCTTCGGACACCTCAAGCACTTCGCCGGGCCTATCTGGTGGATTTCGCCGCTCATCTTTCTCATCGAAATCATAGGCAATCTGATTCGCCCGATGTCGCTCGGCCTGCGTCTCTTCGGCAACCTGTTCGCGGACGAGAAGGTGGCGGAGAATATAGCCAACCTGTTTCCGCCCTGGACCAACTGGCTCGTTCCCGTCTTCCTGATGCCTTTGGGACTCTTCGTGGCCTTCATACAGACTTTCGTTTTCGTGCTGCTCTCGATGGTCTACATCAGCGAAGTCTCGCACGCGCCGCACGACGCGCACGGGGAACACGGTCATGCGAGTGATGAGAGCGATGAGTTTGTGACTCCCGTGCTGACTTAAGGGTTTTATCAGAGAGTTCGGACCCGCGCTTATTTTAATTATTGGACCAAACATACACGCGGGCGCGCGGTCTCTCATCTCTGAATTTAAAGGGCGCGCTTTCGAGCGATGCGGGCAGATGCGCCCGCGCACGTTGAAGCGTTCGATATTTCAAAGGGTAGCATCTGGAGCGTGAGGGATTAAGAGGAGAGAGCGATAAGAGACTGGTCCAACGAGACGCGCGATTCATAAATTTCCTTGAGAGGAAAAGCATCATAGGCTCAGCATCGCTGGAGCGCCGTTGTAAGAGGGGCGGCTGAATACCGGAGGCGAGCGAAATCATCAAAGTCGCATCTCGAACTGTTCCGCTTCTCAACCAAAGGTCCGCACGCGCCGCAGCTTTCAAGGAAGGCTTGATGTTATCCAAAACTTTTTTCGGAGGAACAGAGAGATGAAGAAACTCAGGTTTCTATTTTTCGGGCTGGTCGGCATTCTGATGGCCGCCGCGCCCGTGCTGGCGCAGACCGGGGCGGCTGTCGCGGACAACGAATCCAGCGTCGCCAAGTATGGGAAACTGGCCGCCGGTTTCGGCTTCGCCATCGCGGCTGGACTCGGCGCGATAGGCCAGTCGCGCATCGCGGCGGCGGCGGTCGAGGGCGCGGCGCGTAATCCGGGCGCAGCCGGTCGTATTCAGACGATGATGATTCTCGGCCTCGCGCTCATCGAATCGCTCGTCCTGTTCGCCCTGCTCGTAGTCTTCGCCAAAGTCTAGTCGCGGGCACGAGTGATTATTAAAGCAGCATTCACCGCAGAGACACAGAGGACGCAGAGTTAGCACAGAGAAAATCATATAATCTCTGTGCGCGCTCTGCGCTCTCTTTGTGTCTCTGTGGTGAATAATCCTGGCCCTCACATTCTGGTCCAAATTACTAACCACCTTTCGCTTTCCCTTGTATGCTTTTCATCGTTCCGGCGTATCGCGCTGGTACGACCCGCCCGCGCTCTAATCAGCAAATTCTTCAACAATTTAAGCGCATCGAAGCGAATCAAGCTCGCCTTTCATGTGGCATGGACTTTGCCAAAGTTGATGATGGCCCAGCATTTTTCCGTGGTCTTGTTGTGTGCCCGCAATAATCATTCGTCATTCAATACCATCTCCCTGATTTAAGTCAGCCCCCACTTGAAAATTTCTTCAACGCCCGAAGGCGACTGAAGGAGGTTGAGGTTATGAAAAAACTTATCCTTGTATTATTGCTGATGCTGATGGCGGCGACGCTCGCCGCAGGCGATACCATCTACTTGCGCGACGGGCGGACGGTCAGCGGAACGGTGCTCGGCTTCGTCAACGGGCGTTTCGCCGTGCGACTGACGAACAGCCTGACGAATAATGGTCCTTCCAACCCCGTGCAGAATACAGGCGGCAGGACGACGACTAATCGAGTCCTCGCGGGCGAGGCCGGAGACATTCTCTTTATTCGACCGAATGAGATTGAGCGCATAGAGATAGAAGGCCGCTCGCTGGATGAGGCGCGTTTTATCACGCGCACGGTTGATGTCGCGCTGGGCCCAAACTGGGTGGATAGCGGAGTTGACTTGCGACGCGGCGACCGTGTTCAGGTGAGGGCTGCCGGAACTATCTATGCGGGCCGCACGCGCATCACGCCCGAAGGGCTGCGTTCAACGGACCCGAACGCGCCGCTTCCGAGAGCCGCCGAGGGCGTTCTCATAGGAGCCGTCGGCAACGATGCCAGCGCGCCTATCACCGAACTCGGGACCAGCCGCGAGTTCGTCGCGGATCGTGACGGCAGGCTCTACCTGACAGCCAATCGTAGCGGCTATACCGATGCGCGCGGTTCTTATCAGGTCCAGGTTCGCACCGAGCGTGAACTGCCAGGGCGCAACGCCAACGCGCGCAATAACGCGGGCCGTGTTGATGATAATCAGAACAATGATGATTACGACCCGTTCGGGAACGGAAGCAACGCTCAGGGCCGCGTAGAGCCTGCGCCGGTTCGCCCGCGCTCAGGCAACGTACTGGACCAGCAATCAGGCCCGAACCGCAATCGCGCGCCGCTTGAGAAGACCATAGAGGTCGCGGCGAATCTTGCGCGCGGCGTTGACACGGGCATTGATTTGAGGTCTGGCGATCAAGTGCAGATTACCGCGAGCGGTAACGTCACGGCTGGACGCAGGGCCGGTGTCGTCTCGCCGGATGGAGGCAGGGTCGGAGCGGCGGCGACCTTCGGCGCGGGCACGTATCCAGTGCCGACGGCGGGCGTCGGCGCGCTCATCGGTTACATACGCCTGACCAACGGTCAACTCA
>JAXDFO010000095.1:0-4689 GCA_034665545.1 Blastocatellia bacterium
GCTTTTGATGCTATCTCGGATTTTGCTATCAAGAGGGCCGATAATGGTTTTGAGGAACTGTTCGACGGCGGTATCTCCCAAGCGGCTGCCGATGCCTGGAATGAAGCCGAAGGCGATGTCGAGCACGAGCTTGACGGCCTGGGCCTGGGCCTCCGCGTCTTTCTTGAGAGCATCTTTGGAAGCCTTAAGGCCGTCCGTGAGCATGCCCAGCAAACCGCCCGCAATCGCCGCGCCATCCATACGCGACCGACCGTGCTCGGCGCGAAACTTCTCTTCTGCGCCCGCAGAGTTGTCCAGGAGCGCGGCCCCCGTCTCGGAGATTCTGCCGGAAATGAAATTGGCTAGTTGCTGGCTGGTATAACCGAGGGGCGGCGAAAAGAGAGTGAGTTGGAAAAACTTTTCCACGCCCGGCTGAAATTTGAGAATGTCGAACCCGGCCCCGTTTGGTCCCAGCCCGGAGGTCATGATGGCGTCGAACTCTTGCATGAAAACCGCGCTCAGAGCGTCCTTGAAGGTCTGATTATTCTTGAAATTCTTGAAGACATTGGAATCGGTCAACGTCTGCGCGGCGGTGTTGAAGATGGTCGTGCGCAGCGTGCGCAGATTGTCCGAAGGGATGGACTGGCCGCGATCCCAACCATCGCGCACATCATGATAGGCAACACTGTAGAGCAGGCTTTCCACCTTCCCGTAATTTTCCTCCGTCACGCCCTTGTCGTCGTAGTACGCGGCCATGCTGTCTAGAGAAGAGACCTGCCGCGTCCCCGCCATAGCTCGCTGGATTAACTGTTCGAGGTTTCCAGACTGACGGAAGTTATCCAACTGCAAGACCTGATTATCAGAGGAAGTGGAGCCCAGAACATGCGTGGCTGCCGCCGCGAGCGTCTTCGCCAAATCTTTATCTACTTTCGGGTTGGTAGCCTGCGAGGCTGCGGCCTGAAAGAACATGCTCTTCAGATTCTCATGCTCGTAAGAGAGCTTGCCGAAAATCTCTATCGCGGTCTGCGGGTTGAAATGTCCTGATGAAGCCCAGCTTCCGACCAGCTTGTTCATGTCTTCCTGATTGAGCAGTCCGGCCTTGTCGAGCGTGGCGAAAGAGTTGCGGAGCGCGCCGACGAATTCGTTGATATCACTTCGTTTGGTCCAATTTTGAAAGGTCTCGTAAGAGAGCGCTTTGTTGATAAGTTCAGCCGCGCGCTCTGTGCCCAGCGACTGGAAATAGCCTTGAATCCAGGCAGCATCATTCTGATGCTCCATCAACTGCCGCATGAACATGTAGCCATCCGCGCTCTGATAACCGGCCCCCACTCTATAAAAATCTATAAAGGCGGCGGCTTCCGCCGGACTGGCATCCGGGCCCGGCGGTTTCGGCTCTGTGTTGCGTGGAATGTTAGGCTTGTCGTTCGTGAAGGTTTGCGGGCCGCTTGCGTTTATAGTGGGCGCAAAGTTATTGCTGCTCTCCTGAACTCGCTGCCTCGCTAACAAACCTCCGAGGGCCATCTCAGCGACTTTGCGGGCCGTCAATTCGACGGTCTTTTCGATGGCTTCAACTTGCCGCTCCGCAGTGTTCACGCGGTTTACTATCTCTCTTGCGATGCCTTCATCAACTCTGATACCCATCTTCAGCCTCCAAGCCTTTCATTCAAGCCTTAATCGCAGACAGCTTCGATATAATAGTTATCGGCCAAAGCGAAATATTGTTTCCTCAAAATTGGTCCAAAAAATACTGGGCGGAGCGAGAGGTTCTAAAAGAGTCTTTGCAGTTGATTGATGGCGATGGGCGTGGGAGTTCTTTCGAGGGTCTCTTGTTTGAGGAAGCCGTTGACGCTATCGAGTTTAGAGATGGCGTAATCGGTGCGCGGGTCGCTACCCTTTTTGTACGCGCCGATGAGTATCAAATCCTTCTGTGCTTCGTAAGTCGCCAGCACTTCGCGCAAGCGGCGCGCGGCCTCCACATGCTGCGCGGTGGCGATTTGCGACATGACGCGCGAGATGGATTGATTGATGTCTATGGCGGGGTAATGTCCGGCTGAGGCCAGAGCGCGCGAGAGTACGACGTGGCCGTCCAGGATTGAGCGCGTTTCATCCGCAATCGGTTCGGTCATATCGTCGCCCTCCACGAGCACCGTGTAGAAGGCTGTGATGGAACCGCGCGCGCTGTTGCCGGTGCGCTCCAACAGTTTGGGCAATTCGCTGAAGACGGAAGGAGGAAAGCCCGCGCGCGCAGGAGGCTCGCCCGCCGCGAGTCCGACTTCGCGCAACGCGCGCGCAAAGCGCGTCACGGAATCCATCATCAAGATGACGCGCTTGCCCTGGTCTCGAAAATATTCAGCGATGGCTGTGGCGACGTAAGCGGCCTTCATGCGGACCAGCGAAGGCTCGTTCGATGTTGCGGTCACGACGACGGAACGCCTGAGACCCTCCGTTCCCAAATCCTGTTCAAGAAAGTCTCTGACTTCGCGGCCACGCTCGCCCACCAGCGCGATGACGTTGACATCCGCCGCCGTGTTGCGCGAGAGCATGCCGAGCAAGGTTGACTTGCCGACGCCCGCCGCCGCGTAGATGCCAACGCGCTGCCCCTCGCCGACCGTCAACACTCCATCCAGAGCGCGCACTCCGGTCTGCATCATCTTTGTCACGCGCTGGCGACGCAAAGGGTCCGGCGGGCGGGCGTTGACGGCATATTCCTGCGCGCCTTCAATTGGTCCTTTACCATCGGCGGGCTCACCCAACCCGTCCAGCACGCGCCCAAGCAGAGCCTCACCAACTCGCACCTTGAGCGAGCTTCCGGTCGAAACAACTTCCGCGCCCATCGCCACGTCTTGAATCTCTCCGAGCGGCATCAGGATAACTTCGCTGCCGCGAAAGCCTACGACCTCCGCGCGCAACTCACGCGCGCGATGCGGCGAGCGTATCAGGCAGACTTCGCCCACGCGCGCGCCCGGCACGGAGGCGCGAATAAGCAGTCCGACAAGTTCCGTCACGCGCCCGTGAACTTCAACGGACGAGAGCCAGTCAACGGCTTCTATATACTGGTCCAGGTTGAGAGACATCGTGTTGAGAGATAAGCGAAGCTTTGAAACTCAAATTATTACCGGTCCAACTATTACTGGTCCAACGCGGCGACTCATTGCGCTTCGCCGGAGGCGCGTGCGAGCAATGCGCGTTCAAGCACTTTTAGTTGAACATCGAGTTGCGCGTTAATCGTGCCCGATGCGCTTTCGATAATGCAGCCGCCGTGCGCGACGCGCGGGTCCGCGACGAGGTCCAGAAATCGCGCCCGGCCTGCGGGGTCCAGTCGTTCGCTATGGGCCTGCACGTACGGCAGGTCTGCCGGATTGATGCGCACCGTGAGCATTTCATGTTGGCGTGCCTGGCGCAACGCGGTCGCCACGATGTCTGCGAGCGTGGCTTCATGAGAATCAATTTCGCGGCCTATGACCTTCTCCGCAAGTTTGACGACGAGGCGCAGGACATCGCGTTCGACCTCTTCGAGCGCGACATGACGTTCTTCTCGCGCGGCCAGCAAGTGTTCGTTAAGCTCCGCGAGCGCGGCTTCGATTCCTTCATGATAGGCCGCTTCGCGCAGTTCGCGTGCGGTCGCTTCCGCGCTCGAAAGCAGGGCGGCGGCCTCGGCCTCTGCGTCTGCGATAATCTGACGCGCCTGCTCGCGGGCTTCGACGACCGCGCGCTTGACGACTACGCCGCTACGCGTGCGTCGCCCGTCTTTCGTCGCGGGCCGCTTGATGATATTGCCTGTGCTCATGGCTTAGTGTCTTATACGTCAACGTCAATGTAGGGAGCGGCGCGGCGCGCGGGCGGTTTACGATTCCTGGCATGCGCGATGAGCAGGCTTGCGGTGAGATCGTCCGTCTCTTCCGACAGCCGCCGCATCATCTCTCTGTCGCCGCGCGCCGCGTAGTCCGCCACCATTTCGCGCAGTCCGAGCGCGGCATCAAAGGGAAGTTTCTGCGAGATATAGGCCGCACGCTTCTCAGGCTCTTCATGCATCGCCAGCGTAATTGAGAGAGCCTGCATGCCGAGCCGGTCCAACATCATCTCAGGCTCAGGTTCCATGCTCAACGCTTCGTGAATGAGTTGGTCCGCGAAGGCGACGCGGCGCGGCTCAGGGTTGACGAGCGTCGCCATGTGTGTGGCGACGGCGCGCGCATTCTCCGCAGAGAGACGACGCAGAAAAGAGGCCACCATCTCGGCACGGTCAATGCCCCTGCAAGCCATCGCCGTTTCGCGCACGCCGAGCAGTCGCACCAACCGGACCAACTCGACGCCGGATAATTGGTCCAGATGAATCGGCTCCCGCAGTGCGCTCGCGGCGACGAAATTCGAGAGAAAGACTCTACGCACGAGCGCGATAATCTCCGGCGCGGGCGCTCCCTGTTTCGGCTCCGCATCGCGCGCTGGATTAGTGCGACTCGCTGCCGCCGTTGGCGCGGGTTGGCCCAACGCTGAGGCGCAGAAGGCCGTGAGCGATGGCGGCAGATGACCGAGGACCAACTGGCGTATACGTTGCGGCTCGACGCGTAAAGCCTCAAGGACGTGCGACGGATGCACATGCTCATCAAGAGGCGGAAGACTGAAACGCGTGCGCGCCAGCCTGTTCGCCACCCACTGCGCCTGCTTCTCTTCACCAAGCCGCGCATACCACTGCGCGCGACGCTCAATAGCTTG
>JAXDFO010000096.1:0-6532 GCA_034665545.1 Blastocatellia bacterium
GTGTTGTTCCCAAGTCGTTGCAGCTTTCATCTCATACACCTCCTGATACCTTCCCGGCTAGAAATTGCCTCTTTGAACACGCAAGGTTATACGCGGATTGAAAGAGCGGCGACATCGTTATGTGACGAAAGGGTTAAGGCTTGTGATGGATTGGCCCGGCGCAGTGATAAATTCTTGTTGAGCGAGGCTCAGAAAAATTTCCCGACCATGTCCTGCACATTATCTCTGTCGGACCCGGCCTTGAGTTCCTGCAACAGGGCTAGAAGGCGCTGGTCCAATTCGCCGTTCTTCTCGCGCAGGACACGAGCCCTGGCGCGAAACCACGTCACGTCGAAACGCTCGCGGTCGAAAGGCTTCAAGAGATAATCCAGGGAATGGAACTCGAAGGCGCGGATGGCATCCTGGTCATAGGCTGTGACGAAGATGACGTGAGGCAGTCGTTTCGTCTTGATGGATTCGAGGACTTCAAAGCCGCCCAACTCAAGCATCTGCACATCCAGAAAGATAACGTCCGGGGCATAGGCGTTGATAGCCAGGATAGCTTCCTGCCCGTTGACACACTCGCAGACGATCTCCACGGACGGGTCATCCGAGAGCATCTCGCGGATCATATCGCGCGCCAGCGGTTCGTCATCTACGAGCAGCGCACGAACCTTTGTCGTGTCCGCCATTGAGGAGAGCCTTTCGTTTGTTGACAGTTCTCGCGCGGGCTTGTAGAGAGTAGTCGCAAGCACGCGCTCCGGCTGAAGTCCATGCCTTGATATGCAAACACCACGGGCGGGCGATTCGTGGCACAAATCTTCGCGCGTTCGCCGGAATTTCGGATTGGACCTATAACAGCGACGGCACGGGTGCGACGGCGTGGGTGGCCGGAATTTCCAGAGTCACGACCAGACCGCCGCTCGGATCATTTGCCACCTCGAAGCGATGTTCGTCGACATAGAGTCTTTCCAGGCGCGTTTGCGTATTCGCCAGCCCGAGACCCTTCTGAAAAAGCTTGTCGGGACTTCGATTCACAGGAAGGCCCGGACCGTTGTCTCTAATACGGATACGAAGTACGCCGTTTTGGTGTTTCGCCTGAATTTCGATGAGGCCGGGCGTGGAGCGTTGCGCGATGCCGTGACGAATCGCGTTTTCGACGATGGGTTGGAGGATGAGATTGGGAACCTGCGTGTCCAGCGCGTCGGCTTCGACATCGAGTGAGGTCGTCAGCCGGTCTTGAAAGCGCACGCGCTGAATCTCCAGGTAGCAACTGAGAAATTCCATCTCCTGTTGCAAGGTCACTTCCTGCGCGCCGGAGTTTTCCAGCGTGAGGCGCAGAAAATCCCCCAGCCGCGCGATCATTTTGCGCGCCGCCTCCTTGTCCTTACTGAGCAAGGCGGAGATGGAATGCAGCGTGTTGAAGAGAAAGTGAGGCTGTAGTTGCATCTTGAGAGCCTGAAGTTGAGCCTGCGAAAGCTGCCCTTCAAGCTGGACCTTTAATAGCATCGCCGCTTGATAGCTGCGATAGTAACTGTAGGCATGCACGAAGAGCAGTATCAGCGCGTAGATGCCGAAGCCCTGGCTCGAATTGAAGATGACGGAGCGCACCGTGTACCAGAGCGAGTAAGGCTTCGCGCCCTGCGAGTACCAGAAATAGATTGAGATGTGATAGGCCGCCGAGAGGAGGACGACGATCAAGAGGCCGCTCAGGATATGCAGGGGCAGGCTGCGACGCCAGCGACCGCGCTCGAAGGGAAACTTGAGCGCGAGCCAGATAACCAGGGGAGTGGCGAGCGCCCACAGGTAGCAGTAGGAGAACTGCGCGAAGAAGGGGCTGGACATCTCCTCCTGCATCTCCGCGATGAGCGACATGAAGTAGAGTTGCCCTGAGAAGAAGAGCGCGATGAGCGTCCACACGCCCCAGATGAGCGCCAGTTGAAACCAACGACGCCCCCATAGCCCGCTCAATCTTCCCCCGTCCAACTCATACGCGTTCTCGCTCATGTCTCATTCTAACGCAGGAACAGCAATTATTGTTCATACGACGATGATAAACAGGCTCGCGCTTGCTCACTCCACGAACTATGTGACGAAACGGCTTCCACGCGTGACGAACAGCAGGTCGGAAGCCGGAAAGATGAGTGATGAGAGAAACACTATTCGTCTAGAATAGCCGCACTCTCATCATTCCGCCTTCCAACTTCCGCCTTGCTTTTCAAGTCCTATTGAGCGCATAGCGCGGTGAATCTCTTTGTTGCGCATGAACCATCGCCAGACGTTTCCGTTGCGTAGGTTCTCCGCGCTGAGAAGGGTGATGCCGACATCTATGCCTATCACGTCCGTGTCAATCCATCCGTTGTTCGGATTGAAGGCGTCAACGAAACCGTAGCGGCCATAGATGCGCTGGCCGTCACGCTCTCGCATCCTGCGCAGCGCGGCCAGCGAGATGTCAGGCGTGAACATCAATGAGCCGCCAGCCGCGCAAGGGACAACCGTCCCGTCTATCGCCGGGTCCGGCGGCGGCCCGCCCCATGCAACGTACCCCTTCGCGCTATCGGAAGCGGTGATGCCCCACATGTCAGGCCCGTAAGCGGGAAACCGTTTCGCCAGAGTGAGGCAGAAAGCCCTGTGCGCGCGCGTCGCCGCGACGGAGTTGGCGAAGTAGTCCGTGCGCCAAGAATGTGCTTCGCGGCGACCGCGATAATCTATCCAGGCGTGCGCGTACTGGTGCATGAAGAGCGGGACGCCAACGGTAGTGAAATATGTATAACCTAGATAGTTCAGCCGCACGCGCTGCAACGCGTACCATGATTCAGGGTTAATCGCGTGCGTGGGCGAACCTATGGCGAGCATATAAAGAATCGTGTCCTCGCTAAAGGTGTCCCAGCGTGGTCCTAGAAATCCGCTCTCCGGTTTCCATCCATGCGAGAGCAGGAACGGATGGCCGTCCAGCATCCAACGAAAATCCACGCGCTCGTAAATCAACGTCGCCAGCCGCACTATCTCTGCGTCATCGCGGTATCGCCCGCGCGCCGTCAGGATGCCCGCCAGCAAGAGCGCGGTGTCAATGGAAGAGACCTCGCTGTTCCATCTTCTCTCGCCGCTCAGCGTGTCCATCCAGTGATAGAACCAGCCGTGCTCCTGCGGCGCGCGCTCCGCGAAGAAACGCAAGGCGGAGCGTATGCGCCCGCGCGCGATGGCAGGGTTGGCCCAAGAATGCTCCGCCGCGATGCAGAGGGCCGTGAGGCCGAAGCCCGTCGCGGCGATGCTCGCCACGTTCTGATGATTCTCATCAAGCGGCGAAGCGTCCGTGCGCGCGCGGTCAGGCACAAGCCCCGTCTCCTTGTCCGCCTGTTCCCAGAAATAGTTGAAGGAGCGTCTTTCGAGGTCTTCGAGAAAAACCCTGTCGCGCCTTGAGAGCGAACTTGATGAAGTGTTCGCTATCTTTAAAGGAAGCGCGGCATGGACGCTCAGCATATCTCCCATCATCATGCAGGCCAGCAGGCAGAGCATGAGAGAGCGGCGCGCGTTATGTATGACCTTTGAAGATTTCATTTAACTACTTCAAAGCTCGCTTCCAACCCTTCAGCCGAACTCGTGCCGACCATCACGTTGAATGTTCCGGGCTCAACCACAAACCGCATCTCACGATTGTAAAAGCCCAACTGCTCCGGCGCGAGCGTGAAAGAGACGCGCCGCTTCTCTCCCGCGCGCAAGCTGACGCGCTCAAAGCCTTTCAGTTCTTTAATGGGCCTGGTCACGCTCGACGCGACATCCCTGATGTAGAGTTGGACGACCTCGTCGCCCGCGCGCTTGCCATTATTTTCCAGGTCCGCACTGACCGTCACGCGCCCTTCGGGGCGAATCTGCCGCGCGCTCAATTGCAAATTCGAGAGACGGAATTGCGTATAGCTCAACCCGTAGCCGAAGGGATAAAGCGGAGTCCAGGGCACGTCCAGATACTTTGAAGAATATTTGTTATTCGCGTCAGGAGGCCGCCCCGTATTCATCTGATTATAATAGAGCGGTTCCTGGCCCACCGCGCGCGGAAACGTGACGGGCAGTTTGCCGCCCGGATTCACATCTCCGAATAGCACGTCCGCGATGGCGTTGCCGCCTTCGGTTCCCGCGAACCATGTTTCGAGAATCGCGCTCGCGTTGTCCGCCAGCCAGCCTATCGTCAACGGACGACCGTTCATGAGAACGACGACGAGCGGCTTGCCCGTCGCCTGCACGGCCTTGATTAAGTCCAACTGGCGACCGGGCACATCCAGCGAAGCGCGCGATGATGCTTCGCCGCTCATGTCCGCAGATTCACCGACCGCCAGGATTGCCACGTCCGCATCGCGCGCCGCCCGCACTGCCTCCGCGAATCCTTCCGTTGAATCACCGTTGACTTCACAGCCCTTCGCGTAAGTAATCTTAGTCCCCGGCGCGGCCTTCGCCCTGAGACCCGCGAGGAGCGTCACCGCGTCCTCCTTATGGCCGTCGCCGTTCCAGGAGCCGATGATGTCTTGCTGGCTGTCCGCGAGTGGTCCAATTAAAGCGATGCTGCGAATGCTCTTGTTGAGAGGCAAGGTCTCCTTCTCATTCTTTAAAAGGACCATCGAACGGCCCGCGATTTCGCGCGCGGCTGCCCTGTGCTCCGGACTGAGCAACATCGTGCGCTCGCGCGTCTCGTCCGTGTAAGGTTTGTCGAAGAGGCCCAATCGAAACTTGATGCGCAGGATACGCCGCACGGCTTCGTCTATCGTTGCCTGTGAAAGCTCGCCATCCTTGAGCAGTTGCGCGCCGTGCTGGTTGTAAAGCCGACTGACCATCTCCATGTCAACGCCCGCGTTGAGAGCCTCGCGCGCCGCCGCCTTGCCATCCACCGCCAGCCCGTGCTTGATGAGTTCTTCCACAGATGTGTAATCGCTCACCACCAGTCCGTCGAATTTCCATTCGCCGCGCAAGACCTTTGTGAGCGTGAAAGGATTCGCGCTGCTCGGCACGCCGTTGAGGTCATTGAACGCGCTCATGAAAGTTCCGACGCCAGCATCCACCGCCGCCTTGAACGGCGGAAAGTAAATCTCGCGCAAGCGACCTTCGGACATGTCCGTCGTGTTGTAGTCGCGCCCGGCTTCCGCCGCGCCATACGCGACCCAGTGCTTGGCGCACGCGACGACCCTATCCGGCGCGCTGTAATCGCTTCCCTGAAAACCCGTCACGCGCGCGCGCGCCATCGCCGCTCCCAGAAAAGTGTCTTCGCCGGAGCCTTCGACGATGCGACCCCAGCGAGCATCGCGCGCGATGTCCACCATCGGCGCGAAGGTCCAATGAACCCCCGTGGCCCTAGATTCGGCAGCCGCGATGCTGGCGGCTCGCTCCGCAGCCTTCGGATCCCAACTGCTGGCCTCGCCGAGTGGGACCGGGAAAATGGTCCTGTAACCGTGTATCACGTCGAAGCCGAAGATGAGCGGTATCTTCAAACGCGACTCTGTGACGGCGATGCGCTGCAACTCGTTGGTCTTCTGCGCGCCGCGCACGTTCAAGGTCGAGCCGAGCAAGCCCTTGCGGACCATGTCCAGATGTTCCGGGCGATAATTTCCGTTGGCCTCGCCGTCAAGTTGTTGAAGCTGTCCGAGCTTCTCCGCCAGCGTCATCTGCGCGAGCAGGGCATTGATTCTCTGCTCAACATCATTCGCGGACTTCCGTTGCGCGGCAACGCGCGGCACGCTCGACACGCTCAATATCAGGACCAATAAAAGACTCGTCAATTTCGCGGACTTCATGGACATCCCCCTTCGACGCTCAATGAATTTGCTGCGGGTTTATCGCTTCAGTATACTTGGTCGTTCCCCTGTCAGGAGCTTAAAATTTTTATTCCGCACTCGATGAACTTTTCTCTCAAACAAAAACGCAACGCGGCTTCGGTCTGCTGCCTGACGGTCGCCTTCGTCATCTTCGCGCAAGGAGCGCGGCCCGTCCTTGCTCAACGCCGTAACAGCGCGCAGGCTAACAACGAGAGCGCGGCACTGCTCCGGGAGGCGGCTGGATTATTGCAAGCGGGTCGGCCAGACGCGGCGGAACCCGTCGTGCGTCGCGCGCTGAACCTTGCGCCCGAAAACGCTGACGCGCATAACCTGCTCGGCGCGATTCTGGACCAGAAAGGCCAGTCGCCGGAAGCCGAGCGCGAGTATCGCGCCGCGCTCCGCTTGAATCCGAAATCGGCGGGCGCGCACGCCAACCTCGGAGTCCTGCTGGCGCGCACGCACCGCCTTCTGGAAGCCGTACAGGCTTTCGAGTCCGCGCTTCGTCTCGCTCCCAATCACCCGCAGGCCAGTTTTAATCTGGGCCTCACGCTCTATCAACTCAATCGTCTTGATGATGCCGCGCGCGCGCTCGAAGTCGCCGCCAAGGTCTCGCCCGGCAGACCTGAGCCGCTCTATTACCTGGGGCTGATTGCTTCGGCGCGCGGGCGCAGCGACGCGGCGATTGATTACTTCAGGCGAACGCTGGCGCTCGACGAACGGTTCGCGGAAACGAATTTCATGCTCGCAGAAGAGTT
>JAXDFO010000097.1:0-4181 GCA_034665545.1 Blastocatellia bacterium
AGCCTTGAGCCGCCTTAATCAAGTTGGTATTGAATGCGCCGCACAAACCCTTGTCCGCAGTTATCAGGACCAGTAAATAGTTCTGGTCGCCGCGCTGGTCCAATAACGGATGATGAAAGTTTTCGTCCGTCCGCGTCGCCAGTTCGCCCAACACCTCAGTCATCTTGTTGGCGAAGGGACGCGCCGTGACCACGCGATCCTGCGCGCGCTTGAGCTTCGCCGCAGACACCATCTTCATAGCCTTGGTAATCTGCTGCGTATTCTTCACAGACTTGATGCGTCGTCGTATGTCTAAAAGGTTTGCCATAATCGTCAGGAGTCAGGAGCCAGGAGTCAGGAACCGGAATGAAGAGCATGCTATATGAAGGGCGTGCTATTGCTTTTCTTCCGGCTCCTCTCTACTGACTTCTGGATTCTGTTCTATGCTCCCGCTGTGACCGTGCTCTGGGCCGGGGTCTTGCCGTCGGGCGAGGTCGTAGTCGAGACGGGAGCCGCGCTCGAAGTTTTCTGGCGCGCGACGAGCGTCTCTTCGTTCCAGCGGTCTTTGAAGTCCTTGAGAATCGTCGTCAGGTCCGTTTTGATTTCGTCGGTCAGAGACTTTTTCTCACGAATGTCGGAGAGCAGTCCGGGGTGCGAATTTTCGACGAAGCGCAGGAGGTCCGCTTCAAAGCGACGCACGTTCTCAACCGGCACGTCGTCCAGATGACCGTTGGTCGCGGTCCAGATGACGAGCACCTGCGAGGCCACGTCCATCGGTTGATACTGCGGCTGCTTCAAGACTTCCATCAATCGCTGGCCGCGCGCCAGCTGTGCCTGCGTCGCCTTGTCAAGGTCAGAGCCGAACTGCGCGAAGGCTGCTAACTCACGATACTGGGCCAGGTCAAGACGAAGCGTTCCCGCGACCTGCTTCATGGCCTTAATCTGCGCCGCGCTGCCTACGCGCGAGACGGAGTTGCCGACGTTGATGGCCGGACGAATGCCCGAATTGAAGAGGTCCGATTCGAGAAATATCTGACCGTCCGTAATGGAAATCACGTTGGTCGGAATGTAGGCAGAGATGTCTCCCGCCTGCGTCTCGATGATGGGCAAGCTGGTGAGGCTTCCGCCTCCTTTGGAGTATGCCATCTTGGCCGCGCGTTCGAGCAGGCGCGAGTGCAGGTAGAAGACATCGCCAGGGTACGCCTCGCGGCCCGGCGGGCGACGCAGCAAGAGAGAGATTTCGCGGTAGGCCGCCGCCTGCTTCGACAAGTCATCGTAGATGGTCAGCGCGTGGCGTCCTCTATCGCGGAAATACTCGCCCATCGCCACTCCCGAATAAGGCGCGAGAAACTGCATCGCCGCAGGGTCCGAAGCAGTCGCCTTGACGACGATGGTGTAGTCCATCGCGCCGGAGTCCTGCAAGGTCTTCACGACCTGCGCGACCGTCGAAGCCTTCTGCCCGATGGCGACGTAGATGCAGACAACGTCCTTGCCCTTCTGGTTGATAATCGTGTCAACCGCGACGGCTGTCTTGCCCGTCTGCCGATCGCCGATAATCAACTCGCGCTGCCCGCGCCCGATGGGAACCATCGAGTCAATCGCCTTCAAGCCCGTCTGTAAAGGCTCCTTCACGGGTTGGCGGTCAATGATGCCGGGCGCGATGCGCTCGATAGTATTGAACTCCTCCGTGATAATTGGTCCACGATCATCAATCGGATTGCCGAGCGCATCCACGACGCGCCCTATCAGCGCATCGCCGACGGGCACTTCCATAATGCGGCCCGTGCGCTTGACCAAGTCGCCTTCCTTGACCTCTTGAAAGTTGCCGAAGAGCACGACGCCGACCTTGTCCTCTTCCAGGTTCAGAGCGAGACCGCGTACCTCGTGCGGAAACTCCAACAACTCACCGGCCATCACCTTTTCCAGCCCGTGAACTTCCGCGATACCATCGCCCACCTTAATCACGGTTCCGACCTCCGTGACGGTCACGCCCGTCTCGAAGTTCTCTATCTGCTGGCGAATAATCTCATTAATCTCGTTGGCCCTGATTGGTTCCATATGATTCCTCAATGATGAATTTGGAATGGCGAACGATGAACGGCTGCGATAGCATTCATCTCATCATGCGCGCTTCCTCACTTCCCCGTGAGACTCTCTTTGACCCTCTGCAATTGACTGCGCACAGAGCCATCGTAGATGGTCGAGCCGATGCGCGTCACCATCCCGCCGATTAACTCTTCATCCGTGTGAAAACTGAGCCGCACCTGCTTGCCCGTCAACTTCGTGAGCTTGTCGCGCAAGGCTTCCTGCGTCGCGGGCGGCACGGGCCGCGCCGTCGAGACTTCCGCCGAGACGACTCCCGCGCGCTCATCCAGAACCTTTGCGAAACGCTTGTTGACTTCCGAGAGTTCAGAGAGCCTCTGGTTTCGCAAGAGCACCTGTAGAAAGTTGGCGGTCATGGGGCGCACGCGCGTGCGCGCGATGAGCGTCGTCAAGACTTTCTGTTTCTGCTCGTAAGGAACGGTCGGGTTGCGAAAGACTTCCATCAACTGCACGTTGGAATGCATCATCTGCTCCCAGGCAGACAACTCCTCCTGCACCTCTCGCGCCTCGCCTCGTGTGATAACGACATCTGCCAGCGCCGTTGCGTAACGACGCGCCACCGTCTCTACGCTCAACGTCCCATCCCTCCCAGTTCTTCCACGTTCATATTCACCAGCCGCGCATCGTCATCAGGACGTATGTCTCTGCGTATCATCTCTTCCGCGAGGCGCACGCTTTGCTCTGCCGCATACTTGCGTAGCTCCTGCCTGGCAGCCTTGCCCGCGCTCTCAATCTCCCTCTGTGCCTGCTCGCGCAACTTCCTGGCTTCCTCTTCGGCGGAACTGCGAACGCGCTCGCGCTCTTCGACAGCTTCCCTCTCAGCATGCTCGCGCACGCTGGCGACCTCCGCATCGAGCCGCGCCAACCGCGCCTCTACCTCTTCCAACTTGGCATACGCCGCGTTGCGCTCTTCCTGCGCGCGCACGAGTTCGCGCCGGATGGTCTCGCGCCGCGTCCGCAAGGCATCTCCCAGAGGACGGCGCAGGATATAAACCATCACGCCCACGAACAGAAAGAGATTGAAAAACTTCCAGGCTTCAAAGCCCGGATAGTTAAGCCACCACGGGAGACCGCCGGACGCAGTGCCCGCTTCCTGCAAAGCGAAGAGAGCGGAAATTTTGATGAGAGCGATAGTCATAAAACTTACGCGCGCGAATCAAGACCCGTCGTAGAAGTATCCCTGAGCGGGCGATGAAGAATATGCGAACCTATCTCTGCGGCAAGGCGCGCCGCATCCGCGTCCAGCGTCGCACGAGCCTCAGACACCTGCGCCTTAACAGCATCTTTCTCTTTAGCGACAGAGCGTTCTATCTCTCCACGAACGCCATTCAACCGCTCCTGCCGCTCCTGCATGGCCTCTGCGCGCACCTGCTCCATCAACCTGTACCCTTCTGCGCGCGCCTCACGCAAACTTCGCTCGTAAGTATTCATCCTCTCGTCTACGCGCCGCAGCGTATCGCGCGCTTCGTCCAACTGACCGCGCGTGCGCCGCTCGCGTTCCTCAAGAATGCGATTGATGGGTCTGAATAGCGTCGCGTTCAGCACGAACACCATCACCAGGATGAGCGCGATGTGGATAAAAAGAGTGCCGTCCGGCACTAATTGGATAGAGTTCTCAGCGAAGGCCAGAAGAATCATAACGCTCGAATAGGTTTAGCGAACGAGTCGTATCGCATAGGTTGTCTGATTTGAGAAAACGCAACTCTGCAAAAGCTTGTGAGTCTAGCACGCAATTTCACAAACAGTCAAGGCGAGCAACTACTTCTCTAGGGCGAGAGCATCTTAACCATATAGAACTTTTAATAGATAGCTCTCATCCCAACCTGCTTTCAGTCGCTTCGATTTGATCCCTACTTTCGTCATCTTCTCTTGCTTGACCAGATTCAACGCGTTATGTCGCAACGTCGCCACATTCTCTGGAGCATGGTCTTTGCGGATTCTGCTCTCATCTTCTCGAAATCCTATATCTAAGACCCAATGCAGAGAGTTCTCGATTGACCAGTGGCCTCTGATCGCTTTACCCAGTTGCAAGGCATCTGCCGAGAGACTGCTGATGTAGTACCTGCGCTTCCTTACTTGTCTCTTCGCCCAGAAGAGTT
>JAXDFO010000098.1:0-3196 GCA_034665545.1 Blastocatellia bacterium
AACAACCGTGACCCCGCCGCCATCACTTCTCTGAGCGCCGCCTGCCGCGTCGCCAGCCGCCCGCCGAGCGATCCTTCAGTGCTTCCCCCCGAAATGCGAACCCGGTCAGCAATGACCGGGTTCTCCCACTTTTAGGCTCTTTTAAGTAATCACACACAATTCCTCAAGCACCCGCGCGCACTACGTTCCTGAACCTTTCACCAGCACATCCCATTCGACAATCTGCCGCAGGGCGTCACGTTCCTGACAAAAGACGAAATTTGTCACTTGCCGAGTGACGTTTTCTGTCTATTTTCGTCAACTCGGTAGACCATTTCGTTAAAGGTGAAGGTCTAAGGCTTGAAGAAAGAAAAAATTTCCGAACTAATTTTTCATCGCCGCGCCTTTCCTCTTTCGCCCTTCGTGACCTTGCTCTTTCTTTGTTAGACTTGGGTCTATGGAGGATGTGATTAACGTGGCCGCGCCGAGAGGCGGGCGGCTCTCGAAGGCTCTGCGTGAGGCGCGCGCTTACGCTCCGACGAAGGCCGAGATGATGATGGCCTTTCTCTCGGCGGCCCTGCTCATACTCTCTTTCCCGGACCTTAATTTGTGGCCGCTCGCGTGGGTCGGACTCGTGCCGGTGCTGGTCGTCGTGGCGCGTCGCGCGGAAGCGGGCGCGGGCTTCGTGTTGGGCTGGCTGACGGGCGCGCTCTTCTTCTACGGCTCATGTTACTGGCTCACTTATTCCATGATGCGCTACGGCCATCTGCCCGCCGTCGTCGCTTACCTGCTGCTCGCCGTCCCCGTCATCATCGTGAGCTTCTTTCCGGCGATGTGCATGGCCGTGCTGGGGCGCGCGGTCGGGCGTTGGGGCATGCGTGCCATCTTCGCCGCGCCGTTTTTGTGGGCTGCGTTTGAATGGGCGCGGCTCGGCATGACGGGCCAGTTGTGGAACGCGATAGGCTATTCGCAAGCCTATCATCCGATGCTGATTCAAACGGCGCGGTGGGGCGGAGTTTACCTCGTAGGCTTTTTAATCCTACTGGTCAACTCTTCAATCGCATATCTGGTCCTGAAAAGAAACGTGCGAGCGTTGCTCGTCACGCTCTCAGTGTTGGCGGTCGTCTTTCTTTCTATCATCTTCACGGGCAGGTCCGCGAACGCTGGAATCAATGATACGACATCTCTCATCAAGCCCGATGCGGTCATCGTCGGCGTACAGCCGAACGTGCCTATGGAGCCTGTGGATTCTACAGCAGAGACGGACGCGCTCGTTGCCCGGCACATCTCCTTGAGCGAAAGCGCGCTTCTTGAATGGGATAGGAAAGGATTCGCGGCGAGCCTGCCGCGCGTCGTCATCTGGCCCGAATCGCCTATGAATTTCGCCTACGCGCGCGACGGTGAATTCAGAGAACTCCTGGCGCGCTTCGCGTCGAAGAATCGCACGTCCGTCATCTTCAACGCGCTTGAGCCTGCGCCGTTGGACGGCGCATATAACGCGGCGGTGATGGTGAATGAAGAGGGTCGTCTCGTCGCACAGTATGATAAGATTCGCCTGCTGCCGTTTGGCGAGTATGTGCCCGTCCCGCGCTGGTTGCCCGGAGCCAGCATGCTTCCGGTGATGGTAGGGGATTTCACGCCGGGCGCGGAGTATACGCTCATGCCAATCGGCAAGGCGCGGGCCGGAGTGTTCATCTGTTTCGAGTCGGCCTTTCCATCAATCGCGCGCAGGTTCGCGGGCGAAGGCGCGGACGTGCTGATTAATATTTCAAACGACGGCTATCTTGGACCAACGCCCGTCAGGCGGCAACACCTGGCGAACGTCGTCTTTCGCGCGGTCGAGAATGAACGTCCCATCCTGCGCGTGACCAATACGGGCATCTCCGCGTACATCAACGCGCGCGGCGAAGTCAGCGATGCGACCGCAGGTTTTCAGCCCGCCGTGCGGACCTGGACGGTCACTCGCGCCGTTGGCGGGCAGACTTTTTATACTAGACACGGCGACCTCTTCGCAGGATTATGTGCCCTGTCGAGTCTGTTGATCGTGCTCTCTCTGAGATTGAGAAAGAGGAAAACTGATAATGACTGAGACGGTATCTATCCTGGATTTGCGAAACTCATTCGAGGATCTGCGCAAGCGCATCGAACAGCTAGGGAGGTTTCTTTGATGTTGCTGCGAAGCGCGAAGAGTTAGCAAGCTTTGAGGCGCAGGCGCAAGCCGCCGATTTCTGGAACGACCAGGAGGCGGCGCAGACGCTCTTACAGCAGCGCAGTCGGTTGGAGCGCATTGTGGCGCGGCAGGAGTCGTTCGAGTCTACAATCGCGGACGCCAGAGTGCTTCTGGAATTTGCCACGGAGGATGACGAGGAATCCGCGCGCGAGTTGCACACTCTACTTGAAAAGCTTGAGCATGACGTGAGCACGGCGGAGACAGAGATGCTGCTCTCCGGCGAGAACGATGCGCGCAATGCTATCTGCACGATTCATCCGGGCGCAGGCGGGACCGAATCGCAGGACTGGGCCGAGATGCTGCTGCGCATGTATTTGAAGTGGGCGGAGGGGCGCGGCTTTAAGGTCGAGATTATAGACTACCAGCCGGGCGAAGAGGCTGGGATTAAGGGCGTCACTTTCAGGGTCATCGGCGAGTACGCTTACGGGCTGCTCGCGGCTGAAGCGGGCGTGCATCGCTTGGTCCGTATCTCGCCGTTCGACCAGGCGGCGCGGCGGCACACGTCGTTCGCTTCACTCTTCGTCTATCCTGAGATTGACGAAAACATAGAGGTCGAAATTAACGATAAGGACTTGCGCGTTGACACGTATCGCGCGACGGGGGCGGGCGGCCAGCACATTAACACGACGGACTCCGCCGTGCGTATCACGCACTTGCCGTCTGGAATAGTGGTCCAGTGTCAGAACCAACGCTCGCAGCACCAGAACCGCGCCGTCGCCATGCAGGTCTTGCGCTCAAGGCTCTACGAGCTTGA
The DNA here is from genome assembly GCA_034665545.1 of Blastocatellia bacterium. Classification (GTDB taxonomy): domain Bacteria; phylum Acidobacteriota; class Blastocatellia; order Pyrinomonadales; family Pyrinomonadaceae; genus DASYML01. The sequence goes on from JAXDFO010000098.1 coordinate 2,964, forward strand.
ACTGGAAAAGCGGCGCGCGGAGACAGCCGAACTCGAAGCCAACAAGGCTGACATCTCCTTCGGCTCACAAATACGCAACTATGTGCTCGCGCCCTATCGTTTAGTCAAAGACGCGCGCACCAAGCTTGAACGCGGCAACGTGGACGCAGTGCTCGGCGGCGACATAGACGATTTTATCAAGGCGTATCTTCTCTCGCGCCGCGCGGCATGATAAAAAGAGTCATGAGTCAAGA
>JAXDFO010000099.1:0-20155 GCA_034665545.1 Blastocatellia bacterium
GACCACGCTCGGCACGAAGGAAGACGAGCAGTTCATGGATGATTTGGAGAAGGGCGAAGTCAAGCGTCGTTTCCTGCTCCACTATAATTTCCCGCAATACTCCGTCGGCGAGGTCGGTCGCTTCGGCTCATCCTCGCGCCGCGAGATAGGCCACGGCGCGCTCGCCCGCCGCGCCATCGAACCCATCCTGCCGGACGACGCGGATTTCCCTTACACTCTGCGCATCGTCTCGGACATCACGGAGTCTAACGGTTCATCCAGCATGGCTTCCATCTGCGGCGGCGTGCTCTCTTTGATGGACGCGGGCGTGCCCTTGAAGCGGCCCGTGGCGGGCGTGGCGATGGGCCTCGTGATGGAGGGCAACAAGTACGCCATCCTGACCGACATCGCGGGCGCGGAAGACCACTACGGCGACATGGATTTCAAGGTCGCGGGCTCGCGCGATGGCATCACCGCTCTTCAGATGGACATCAAGATCGGCGGCATCAACGCGCAGATTATGGCGGACGCCCTGGCCCAGGCCAAGAAGGGACGCCTCCACATTCTGGACATCATGGAGAAGAGCATCTCGGAGCCGCGCGAGGAAATCTCGCCCTACGCTCCGCGCATCATCCAGATTAAAATCAACCCGGACAAAATCCGCGACGTGATTGGACCAGGCGGCAAGATGATTCGCTCCATCGTCGAAGAGACGGGAGCCAAGATTGACGTTGAAGATGACGGCACGATTTCGATTGCGACCGCAGACAGCGCGGCAGCCGATGCCGCAGTCAACCGCATACGCGGCCTGACGGCTGAAGCAGAGATCGGCGAGACCTATCTGGGCACGGTCTCGCGCATCGTTGACTTCGGCGCGTTCGTCGAAATCTTCCCCGGCACGGACGGTCTCCTGCACATCTCGGAAATCGCCGACCGCAGGGTCAAGGACGTGCGCGATGAACTGAAGGAAGGCCAGCAAATCATGGTCAAGTGCATCGGCAAAGAGGGCAACAAGATTAAGCTCTCCAGAAAGGCCGTGCTCAAAGACGAGAAGCAGCGCGCTGAAGCCGCCGGAGGCGGAGGCGAAGACTAAAAATCAAGGCGAAAGTTAAAAGTAAAAAGGCAAAAGTGAGGCGGAAGTCGCTGGTAAATGAAAGCTGGCTTCTCCACACTTTTGCCTTTTTGCTTTTAACTTTTGTCCTCTTCATGCTTTTCCCTTTATTTCTCTTGACATACGGACACAAAGACGGGTTTAATCTCCTACCGAAACTGGAATTCTTACGGCATTAACCATCTTTCTTAAGCAAATGATGAAAGCCCTCGAAGGTTTTCACCACGCGAACTGGGGTTCGCGGGCAGTTTTAGTGTCGCTGCTATTGAAAATTTTATAGTTTTTTTGCGCGCCCTAATGATGATTGAAACGAGGCGCATACGCTTCCAGGTCCAACACGGGGAAGCAATCAAGAAGGAGCTCCCGATAATGAGGAGTCGAGCATTTCGCCCAATTGCTACGATACTCAGCCTCTTGCTGATGGCAGCCGTTCCAGTGCATGCCGGTCCGTTGACGTTCGCGGACGTGGTCCAGGTGATGGGAAACATGCAGAACGGCGGCCAGAACCAACAGCTTCGCCTGCGCACCGTCCAACAACAGGGCAGCACGCCAACCAGCGGGAAAGCAGCAACTCAATCCAAATCATCCGATGGCAATACGACCGGCGGCACGACCAACGCCACAACCGCCTCCGAGCCTTCGTCCCTGATTCAAGGAGCTCAGACGCCCACGACGCAACAGGCGCAGACGCCCACAGTTAAAGTCGTCGAACAGGGAGACATAGACGGCACGGTTTGCGACTGCGGCGAGATTAGAGTCCCTGCGCGCTTCCCACTGTGGTGGCTGGCCGGGATTCCCGCCGTCTGCCTGACCGGCATCTGCACGCCCGATAAGAAATGCACGCCCGGCCCCGGCGAGGATGAGAATTGCCACAAGATTACAGTCTGCACGACCTGCACGGAAGTTCCAGAGCCTGCGTCGCTCCTGCTCTTCGGCTCAGGACTGGCCGCGCTCGGCGCAGGCGCGCGTCGTCGTTATCATCGCGTTAAGTTAGCCAGACGGGAATCGGTCGCCACGGAGGTCTAAAAGCCCAACATGAAGAGACGAATGATTACGACTCCGCTTTTTAACTTCGCCGCGCTTCCCAGGCTGGCCGCCATCCTGTTGATTGCGATGGCCTGCTTCGCCATGTCCTCCAACGCCTACGCGCGCAAGAGGACCAAGCCCGCGAAGTTCGGCAGGATACAGGTAACGACCCCGACCGGCTCATACCCGATGCTGGTGGATGGTAAACCCAACGGCTTCACCAGTCCGAGTGGTGTCGTCGTTGACGAACTCAATCCTGGCAGGCACACGATAGAAGTGCAGATGCCGGACGGCACGCGCTGGACGCGCGAGATTGATGTCGCGGCGAGCCGCCTCTACTGCGTCGGCGTGACCTACAAGAAGATAGAAAAGCATTGCTGGGATTATCCGATCACGGCCAACGTCACGCAGACTTCGCAGGGCGAGGATGTCACCTCGTTCAAAGCCAACGTCAACTACGATGGTCCCTCCCCGCTCAACTACGCCTGGACCGTCACCCCTAGCACGGCTAAGGTCACGAGCGGCGCGGACGCCTCGGAAATCTCCGTCAATACGACGGGCGTTGATGGCACAGTCACCGTGCGGCTTGTAGTGGATGCCGACGACGGCTCCGGCGATGCGCGTTGCCGCCAGGAAGCGCTCTCGGAATTCATCGTCAAAAATTGCACCGCGACTCCGATTACGGCCAACATCGTCTCGCAGCCTAACTTCAAGAAGGGCGAGAACGTCACCTTCGCGGCGAACACGCAGTATGCTGGCACGAATACTCTGCGCTATCACTGGACGGTCAGCCCCGATGCCGCGCGCATCGCCAGCGGCCAGGGCACTCCGAGCATCGTTGTAGACACGACGGGCCTCGGCAGTAACCACACCATCACGGCCTCGCTCGTCATAGACGATGGCTCTAACGACCCCAACTGTATGGCGAAGACGGACGCCACCGCCGATACCTGTTACGACTGCGGCCCGTATGTCTCTATGAACGACCTCAAGGCGCGTCTGGATAACTTCGCCATCGAGTTACAGAACACGCCGGGCGCGAAGGGACAGATATACGTTCACGGTCCTCTCAGGGAAGCGCAAGCGGTTGGCAGGCACGCGCTGGATTACCTGGTCGGCTCGCGCGGTCTTGAGTCCAGCCGCATCAACGTCGAGCCTATCACGGACAGCAACAAGGTCCACATAGAGCTATACGTGGTCAAACTCGGCGCGCCGAGGCCGGAGCCGAACCTCAGTTCAGTCACTGAACTGCCGCAGCCCAGAGGGATTCAACATATCCCGCGCTCTAACACGCGCCGCTCGCGTTCACCGCGACGGTAAGCAAGAGCGAGAGAGCGAGGGCGAGAACCTTAACGGTTGACGAATGACAGGTGACGGGAATACTCAAAGCAGTTTCTCGTCACCTGTCGCTTTTTAAGACTTGCCAGCGTGTTGACCGTGTGGTAACACTCTTGGCACATACTTTCCCCTGAACAGATAAATTATTCCCCCAGGGATTTTTGCCGGACGAACTTTTGATAGGAGGATTCGTTTTATGGGTGACGATAATGGTGGTGGCAGTACGGGCGTGGTAGCGGTACTGGTCATCTTCGTGATAGTGATTGTGCTGGCGCTCGTCTTTTTCGGGAGAGGTCTCTTGGGTGGCGGGACCAAGAAGGTTGATGTCAACGTCACGACGCCGTCTGCGCCAGCCAAGTAGAAGCGCGAAAGCCTGGCCCAAATCTTTTACAGCATTAAAGAGAGAGAGGAGCGTTCCCGCTTTGAACGGATGCGCTCCTCTCTTCTTTTCAATTGCGGCGTGTGGCTGTTAGACTAATCTTTCAGTAAATGGTAAATGGTGAATGAGAGGGAAGCGGACCCCTTGTTTCCTCTTCACCGTTTACCATTTAGCATTTATCATTTGCGAGAGGCCAAAAGTAGTGTCAGCACCGAATATCGAAACCATCGTCAGCCTGGCTAAACGTCGTGGCTTCGTCTTCCCCTCATCCGAGATTTATGGCGGACTCGGCTCTGCCTGGGACTACGGCCCGCTCGGCGTCGAACTCGCCAACAACGTCAAGCGGCTCTGGTGGCGATGGATGGTCTACGAGCGCGACGATATGGAGGGCATAGATTCATCCATCGTCCTCAACCGCCTGGTCTGGAAATATTCCGGCCACGAAGACACCTTCAGCGACCCGCTCGTTGATTGCCGTGAATGCAAGACCAGGTTTCGTGCTGACAAATTAGAATATGAAGGCGCGGGTTCCGTCTCTATCGAAACGGCGATTCAGCAAAAGCTGGTGAAGTGTCCGAACTGCGGCTCAACAGATTTCACTGAGCCGCGCCCCTTCAATTTAATGTTTCGCACGCACGTCGGCGCGACTTCGGAAGATGACGAGTCCGCTCTCGTCTATCTGCGCCCGGAAACGGCGCAGGGCATCTTCATCAATTTCATGAACGTGCTGACGACCTCGCGCCGCAAACTCCCTTTCGGCATCGCGCAGATCGGCAAGAGCTTTCGCAACGAAGTCACGCCCGGCAACTTCATCTTTCGCACGCGCGAGTTTGAGCAGATGGAGATGGAATACTTCGTCCGTCCGGGCGAGGACGAACCCGTTCACCAGGAATGGATTGATAACTGTCACAACTGGTTCCTGAGCCTCGGCATCAGCGCGGACAACCTGCGCCTTTATGAGCAGCCGAAAGAAGAGTTGGCCCACTATGCCAAGCGCACGGTTGATATTCACTATCGCTTCTTCCCCGAACGCGAAGAGGATGAGCGACAGTGGGATGAACTGATGGGCATCGCCAATCGCACGGACTTCGACCTCAAGGCACATTCAAAGAAACCCGAAGACGCGGAAGGCAAGCGGCTCAATCCTGACTCTACGGAAGACCTCTCATATTTCGACGAAGCGACGAAGGAACGCTTTTATCCTTACGTCATCGAACCCGCAGCCGGAGTCAATCGCACGGTGCTCGCCGTCCTGATGGACGCTTATTCGGAGAAGACGAACGATAAGGGAGAGAAGCGCGTCATTCTCAAATTGCACCCGGAACTCGCGCCGGTGAAGGCCGCCATCCTCCCGCTCGCCAAGAACAAGCCGGAGATTGTCGGCATGGCGAAGGCCATCAAGCGTTCGCTGCAACCAGTGCTGCGCGCCGTCTATGACGACACGGGCGGCATCGGCAAGCTCTACGCGCGCCAGGACGAGATAGGCACGCCCTTCTGCGTCACCGTGGACCATCAATCGCTCGAAGATGAAGCCGTCACCGTCCGCGACCGCGACACCTGGGAACAGGAACGCGTCAAGGTCTTTGACCTGCCGCAACACCTGCAACAAAGATTACTGGAAAAGAGATGACGAGGAATGAAGTCAGGAGTCAGGAGCCAGAAGCAAGAAGCCAAGAGAAAAGCTATAGCATGCTCTTCATGATGAAGGGCATGCTTAATGCTCCGCTCTTCCTTCTGGCTTCTGGCTCCTGACTCCCTGTTTTTATCATGCCCATAGTTAAGAAGCGCAACCAGCAGACGGAGACACGCCTTCTGCTTGAGTCCGAAGAACCCGTAGAACTGCCGCCCGCAGAGATTGCGGACAGCGCGGTGCTGGTCCAATTCGAGAAGTTCAAGCCTTACGTCTCCGAACTCCTGGCGGCGTTGCGCGCGGGCACTCTGGCCGAGCCCGTGCCCGTCATGCTCGACGGCTCGACCTTCGCCGTTCATGGAGAGACGCGCACATTCTGGGTCAAGCTCTGGCACACTAACGGCTCTGAGATGACGCGCATCGAACGCGCGCAGGTCATTAGCTGCCTGCCTTCGACGCGCGGCGTGCAGGTCGTCTTCAACGAGATTGACGAGCGGCGCGCGGAAGAGTTTGCAGATGCAGATGGCTTTGCGGAAGACGAAGAGTTGACGGCTGAAGAGGACGACTGACCGCAAACTTTCAAGGGCCACTGGCTCGCTCCCGAAAATGCTTTGATGTCCTTTCGCGTTCCTGAGAAGGTCTTGGCCCTGGCTCGCGTCGTCCGCGATAAGGGAGGCCGCGCGCTGATGGTGGGCGGCTGCGTGCGCGATTCTCTGATGGGCATCCGTCCCAAAGACTGGGACGTGGAAGTGTACGGCGTCGAGCCCGCCACCTTGAGACAACTGCTGGAGAGTTTCGGTCGCCTCAACGTCGTCGGCGAATCCTTCACCGTCTACAAAATCGGCAACCACCTGGACGTTTCCATCCCACGGCGCGAGCGCAAGAGCGGGCGCGGCCATCGCGGCTTCATCATCGAAGGCGACCCCGTGATGAGCCTCGAAGAGGCCGCGCGCCGACGCGACTTCACCATCAACGCCATTCTCGAAGACCCGCTCACGGACGTGATTATAGACCCCTTCAAAGGCCGCGATGATATCCAGAACAAAATCCTGCGCGCCGTCTCGCGTGAGACCTTCGTTGAAGACTCGCTGCGCGTTCTGCGTGCCGCGCAGTTCGCCGCGCGCTTTGAATTCGACATCGAGCCGGAGACCGTAGAACTCTGCCGCGCGATTGACCTCACGGACCTGCCGCGCGAGCGCGTCTGGGGCGAGATGGAAAAGCTACTGCTGCGCGCGCCCCGCCCGTCAATTGGCCTCAAGTGGCTCTACGGTCTCGGCATCGTGGACCAATTATTCCCCGAACTGAAAGCCCTCGTCGGCGTGCCTCAAGAATATGACTGGCATCCTGAGGGAGATGTTGACGTTCATACGATGCTCACGCTCGACCGCGCGCGAGAACTGATTGACGATCTTCCTTACATGAAGCGCGTGACGGTCATGCTGGGCGCGCTGTGTCATGATTTCGGCAAGCCCGCGACGACGGAATTCATAGAGGGACGCTGGCGTTCGCGCGGCCATGAGGAGGCTGGCATCGAGCCGACCTTGACGTTTCTCGAACGTCTCAATATACGCACGCTCGACGGTTACGACGTGCGCTCGCAGGTGGTCGCGCTCGTCCGAGATCATTTGAAGCCAGGCGAGTTCTATCGCACGCGAGACCAGATAGGCGACGGCGCGTTTCGTCGTCTCGCACGCCGTTGCGAACTTGATTTGCTCTACAGGGTGGCGCGCGCGGATACCCTCGGACGCAACGCCGAGTGGGTTCCGCCGGAGAAGTGGCACGACGCTGCGCCGCAGGAATGGTTCATCGCGCGGGCCAGGGAATTAGAGGTCCAGGAACGCCCACCCGCGCCCCTCCTAATGGGCCGACACCTGCTCGACATGGGCCTCAAGCCTTCGCCCTTAATGGGCCAAGTCACGCGCGCCATCTACGAGATGCAACTCGACGGGCGTATTAACACCCTCGATGAAGCCAGGGAAGCCGCGCGCCAGCTTATCAAAGCGGCGCAAGGATAGTGTGTGAGTTTCTAACCTAAGACTTTCGCGCGGGCGCGTGGCTGGTGTAAGATATGGCACGCTCCATAAAAGAACCGCATGCCGCATACCAGCTTAAAATTATCCGCTCAACATCACATGGGCAGGCATCAGGTTATCAACTCTATGCTTAAGGAAGTTCACCGATGATTGATTTTGAATTGACAGAAGACCATAAGGCGATTCGTCGCAGCGTGCGCGATTTCGCGCTCAAGGAGGTCGCGCCGCGCATCAAAGAGCTTGATGAGAAGCAGCAGTTTGACCGTTCAATTTTAGATAAGATGGCGGAGCTTAATTTGCTCGGCGTCTGCATCCCAGAAGAGTACGGCGGCGCGGGCTTCGATTACATCTCGCTCGGCCTCGTCTGCGAAGAACTCGAAGCCGTTGACACTTTCCTGCGCGTCGTCATGTCCGTGCATACGGGCCTCAACTCGCTCACGCTCTACGCCTGGGGGACAGAAGAGCAGAAGCAGAAGTATTTGGTCCCGCAGGCGAAGGGCGAGAAGATTGCGACCTATGGCTTGACGGAGCCGGGCGCGGGCTCGGACGTGGTCGGCTCTCGCTCGACGGCGCGGCGCGAGGGCGATGAGTATGTTTTGAACGGCGAGAAGATGTGGATTAGTCTCGCTGATGTCGCGGACAACTTTCTCTTCTTCTGCTGGACCGACGAGGAGAAACGAAAGCAACGCGACCACACGGGCATGTCTTGCTTCATCGTTGAGCGTTCGATGAAGGGTTTCTCATCCGGCACGATTCACGGCAAGATGGGCATCCGCGCGGGCAACACCGGTTACTTCTCTTTGCAGGACGTGCGCGTGCCGAAGGCGAACCTGATCGGCGAAGAGGGCGAGGGCTTCAAGATAGCGATGTTCGCTCTTGAGCAGGGACGCTTCACCGTGGCGGCGGGCGCGACCGGGTTGATACGCGCCTCGCGTGATGCCTCCGTCGCTTACGCCAACGAGCGTGAGACGTTCGGGACTAAGATTGCCAATCATCAACTCGTCAAGCAGAAGATCGCGGAGATGGAAGCCGATTACCAGATGGCCCACCTGCTCTGGCTGCGCGCGGGCTTCTTGAAGAACATGGGCCAACTGAACGCGAAGGAGACGAGCCTGGCGAAATGGCAGGCCACCGTGAGAAGCGAAAAGGCCGCCTCGATGGCGATAGAGGTCCACGGGGCCAACGGCTATTCAAACGATTATCCGGTCGAGCGTTACCTGCGCAACTGTAAGGCGGCGGTAATCTACGAGGGCACGCGCGATATACACACGCTGATGCAGGCGGACTGGGCCTTGGGCCTCAAGAAAGAGAAGCAGGCGCGGCGCACGCTTCCGCCCTGGAAGCCCACGGAGGACGCGCGCGAGGCGGTCGCGGCGAGTTAAAGCGGCGCGGGCCGTCTTGATGAAGGATGAGCTAAAGGAAACTTCTGTTCTTCAGATGGAGTTATGGGCCAGCGTCATGTCGTCCCAGAGATTGTCCTCGATGCCGACGATGAAGTTCATCTGCCCCGCTTCGACCTGCCCAAGCATGTGCAGGTATTCATCATAGAGCGCGCGGTCAACGTCGCTGATTTTCGTGATGAGCACTCCGATGAGGCAGGGAATTTCCGTTTGATTGCTATCCATCTCCGCGCCGCCCGTCATGATAAAGCCCGCGTCGGTCGCGCCCGCTTCCAGTTGCAGGTAACGGTTCGGCGTCACCTCCATCTCGATAGGCCCGCTTGGAAGCTGAAGCACGATGCGCAACGTCTGGCTGCGGCCCATCAGGTAACGATAGCCGAAGCGAATTAATGGTCCAACGAGCGAGAGCCCGTTGGCATTGATGTCGTGCGTGTGGCCTGTGAGTTGGATAGTGTGCGGCTCTTCCAGAATGTCCGCCTGCCCGATCAGCGTGAGGCTGAAGGGCAGCCGCGTCTGGTAGCGCGTCTCCTGGCTCGTCTCCCTGCGTTGCTTGCAGCCGTAAGCCGCGCCACGTCGTCCCGTCCGCTCTTGCCTGTAAGGATGCATCGTCGCGTCTGAGTAAGAATACATTTCGTGTTTGAACTTGAGTCTTAAATCGAGGCGGAAATTTCACGCTGGCCCGCCTCATCTTTCGCCGTGAGTTGGGCGCAGCCCGCCGCCGCTCCGGGCAAAGCATAACAATCCTCATGCCATTACTGGTCCAGCAAGCCAACCTGAGAAAACTCGTGGATAAAGCTTTAGACCGCAGACCGCGCACGTTTGCGGGCGGTCGGGAAGTAGTCAGTTTGGAATACTGGACCAGTCAAGATGAAACCGCACGCGTATCAGATTGAACTCGAAGCCTGCGAAAGTTCTCGCTCGCAGACATCAGGAGCGGACGCCGACTCTATAATTTCCGCGCCCGCTCTGTTACTATACGAGCGCATTTCCAAGACCTGCGAGCAAGTTATTAATGAGCTACCTCTGGCAGTTCACACATCTTAAAATCGGGAGAAGCAAAACGAGATGGGCAACGAGTTGAGAACGGAGCGCGAGTTGTCGCTGGATTTCCTGCGCGTCTGCGAGGCGGCGGCCATCGCGGCGGCGCGCACGATGGGCCAGGGAGACCGCAAGCATTCGGACCACGTCGCGGTCGAAGCGATGCGCGAGGTGATGGACACCGTGCCGATGCGTGGTCGCATCGTCATCGGCGAGGGCGAGCGCGACGAAGCGCCCATGCTCTACATCGGCGAAGAGGTCGGCGGCGGCTTCAAAGCAGAGGAGGACGAGCGCAACCCCTTCCCCGAAGTTGACATCGCCGTGGACCCGCTCGAAGGCACGAACCTCTGCGCGCTCGGAGCCAACAACGCCATCGCCGTCCTCGCGGCGGCTGAACACGGCGGACTCCTCAACGCGCCCGACATCTACATGGACAAGATAGTGGTTGGCCCATCATGTCGCGGCGCGATAGATATTGACGCGCCCGTGAAGGACAACTTGAAGAACATCGCGCGCCGCTTGGGACGCGATGTCAACGACCTGACCGTCATCACGCTCGACCGCTCGCGCCACAAAAAACTGATTAACGACGTGCGAGAGTCGGGCGCGCGCATACGTCTCATCTCGGACGGCGACCTCTCGGCGGGCATCTCCGCCGCCGTCGCGGGCACGAACATTCATGCGCTAATGGGCATCGGCGGCGCGCCCGAAGGCGTCATCACGGCGGCGGCCATGAAGTGTTTGAACGGAGAGATACTGGCGAAGCTGGTCTTCGATGCGGAACGCCTCGGCGTGGATAAGAACAAAGTGCCCGCGCAGGATGAAGTCATCGCGCGCCTGCGCGAAATGGGCATCACAGACCATAACAAGACTTACGACACCGACGACCTCGTGCCGGGCAAGAAGGTCATCTTCGCCGCGACCGGCGTGACCGACGGCGCGCTGCTCAAGGGCGTCAGATTTTTCGGCACTGGCAAGCGCACGCACTCGCTCGTCATGACCACAGAATCCAGGCACATACGTTTCGTGGATACCATCCACGTCGAAGGCGGGCCGGATTCAGTCATTCGATTTTGAAAACAGGAGCCAGGAGCCAGGAGTCAGGAGCCAGTAGAAAAGCGATAGCATGCTCTTCATGCTGAAGGGTATGCTCCTAACTTCTGGCTCCCAACTTCTGGCTCCCAACTTCTGGCTCCTGGCTCCTGACTCCTGGCTCCTGCTTTTCCTTATGCTTTCTTCCTCAGACGTTTATGTTCCTCAATGCGGGGCGACGGGGATGCTGGCGCGGCGGCGCGCGTTGGCGGCGTGGTCACTGCTGATGTTGGGCGCGGTCTGTTTGTTGGGCCTGATATTGGCCGCGCCGTGGGCCAGCGCGCATGGCTACAATGCTTTCGCTTCGACTCTGTATAGAGGCTTCGGATACGTTTGCCATCAGATTCCGGCGCGCTCTTTTCAGTTCGAGGAACACCCGTTCGCGGTCTGCGCGCGATGCACTGGGATTTACGCGGGCTTCGCTTTGGGCCTCGCGCTGTATCCGCTTGTGCGCCGCGACTGGCGGCGCGCGAACACGCCCGCGCGCGTCTGGTTGTTCATCGCGGCTGGTCCAATAATCATTGACTTCGCGCTCGGATTTTTCGGCATCTGGGAGAACACGCATTTTTCGCGTCTCCTGACGGGCGCATTCTTCGGAGCGGTGTGCGCGTTCTTCATCGTGCCCGCCGTGATAGAGATAGGCCGGAGCGGATGGCCGCGTTGGCGCGCGCTCGTTGGACGGGATAAGCTTGAGAGAACTTCTGCGGAAGGTTGGATGAAAGATGAATCCTAAATTGCGGGCGGCCATCACGGGCGGGCTCTTGATGGGGCTGCTATCGGCGACACCTTACGTCAATATCGCTAACTGCTGTTGCGTCTGGGTGCTGTTCGGCGGTGCGCTCGCCGCTTACCTGTACATCAAAAGTTCCAAGACCCCCGTGCTCATGGCGGAGGGCGTGCAGGTCGGCGCGCTGGCCGGGGCCATCGGCGGCCTGATAAATCTCCTGATAGGTCTCCCGCTCAACCTGCTCGCGGGCAATCCCGGCCTACGCATGGTGATGAAGATGATAGAGAGGCTCAACCCGCAACAGACCGAGTTGATGCGCCAGCGATTCGAGGAGGGGGCCAGCCAGCCGTTTCTGGCCCAGTATCTCAGCGCACTGCCGGGCGCGCTGATCGGCCTCGTGATGTTCGTGCTCTTTGCGACGCTCGGCGGCCTGCTCGCCGTCGTCATCTTCGAGAAACGCAAGGGCGAACAGGAAGGACCGCCGCCTCCGCCGCCCGCGCACCTTTAATTTAAGACATCCATTGGGGTAAAATGTACGTCCAATGAGACGGAGCAGCGCGGGATGCTTTTTGAGAGCAGATGCGCTGCTCGTTTCATGTGACGATGAACCGAGAGTGAGAGGGGCTGACGGTCTGAACAGGCGCATCGTCTAACGGCTCATTGATTGAGAAGCAAGGCTTCGCTTCGGTCTCTTATTTGGCTATAAGATGATGTTTCTTCAAGACACAGTGCCTCCTTTCGGTCCGACGCCGAATCAACTTTTCCAGCAATACTTTCACGACGGCATCAACAAGACGTGGGGCAACATCAGCCCCCTCTACCAACTGGACGCTTTCGATTACACGATTCTCACCGTCTACTTCGTAGTGCTCGGCATCCTCGCCGTCTACGGCGCGTACCGCGTCAAGCAGGTGATAGACTTCTGGCGTTACCGCAAGATAACGCCGACCCCGAAGTCTCTCTTCGGTGAAACGGAACTGCCGCGCATCACCGTTCAACTCCCGCTCTTCAACGAGATGTACGTCGTGGAGCGTCTGCTCAAGGCCGTCACGGAGATTGATTACCCGCGCGAGCGGCTTGAGATACAAGTCCTTGACGATTCGACGGACGAGACAGTGAAGTTGGCCCAGGCGACGGTCGAAGATTATGCGCGCCAGGGCTTCGATATTCATTACATACACCGCACAGACCGCACGGGCTTTAAGGCTGGCGCGTTGGAGAACGGACTCAAGACGGCGAAGGGCGAACTGCTCGCCATCTTCGACGCGGACTTCGTGCCCAAGCCCGACTGCCTTCTTAAATTGGTCCACTTTTTCACGGACCCGCTCGTTGGCTGCGCGCAGATGCGCTGGTCTCACATCAACGGCTCTTACAACCTTCTGACGCGCCTTCAGACCATCATGCTCGACGGCCACTTCGTCGTCGAGCAGACGGTGCGCAATCGCACGGGCGGCTTCTTCAACTTCAACGGCACGGCGGGCATCTGGCGGCGGCGCGCGATTGAGATGAGCGGCGGCTGGCAGCACGACACGCTGACGGAAGATACGGACCTCTCGTTTCGCGCGCAGTTGATGGGCTGGCGTTTCGTCTACTTGCTGGACGAGGACGCGCCGTCGGAGATTCCCGTCGAGATTAACGCTTTCAAGGCGCAGCAGCGTCGTTGGGCCAAAGGCGTGATGCAGGTCGGCATCAAGCTCTATCGTCGCATCTGGGGCGCGCCGCTCCCCTTGCGCGTCAAACTGGAAATGTTCTTTCGCCTGACCGGCAACATCAGTTATCCGTTGATGATTCTGGTCAGCCTGCTGCAATTCCCGCTCCTGCTCGTGCGTTACCAGCAAGGCTTTTATCACCTCATGCTCTTCGACGTGCCGCTCCTTTTCTTCTCAACGATTTCAGTGGTCCTATTTTACGGGACGGGCGTCTGGTATCTGGACGAGAAGAGAGTGCCGCGTCTGCTGCACCTGCCGCTCGTCATGGCAATCGGCATCGGCCTCGCGTTCTCCAACGCGCGCGCCGTGCTCGAAGCCATCTTCGGGATGAAGTCCGAGTTCGTCCGCACGCCGAAGTATCGCGTCGAGCAGACGAGCGACGAGACGTGGAAGGGCAAGAAGTACAAACGCAAGCGCGGGTGGCTGCCGCTCCTCGAACTAGGCTTCGCGCTCTACTTCCTGCTCGCCATGCTCTACGCCGTGCGCATGCACATGTGGGGCACGCTCCCCTTCCTGTTCCTCTTCTTCTTCGGCTACGGCTACATGGGCACGATGAGCATTCTGCAAGCGACGAGCGGCAGACGCTTGCAGGATTTGTGGCGGCCCCTCACGGTCAAGAGCAATTAGGAAGCGGGAAGGCTGAAGGGATGAAACTATGACGACGCGGGTTGCGTAAGTATGCTTTCATTCTGCCGGTTCATCTGTGCTCCTGGTCATCACTGGAAACTAAATAGAGGTAAGCGACATGAAGCGTTTTTGTTTGTGCCTGGTTCTCTTCGCGCTGCTGCTCAACATCAACTCGCTGCCGTTGAGAGCAGCCACGGCGACGGATAGCAATTTCTGGGATGAGCCGGGCGTGCGGCTGCTCAATCAGCCCATCGGGGAATACCACGCGCGGCGGCAGAGATTGCTGGACCAGATTAAGGATGGCGTGGTCGTTATCCTCGGCAACGTGGAAGAGAGCGGCGGCGTAGAGGAGCGTTACCGGCAGAACAACTGGATGGCTTACTTGACGGGCGTGCGAACGCCGGAGGCCGTCCTGCTATTGGTCCCGCAGGGCTTGCCTTCGCAGGGCGGCGCGCGCGAGTTCGTCTTTATCCCGCCGCGCAATTTGCAGGCGGAACGCTGGACCGGCGTTCAACTCGCGCCTGGGCCTGAGGCGGCGCGCACCTTCGGCGTCGAGCGCGTGCTCCCGACATGGGTGCAGGCCACGACGGCAACAGACTCATCCAACGCGCACGGCGGGGCGACGATGAGCGCGGCTGAAGACAATCTGATGTTGCGGCTGAAGGAGGCCGCGTCGCTGCCCGCGTTCAGGAACGAGCAGGGACAGGGCCGCATGAAGTTGTACACGCTCGCGCCCGGACAACTGAGCAACGGAGAGGTACACGAATATCAATTCGTGGAAAAGGTGAAGAGGGAATTGCCGGGGGTGGAGGTCGCGCAGGTCGGGCCGCTCGTCGCGGAGATGCGCAAGGTGAAGAGCGCGCCGGAAGTTGCACTGCTGCAAAAAGCGATTGACATCACGGGAGAGGCCGAAGTTGACATCGCGCACAGTTTGCGTCCAGGGATGTACGAGTATGAAGTGCAAGCTATTCTCGAATCGGCCTTCACGCGCAACGGCGCGGAGCGACCGGGCTTTCCTTCCATCGTCGGGAGCGGTCTCTACTCGACCATTCTTCATTACGAAGAGAATCACAAGAGGATAGATGCGGGCGACCTGGTCGTCTGCGACATCGGCGCGGAGTACTCCATGTACACAGCCGACATCACGCGCACCTTTCCCGCGAGCGGCAAGTTCACGCCGCGCCAGCGAGAGATTTATCAACTCGTCCTAGACACGCAGACCGCCGCCGCAGCCTTCTGGAAACCCGGCATGAGAAATTACGAACTGCATCGCTTCGCCGCCGAGTTTCTCAAGAAGAGTCCACTGCGCGCCAAAGATGTTGACGGGCAGGAGTACACGATGGACCACTTCTTCATCCACGGGCTGGGCCATTATCTGGGCATGGACGTTCACGATGTCGGAGACTATCGCAAGCCCATGCAGCCCGGCGAAGTCTTCACCATCGAGCCGGGCATCTACATTCAAACGGAGAAACTCGGCGTCCGCATCGAAGACGATTACCTCGTCACCCCGCAGAACACCCTGCGCAAACTCTCCGCCAACATCCCCTCCGCGCCCGACGACATAGAGAAACTGGTCTCCGCCCCACGCTCCCGTCGCTGAGCAAGGCTGAATCGGCCTGAATGTGAAAAGCATGAGAGTTATTCTCAAGAGAATAACTCTCATGCCTGCCCGGATAGCTTTAATGTCGTCAGGGATTGCTCCAATCCCTGACGACATTAAAGCTATCCCTGCGGGAATTGCTCCGATTCCCACTCGGATTGAAGCAATCCCACTCGGATTACTCCAATCCCCACTCGGATTACTTTAATTACCGCTAGGATTACAACGATTCCCACTCGGATTAAAGCAATCACTGCGGGAATTACTCTGATGACCACTCGGATTGCTCCGATTACCACGGGAATTACTTTGATTCCCACTCGGATTGGAGCAATTCCCGCTCGGATTACAGCAATTCTCACTCGGCCTACATGAAACTCTTTTATTTCTGCCTGCTCTTATGCTGAAACGGCGTCGGTGGCTTGCGACTTGGCTGGCAGAGCGTGTGCGGCTTTGGGGCGCGAGAGGAAGGGACGCTCGCAGAGCAGGAAGAAGAGCCACGCGCCAGCCAGCGTGAGAGGCGTCATGATGATGACAGAGAAGAGCACCGTCGGTAGTGGCAGAGAATTGAGCAAGGAAAAATCGCGGACCCGCCACGTCTCCATCAGGACCAGTTCATGCGTCAGGTAGAGCGAGTATGAGAAGAGACCTATCGCCGCGAGGCGCGTCACCGTCCACGGCATGCGCCCGCGCCCGCGCCACTCGTTCTCCGCGCAGACGGCGCGGTTGACCAGTATGAAGAAGCCCAGTCCCCACGCCGGATGCAGCGTCAGCCAGAGACCGTGATGAAGGAAAAAGTTATCGTCGTAACGCGGCGACACGTATGAGAGCACGACCGCGTAAGCGAGAGCCGCGCCGCCCACCCACAGGTTGCGACACCAGCCTGGCAACCTGGTCACGCCCATCGCGGCCTCCACGCTGAGCGCGCCCAGTGCCCATGTGAACCAGTGAACCGCCGCCGCTTCCGTCACCGGAATCTCTATCCCGAACCCCTGCTTCAAACTCTCTCCGAGCGCGAGCCAGGCGATTCTCGCAACGGCGCACACGGCGAGCGCGCTCCCCCAACCCCAACGCCTTCGCATGAAGAGCAAGAGAAAGTATGCGAGGTATAGTTGCTCTTCAATCGCTAAGGTCCAAAAGACGCCGTTGATGCTGTAAGAGGTGCGCGGGTCCAGGTTGTGCAGCATCAAGAGATGCAGGCCCGTATCCCACAGGTAAAAGAGATTGAACTGCACATCGCTGGTCAGCGCGGCGATTGAAAGATACAGGACCAGCGCGATGAGGTACGGCGGGTAGAGCCTGCGCAGCCTGCGTTTCCAGAAGGCCGCGAAATTAATCTCAGGCTCGCGGCCCGTCGCAGCAGACTTGGCCCACTGCAAGTGAATGCAGAAACCTGAAATGACGAAGAAGAGAAAGACGCCGACATAGCCGAACGAGAGCGCGTGCATCAAGGGAAGCGAGAGCCATCGCCACGCGCTGCCCGCCGCCGCCTGCGGCTTTGGGCCAACCATGTGATACAACACGACGCCCAACGCCGCCGCGCCGCGCAGCGCGTCAATGCTCCGCAGCCGCCCTCCCTTGATAATCTCCGGCAGAAAAACTCTCTTCATTAAACTTGAGTCGGCGCGAACTTTTATTGCAGGTGAAAGTCCAGCAAGATGGCGTCGTGGTCTGACAGTGGGCCAGCTTCGTCCCTGAGATTGCCTACGACACCGGGGCGCGCGTGCGTGTCCGGCCTGATGCCTTTTCCGGCGAACCAGTCGAGCTTGAGAGAACAACGGCCCTCATGTTTTTCCAGCGCGCGATTGATGAACCAGAAGCACCACTGCGGAACCCAGTCGCCCATGTTCGTATTGACGGCCATGTCCGCCACGTCATAGTGGAGCGTGCATCCTCCCGGCTCGTTCAACTCGCGGTAAGCATAGCCGCGCCGTTCCAGTTCGTTGAAGAGGCCGCGCTCGAACCAGCGATCAGGATGAGGGTAATGATTATCCAGGACGTGGCCCACGCCCATCATCACGCGCCGGAAAAAGCCCGCGATGGAATAGACCGCGCGCTTTGAATTATAGGTAGAGGTGTTCCAGTCTCCGCCGATGAGGACGGGCAGCGCGGGCCGCAATCCTTCCAAATGATCCAGTAATAATTTCATCTGAAGATGACGATGACGCTGCGTCGAGTGCGCGTCCAGGTGAAGACTGACGGCGCGAAACTCTCCCGCCGGATGCTGCACGTCGGCCACGACCGCGCGCTGGCAGCCGAGCCGTTTCTCCTTGCCCTTCATCTTGTCTTTGCCGTTGGGCAACGCTAGAGAGTGCGCGCGCTCTATGGGATGGCGCGAGACAAGAGCGTTGCCATGCAGGGCCAGCGTATTCTCGCCACTGACGTGAGCCTCTATCCCGCTGCCCTTGTTGAGAGCCAGATAGCAGGGCGCAAACGCATAATTGAACGCGAGCGCAGAGGCTATCTCGCGCGCGACGAAACGATTGCCCGTGCGCGCCATCCCGTGGTCCAATTCCGTCAGGAGCAGCAGGTCGCTCTGCGAGAGCGCGGGATGCTCCTTGAGCACGCCGATGATGCTGTCAAGGCGAATACCTCTCTCGATGTTCCACGCGGTCGCGCGTAAAGGAACGGCGGGCGCGCTTGAGCGCGCGGCGGGTTGCGTTGATGAAAAATTTTCGACGGCCACGCTGCCGAGCACTCTCTCAACTTCCGGCCTCAGCTTCGCGTAGAGCGCGGAAGCCTCCAGAGCCTTCGTCGAATCGAACCGGGCTAATGCGGGAAAGAAAGGCTTCAGTTCGTGGTCCAGAATAGAAACGGCCTGGTCTTGTGGGTCAGCGATTGCGTTCATCAACGCCAAGAAATTTACCAGCCAAACACTTGAAGAGCAAGTAGGAATTATGAAGGCTGAAGGATGAGAGAAAAGCTATTCAACCATTGAATAGCTCATCTTTCAGCCTTCATAATTCATACTTGCTCTTCATTGTGGGCATTTAACGAAGCACGCGCACGTCTCGCTCGCTCGTTATCTTCCAACCCGAACTCGTCTTTCGCCAGCGCAATTCCTGTATCACTTCGCCGCGCCGCTCTCCGGGTCCGCCCTCTATCACGTAACGCTTGCGAAAGCGCATGATGGCCGCGCGCCCTTCATCCGCGAAGATGATTTCGGGTTCGTCCGCGCGCACGTCAATCTTGTGGGCCTGCTTGAAGACGCGCGCCTTCTCGGCGCGCACGGCCTCCCTGGGAACATTGCGCGTGCGATAGAAAGCCTGCATCGTCGGCGGGTAAAAGGTCATCTGCTTGCCTATGTCGCGCGCGTTGGTGGCGGCTATCCATTCCTCTAACGACGCGCGCAACATCGCCGCTTCGTCGTGCTCTGCTTTCATGACCGGCGTCAACTCTTTCGGCGCAGAGAAGCCGGAAAGGTCTGCTGGCGCATCACGCTGCGGCTCGCCGTAGATGCTCCACTGGGCCACTTCGGAAATTTTGTTGTAGACGCTGTGAATGATGACCGGGTTGTTGAGTTCCTCCGCGTAGATGCGACGCGTGACGCGCAGGCGACGGCCAGCCTCAAGCGGCTCGAAGGTGACGGTAAAGCTGTCCTCGCTGTTGCCGCTCGTGCTGACAGACAACTGACCTCCGTTGAGCGTGGCGCGCGTGCGTATCACATGGCCGTCGCCCGCGCGCTCGCTGCGAGTGATGCCGTTGGCGTCGAAGGTGATGCGCGGTGCGCGCGACGAAGCGATGCTGATGGTGCGACCGCGTTGTTCGATGGCAAGCTGGTCCGGCGGGGTGAGCCGGATAGTCAAATCTATGAAGAAGCGTTGCTGCTCTCCGAAAGGAAGATTGCTCGATGCGCCGGAGACGACCGAATAGAGCTTATCGCTGCCTTCCAGGTCCAGCCGGTAAACGCCCGTCAGCCGAACATCCTCTGCGGCCATCGCCATCGCGCGCGCCGCCACGGACCTGGGCCGTTGCTGCTTCTGCCGAGTCGCCTGTCCCGACGCGCCAACGTGCGAGAGCAGGACCAGAAATAATGTTGAAAAGAACAAGCTCGCTGCTTTCATCCGCTTCCCCCTCCTGGTTGTCCGCATCATTTTAGCAGAGAAGCTGATGGCAGGTTAGTGCGCCATTTCATCGCTCAGATAATAAGCGGCCCATTAATGTGGAAAAAGAGATTGACTATCGGTCTCGGTCGTTGGCATAGTGTCTCGCACTACAAAAGCACACGGGGACCGGCTTTGCTGGGCCAACCTCGCATATTGGACCACTCAAGCCGCTCCCACTAGAAGCGAACCCTCGCTGTAATCCAACTTACAGCGCTTTCATCTAAGGAGATAGAAACATCATGAACATGACAAGATTAACATTGAAACTCCTCGCAATGTCAGTCTTTGCCCTGGCATGTGTCTCGCTCGCCCAGGCACAGGCAACGCGCACGTGGGTCTCCGGCGTCGGCGATGATG
>JAXDFO010000100.1:0-3493 GCA_034665545.1 Blastocatellia bacterium
ATAGAGAGCATCACAGGCCCGACCGTCGGCCTCTATGCTACAAACATCTTCCTGCCCGATTCCGAAATCCAGTTGACCCTCGCGTGGCGCAACCTCAAGCGCGTTGACCTGAGCATCTACAGGATTGACCTCAACCGCGACGTGCGTTTCACAGACAAAGACCAGAACAGCGGCAACTGGGTCAACCAGGTTAACCTCGCCGGACGCGAGAAAGTGAAATACTGGTCCAGAGACTTGAAGGACGACGGGACGCACAAGCCCGGACAGGAGAACGTGCGATTGGACCAACGCTTGCCCGCCGGAGCCTATCTGGTAGAGGCCACTAGCGGCAACACGCACGCGCGCGACGTGCTGCTCATCACGGACTCGACGCTCTTGCTCAAGACCAACGGCAAGCACGCGCTCGTCTATTATTGCCAGGTCATGAACGGCGCGCCGCTCGCGCGCGCGAACATCAAATTATGGGAGAAGAGCTATAACAGCAAAACTCAGCAGATGTTCTGGCGCGAGACTTCCATGACGACAAACGAGGATGGTCTCGCCAACTTCGACCTCATCACCGATAGCAACTACACGGAACTCTTCGTCAGCGCGGAGAGCGATGGTGGCCGTCAGGCTTTCAGTCTCGGCAGCAGTTACGAACCCTCGCGCACTCAACAGCCCTGGCGCATCTACGCTTTCACGGACCGGCCCGCCTATCGCCCGCAGGAGACGGTGCAATGGAAATTCATCGCGCGCAGGTTTGAGAACTCCGTTTACTCGACGCCCGCCAACCAGATTATTCAGTATGAAATCTATGACCCGCGCGGGCAGAAGGTCTCTGAAGGCAAAGCCACGCTGAACTCGTTCGGCAGCGCGTGGGGCAAACTCGAACTAACGAATGCGATGCCGCTCGGCGCGTACAAGGTCACGTTCTACGACGAGGGACGCCAGCAGAGCATCGGCAGCGCGAACCTTTTTCGTCTGGAAGAATACAAACTGCCCGAGTTCAAGGTCAGCGTCCAGACGCCCGAAGTTGACGGGAAGAAGCGTGCCTTTCGTCTCGGTGAAAAAGTCGAAGCGACCGTCAACGCGGAGTATTACTTCGGCGGCGCGGTCGCGGATGCGAACGTCGAAATCATCGTCTACCAGCGCGCCTTTTATCATTACTGGCATCCGCCGCGCGACTATCCCTGGTACTACACGGACCTCACGCCGCAAACTTATGATTACTACGGCGGCCAGCCCGGAGAGATTATCAAGCGCGAGACTCTCAAGACTAACGCGGCGGGCAAAGCCACGCTCGTCTTCGACACTCCGCGCTCCACTTATCAAGACCTGGAGTACACCGTCGAAGCGCGCGTCACAGATGCCTCGCGCCGGGAGATTACTGGAAGCGACCGCGTGCGCGTCACGCGCCAGCGTTATTACGTCTACCCGAGCTCGGAACATAATCTCTATCGCCCGAACGATAAGGTCCAGATAAATATCAAGTCGCTCGACGCCAACAACCAGCCCGTTGAAGTGACGGGCCAGGTCAAGGTGACGCGCGATTACTATTACGAAATCTGGGTTGACCCTGCGGGGCGCGAAGTCAAGGGCGAGGAACTCAAGCGACTGCGCGAAGAGGCCAGCGCGCGCGGCGGCGTCTTTCCGCCTCTCCCGCCTGCGAAGGGAGGGCGAGTCTGGACGCTCAAGTTTCGCGGCTACCAGCACGACGACATCCTGGCGCAGAGCTTGAAGACGGACAAGCAGGGCGAGGCCACGCTCAGCTTTACGCCCGAACGCGAGGGTTACTATCGCTTTAATTGGACCAGCCCGGACACGAGCGGCCCACTGGTCCAGGCTGAAACGACCGCCTGGGTCACGACCGAGCGGACGACCGAGCTCGGCTACAGGCACGGCGGCGTCGAGTTGATTGTTGACAAGGACACTTTCATCGCGGGCCAACGCGCGCCCGTCATGCTCAACACGGACGCCTCAGACCGCTACGTGCTGTTCAGCATAGAGGGCGATGACCTCTACAGTTACCAGCTAGTCCATCTCACGGGCACGTCCAAGCTCATAGAGGTTCCCGTCGAAGAGAAGCACATCCCGAATGTTTTTCTGAGCGCGGCGATGGTCAGCGAGCGGCAGCTTTATGTTGACACCAAGCAGGTCATCGTGCCGCCGTCGCAACACTTCCTCAACGTCGAAGTGAAGCCGGATCGCGCGCACTACCAGCCGCAGGATGAAGGCACCCTGACCGTTACCACGCGCGACCGCGAAGGCAGGCCGGTGGCGGCAGAAGTCGCGCTCGGCCTCATAGACGAATCGCTCTTTTACATTCAGCAGGACACGACCGGAGACCTGCGCCAGTTCTACTTCGGCGCGAAGCGCGTCCCGCAGGCTCGCCTCCACAGCACGTTTCAATCGAAGACTTACGCGAGACTCTTGCAGGGCGCGGAGGGACAGTTGATTGACGACATAGTGTTGGAGCAGCAACGCTTCAAGGACGAATCGGGCAACGCGTCGGATGCTCCTTACAATAGACTCCAAATGATAGCGGGCCTCTCTAAAGCTCCAGACGCGAGGCCGCGCGGCGAACTGATGAGCGCGGACGGGCCGACCCTTTCCAGGGCTTACTCGAACGTGGTCGAAGAGAAAGCGGAACGCTCGCTGGCGGGCAACGCCGTCAACGGGCGCAGCCTTGACAACTTCTCCATACTCGCGCCGAGTCCCCCCGCCGGTCCTGCGGGCCAGGGCCAGGAACCAGCCGTCCAGGTCCGCAACGACTTTCGCTCGACCGTCATCTGGCAGCCCGATGTCGTCACGAATGAGAGCGGCACGGCGACCGTCAAGGTCAAATACCCTGACTCGCTGACGGGTTGGAAGGCGACTGCGCGCGCCGCGACCGCCGCCGACAGCTTCGGCACAGCCAGCGCGGACACGCGCACCAACAAGCCTCTCATCGTGCGCCTTCAAGCCCCCAGGTTCTTCGTCAGTGGCGATTCGGTCGTCGTCTCCGCTTTGATAGACAACAACGGAGAGCGAGCGATGCGCGTCGCTCCTTCGATAGATGCTGCGGGCGTCAAGGTCAACGGCCTCATGCGCGATGGGAAATTGGTCCAGTCGGGAGCGCAGGCGATTGATGTTCCGGCCAAAGGTGAGATGCGCGTTGACTGGTCCATTAAAGTCGAGCGGCCCGGCGCAGTGAAGCTCAAGGTGACGGCGCGCGGCGAGACCGAGGCCGACGCGATGGAGCGAGAGTTTACGGCTTACGAGCACGGCATAGAAAAATTCATCAACCGCTCAGGCAAGATGCGCGGCGATGAAGTGACGATGCGGCTCAACATCCCTGCCGAGCGCAAGCCGGAAACGACCGCCCTCAAGGTCCAGGTCGCGCCGAGCATGGCCGTCACCATGCTGGACGCGCTGCCCTACCTCATTGATTATCCTTACGGCTGCACTGAACAGACGATGAGTCGTTTTCTGCCAGCCGCCATCACCGCCAGGACGCTCAAAGACCTCGGCC
>JAXDFO010000101.1:0-2741 GCA_034665545.1 Blastocatellia bacterium
TCCTGCTCAACTGGAAACGGCTGCTCCTGCTCAAGCCCGACATCGCCAGCATTTACGCAGACCAGTTTCAGCACATACTGGTTGACGAATACCAGGACACCAATAAATTGCAGGCGGAGATTATAGACCTCCTGGCCGTCAAGCATCGCAACGTGATGGTCGTCGGTGACGACGCGCAGAGCATCTTCGCCTGGCGCGGCGCGGAGTTCACCAACATCTACGAATTTCCCGAACGCTACAAGGATGCGCGCGTCTATCGCCTTGAGACCAACTATCGCTCGACGCCCGAAATACTCTCGCTCGCCAACGCCTCAATCGCCTGCAACCGCAAACAGTTTCCCAAACAGTTGCGCGCCGCCCGCAAGTCGAACGGCACGAGTCCGGCCCTCGTCCCCTGTCGAGACGCGGACCAGCAGGCGTCCTTCATCGCCGCGCGCATCCTCGAATTAAGAGACGAAGGCATCCCGCTCGAAGAGATGGCCGTCCTCTATCGCTCGCATTATCATTCGCTCGAACTGCAACTGGAACTGACCAGGCGCGGCATCCCTTATCGCGTGCGGAGCGGCGTGCGCTTCTTCGAGCAGGCGCACATCAAGGACGTGGTCGCTTATCTTCGAGTCATCGTCAACCCGCGCGACGAGCTTGCGTGGAAACGCATTCTACGGCTCGTCCCGCAAGTTGGCCCGGCGACGGCCAACCGCATCTGGGAGCGGCTCTCCTACGAGCCGGACCCGCTCGCGCTCGTCCGCCGCGAAGACTTTCAGGCCGCGCCCAGGAGAGGCGCGGGCTGGTCCAATTTTCTCTCGTTGATTGAAAGCCTGACGCGCGATGAAACGCGCGCCGCCCCCGCGCGACAGATAGAACTTATTCTGGACCAGGGCTACGCGGAGCATCTCGCCAATACTTACGAGAACGCCGAAGCCCGCCTTGAAGATTTGCGTCAACTCGCGCACTACAGCGCGCGTTACAATTCTACGGAAGAGTTTCTCGCCGAGCTCGCGCTCCTGGCGACAGAGCGTTACGGCGTCCCGCAGCCCGTCGCCGCAGAGGATGTCGTCTCCGGCGGCGAAGAGGACGAACTGCTCACGCTCACCTCCGTGCATCAAGCGAAGGGCTTGGAGTGGCGCGTCGTCTTCATCATCTGGGCGGCGGACGGCAAGTTCCCCAGCCCGCGCGCCCTGCGCGATGCCGAAGGCGAAGAGGAGGAGCGTCGTCTCTGGTACGTCGCGCTGACGCGCGCGGGCGACCAGCTTCACCTCACATACCCTTTGATGATTACGGACTATAACCGGCAGACCGTGTTGCAAAAGCCGTCCAGGTTCGTCACGGAAGTGCCGCCGGAACTCTACGACATCTGGACCCTCGAAGATGAAGATGTGCTGGCCCTGCCCGCATCTGATGATGATGAGCCGCGTGGTTATATCAATTAAGATTTGAGAATGATGCAAGCTTGAATGTTTGAGAGAGTGAGGTTCACCACAGAGACACAGAGGACATAGAGAACGCACAGAGTTGTTGAGGCAATTTCTCTGTGCTCGCTCTGTGTTCTCTGTGTCTCTGTGGTGAATTATCAACCTTGCGCTACACTCGACCGGAAAGTATATGTCACACACTAAAAACGACAACCCTTCGACCCCTGCTGCGGAGCGTTCGCTGGTCGCGGAGTTAAAGCTTTATTATGACCTTGTGCTCCCGCATCAACCCGCGCTCTCAAACTCGACGCCGACCTCGCCTGGGCCGTATCCGTTGCTCATCGTGCTGCACGGCTACGGCGGCAGCAAGCGGCAGATGCTGCGTGAGGCCGAGCTTATCGCGCCGCGTGGGTTCGCCATCGTCTCGCTGCAAGGCCCGCACCAGCATTTGAAGGATGCCAGAGAGAAGGGCGGGCCCTTGCGTTACGGCTTCGGCTGGCTCAGCAACTTTCACCCTGAAGAATCCATCGCGCTCCATCACAACGCGCTGCTGGACCTCACCGCTTCACTCATCGAAGAAAACTTAGCCGACCCGCAACGCATCTTCCTGCTCGGCTTCTCACAATCATGCGCGCTCAACTATCGTTTCGCCTTCACCCACACGAAGCGACTGCGCGGCGTCATAGGCATCTGCGGCGGCCTCCCCGGCGACTGGGAGACCAGCACGATTTACAAACCCACCGCCGCCTCTGTCCTTCACCTGCACGGCACGCACGACGAGTTTTACCCCACGGAGCGCACTAAAGATTACGCTCAACGCCTGCGCACACGCGCTCATGATGTCGAAGTCAAGGCACACAACGCGGGCCACCTCATAACCTCCGCCATGCGCGACGACATACGCGGCTGGCTCAAGAGCAAGGCGGAAGGATGAAGGCGGAAGGACGAGAGAAAAACTATCCAACGGTTGAATAGCTCGTCTCTCATCCTTTATCCTTATTTTTAAAGGAGCTACACTGCTATGAAACGCAAGAAAATTACCTGGCCCGCTCTCATCATTGTCCTCCTCGCTTGCCTGCCCTCGTTCGTCTTCGCGCAGGGTGAGAGCGCGGATGGTCCAAAATTGAGCAAGCAGGATGAGAAGATTGCTGTGGCCGTGCGCGCGGTTTTGGATGCTCAGGTGGCGGCCTGGAATCGCGGAGACATAGACGGCTTCATGGACGGTTATGCGCGTTCGACCGAGACGGTCTTTGTTTCCGGCGATAAGGTGACGCGCGGCTGGCAGACCGTGTTGGACCGTTATAAGAAGGGCTATGACACGCGCGAGAA
>JAXDFO010000102.1:0-6165 GCA_034665545.1 Blastocatellia bacterium
GCCATTTATCACTACGAACAAGCAGGGCATGAGAGATACTGCGCTACCAATCTAAATAATCTTGCCATGTTGTCCTATAAATTAGGACGGCATTCCGAAGCTCACGAACATCTGGACCGCGCGCGAAAAATATTGAGTAGGTTGAAGGATGCGGGTTTGCTGGCGCAGGTGGATGAGACGCGGGCGAGGGTGTTGTTGGGGGAGGGGCGGTGCCGGGAGGCGATGCGGGTTATTAGCGGGGCTGTTAATACTTTGGAGGGGGGCGGGGAGCAGGGGTTGTTGGCGGACGCGTTGGCGTTGAAGGCGATTGTGCAGGCGAGGTTGGGGGAGGATGACCTGTCAGTCCGTAATTTTCAGCGCGCGATTAATATGGCGGAGAGTGCGGGGTCTTTGACGAACGCGGGGTTCGCGGCGCTGGCGTTGATTGAGGAGCATGGGAGGGAAGGGCTGTCGGATGTTGAGGTCTATCACGCGTACAGGCGCGCGGACAGGTTGCTGACTAAGACGCAGGATGCGGAGGACATCGCGCGCCTTCGCGGGTGCGCGCGGATTGTGATGCGCAGGTTGTTCGGGGCGCCGGTGGGGGATAAGGATTTTTTCCTGCACGCTGCGGTGAAGGCTTACGAGGGGCGGCTGATAGAGCAGGCTTTGAAGGAGGAGCGCGGGTTGTTGACGCGCGCGGCGAAAAGGCTGGGGCTGACGCACCAGGCTCTCAGTTCGATTCTCAAGGGGCGGCATAAAAAGCTTTTGCCCAAGCGGACGCCTGCGGCTTCGCGCAAGCGTTAGGAGTGTTTCGGCAAGAACAGAGTTTAGCGAGAGAGAAGCGTGCGAGTTAAGGCACAGCGACCTCATGGGGCTGAGGAAGCGTCGCCGTGCCGGTGGGGCCGCCGCGTTTTGGGTGGGCGCGGCGGTCTCTACTCAAGAGTGTGCGAGAGGTTTTCAATCAAGCTTGACGAAGGAGACACGATGGCTAGAACGCCAGCATCAGCAGATGTCTATTACGCGAAGATTACGAACGACCACGGCACTGTGCGCGGCAAGATTCCCTCGCCGCTGGTGCGTGATATGAAAGCGCGTCCGGGCGATACGATGATGTTTCGCAAGGACGATGAAGGAAATGCGATTATGAGCGTCCTGCGCACAAAGGGAGGCGCGCGCAAGCAGGCGAAGCGGCCTTTCAAGCCGGACTGAGCGGGGAAATTTTTCGGGTGTGCCCGGGCCGTGTGTGGAAGCACAGGCGTGGGCGCAGGGGACACGGAGGGGGGCGCAGGGATGTTGACGGCTCTCTACGCCTCTCCCGTGTCTTTCTGATTATGCTCGCTCTTCGTTTCCGGGACAGCCTGAGACAAACGAAAGGAGATGTCAAGAGAAAAACTTTCCGCGAAATCCTCACTGACTGCTCGAAGAGAGTCTCACTCTCAACCGTTATCTTCTTACTAAAGCCCGCCCGAACATTCCGTTTTTCATCGGCGGTGTTTCATGCTATTGTTTTCTCATCTTGGATTGATGGGCCAATAGTAGGAGCGTCTTGCCCCCGGATGCTCACGCGCGCACTGCTCAGCCGGTGTTCCACCGCCATCTGCGCCCGGCAAAGGTATACAGAAAGCAGAACATGCTGAAGGTTTCACGCTCTACTTTGCTTGTTTACGGGGTTGCGGTCGCGAGCATTATGCTAGCCACGCTGCTACGCATGCTGCTTCAACCCCTTCTGGGAAACAATCAACCCTACGTCACGTACGTCATCGCGGTCGTCTTTACGGCCTGGTATGGCGGCCTGCGCCCGGCCCTGCTGGCCCTCGTGCTCGGAGCATTGGGGGCGGTCTATTTCTTCGTCTCGCCGGAAAATTCGCTAGCTATTAACGGCCCTCCCTATGTCGCGGCCTTGATACTGTATCTGACGGTCGGCATTACAAGCGCGCTCTTGAGCGAGGCGATGCACCGTGCGCGCCGTCGCGCGGAGGAGGCCGGGAGGGAATTGCAGGAGGAGCAGATGGCACGCTTCGCGCTGGCTGCCATCGTCGAATCATCCGACGACGCGATTATAGGCAAGACGCTCGACGGCATCATCACGAGTTGGAACAGGGGCGCGGAAAGGCTCTACGGCTACACGGCGGAGGAGGCCATCGGTCAGCCTATCAGCCTGCTGGTCCCGCAGGAGCGACCAGACGAACTGCCGCAGATACTCAACAGGCTCAAGCGCGGCGAGCGCATAGAGCACTACGAGACCATTCGCATCACGAAGACAGGAGAGAGGCTGAATATTTCCCTTGTCGTCTCTCCTGTCAGGACCGAGACGGGCGAAATCATCGGCGCGTCCGCAATCGCGCGAGACATCACGGGAGCCAATCGTGCGCTGGCGGAGTTGCAGGAATCCGAGATGCGCTTTCGTCAACTGGCGGAGAACCTACAGGAGGTCTTCTGGATTTCCGACGCCCGGACCAGGGAGATGATTTACATCAGCCCCGCGTACGAGGAGATTTGGGGCCGCTCGCGCGAGAGCCTCTACGCCTCTCCGCGCTCTTTTACGGATGGCATTCACCCTGATGACAGGGAACGTGTCAACGCCTCTCTGGTCAAGCAGATTGAAGGCACTTACAACGAAGAGTATAGAGTCGTCCGACCGGACGGTTCGACGCGCTGGGTGTGGGCCAGAGCCTTTCCCATCAAAGATGGGAAGGGAACGGTCTATCGTGTGGCGGGCATGGCGGAGGACATCACGCGGCGCAGGATGGTCGAAGAGGATTTGCGCGAGCAGACGCGGACCATCGAGATGGTCAATCGCGTCGGGCAGACCCTCGCGGCTGAACTAGACATGCACAAGGTCGTCCAGGCCGTGACGGATGCCGCGACGGAGTTGAGCGGGGCGCGCTTCGGCTCATTCTTCTATAACGTGCTGGACCAGAGCGGCGGCTGGTACATGCTCTACACGCTCTCCGGCGTTCCGCGCGAAGCGTTCATGCATTTCCCGATGCCGCGCGCCACAGACCTCTTTGGGCCAACTTTTCGCGGCGAGGGGACGATACGCATTGACGACGTTAAGAAAGACCCGCGTTATGGCAAGTGGTCGCCTTACTACGGCATGCCGGAGGGGCATCTGCCCGTCACCAGCTATCTGGCCGTGCCCGTCATCTCTCGTTCGGGCGAGGTCATCGGCGGGCTTTTCTTCGGCCACCCGGAGGCGGGCGTCTTCACCGAACGCGAGCAGCGCATCGTGGAGGGGTTGGCCGCGCAGGCAGCCGTCTCTGTGGACAACGCGCGCCTCTTCGACGCCGCGCAGAAGGCCCGCGCGCAGTCCGAAATAGCCGAGCGGCGTTCATCCTTCCTGGCCGCCGCGAGCGAACTGCTGGCTTCGTCTCTGGAATATGAAACGACCCTGGCGAGCGTCGCGCGCTTGATGGTTCCGCACCTCGCAGACTGGTGCGCCGTGGACATACTGGACGAGGACCGCACCATCAAGCGTCTGGCGGTGGCCCATCAGGATGAATCGAAAGTGGAACTGGCGAGGGACCTCGAACAGCGTTACCCGCAGCAGATGAGCGACCACGAAGGACTGGCGAAAGTCATTCGCACGGGCCAGTCGGAAATCTACGAAGAGATACCGGACTCTTTGCTCTTGATGGGCGCGCGTGATGCCGAGCACTTGAGAATCCTGCGCGCACTCGGCCTCAAGTCCGCGATGGTCGTTCCGTTACTGGTCCACGAACGCGTCCTCGGCGCGATTACCTTCGTTTACTCCGAATCGAATCGCCGCTATGAACAGGCCGACCTGACCTTCGCAGAAGACCTCGCGCGCCGCGCCGCGATGGCCGTGGAAAATTCCAGGCTCTATCGTGAGGCGCAGGTGGCGAGCCGCATGAAGGATGAGTTTCTTGCGCTCGTCTCGCATGAACTGCGCACGCCTCTGACAGCCGTGCTGGGCTGGGGCAGGATGCTGCACGCGGGCGAGCTTGATGAGGAGACATCCAAGCGTGCGCGCGAGATTATCATGCGCAACGCGGAAACGCAGCGACAGTTAATCGAAGACCTGCTCGATGTCTCGCGCATCATCACGGGCAAGCTGCGACTGGACGTGCGCGCGATTGAGCTAGCGCCGGTCATCAGGGCGGCGGTGGATGCCGTGCGCCCTGCGGCTGAAGCCAAAGGCATCAAGCTGCACATGGTCCTGGATTCCGGGAACGGCCACGTCGCGGGCGATGCTGACCGCTTGCAGCAGGTGGTCTGGAACCTGCTCGCCAATGCCATCAAGTTTACGCCGAAGGAAGGTCATGTGGAGGTTCGTCTTGAGCGTATCAACTCGCACATAGAGCTATCCGTGAGCGACACTGGACATGGTATCTCTCAAGAGTTTCTGCCTTACGTCTTCGACCGTTTCCGGCAGGCGGACCCTTCTATGACGAGGGTCTATGGCGGGCTTGGGTTGGGGCTGGCAATCGTGCGGCATCTGGTGGAGCTACACGGCGGGACCGTCGAGGTCTTCAGCGAGGGCGAGGGACGCGGCGCGAAGTTTACGGTCCAACTTCCGCTCATGGTCTTTCGCAATTCGGACGGAAACTCCGGCGACCTCAAGCGCGTGCATCCGACGGCGGGCGGAGTCATTCCTTTCACGGGCGAAAAGAATCTGGGCGGTCTGAATATTCTGGTGGTTGATGACGAGCAGGACACGCGCGACCTGCTCGTAGCCATCCTCGAACAGAGCGGCGCGAAAGTTATCGCCGTTCCATCTGCGTTGGAAGCGTTGGCCCAGATAGCGCGGCTCAAACCTGATGTGCTCGTCAGCGACATAGGCATGCCGGACTTGGACGGCTACGAGTTTATAGCCAGGGTGCGTTCGATGGAGAATCAAAACGGCAAGCAGATACCGGCTGTCGCCCTGACCGCTTACGCGCGAACAGAGGACCGTATCCGCGCTCTCAACGCCGGATTTCAGATTCACGTCCCGAAGCCTGTCGAGCCGACCGAACTGACGACCGTCGTAGCAACCCTCGCGGGGCGGACAGGGAGGGCTTGAGAGGCGCGTCTTGATGAGAGACATGCTATCTTGAAGCACTCTGGCGGCGGGCCAACGGGACGTATTGTTAGGAAACAAAGGCGTGCGCCAGCGTATGCTTTTGGGAGCGCGGCGAGGCTCTCTGGACCACGAATGAAGGCTTTGCGCTCGCTCTTTATGGCACGTTGGTTGCGCTTTATTCTTTGAATTAAATCCTTTAGGAGGGAATCACAACATGCGTATTAAATTTTTCGCCAGCCTGTGCTTGCTCGCGCTGGCGAGTTTCGCGGCGGGTTGCTCCGGCAGCGACAACACCAACACTACGAACACGAACGCCAACGCTAATGTGGCGACCACAACTACGACGACGACCACCAACACCAACAGCGTCGTGACCAACTCCAACATGGAGGGAACCAGCAGCACGACGACCCAGGAGTATGAGACGGCGACGACCGATACCAACGGGGTCAAGACAGAGACGCGCACTTATCGCAGCAATCCTCGCGTCTCCAAAGTCGTCATCACCACGCGCAACAACAAGCGCACAGCCGTCGTCTATAGTCCATCGGGCGAGCAGAAGGAACTGCACAACGATGACGTGGACGATGTCTTGAGAATGAGCGGCGATAAGATTGCCGATGCTGCTGGCTTCGTCGCGGACAAGACGAAGGACGCCGCCAGCGCGACCAAAGAGGGAGCGGGCAAGGTGATTGACAAGACCGGCCAGGGCGTCAAGACCGGCGCGGAAAAGACTAAGGAGGGCGCGCAGACCGTCGGTGAGAAGACCGCAGAGGGAGCCAAGACGGTCGGCCACGCCACCGTCGAAGGGGCCAAGAAAGTCGGCGAAGGCGCGAAGGATGTCGGCAAGGGCATCAAGAACGCGGTCAAGCCGTAACCCTCTCGTCAGAAAATATAACTTCAATAAAAAGTCCCGGCAGCGCGCGCATCATCGGCTGCCGGGGCTCTTGTTTTATAAAGCGGGCAAGAGGGGCGGCGGCTCTTCGCTCTGCGCCTGCGGCTCTGTCTTTGTTAAGGCGTAGAGGTCCGCGCGGCCCGCATCCGCGTAGCTCTTGATGAAACGCAGGCGACCCGTCCCCACTCCGTTTGCGAGCATCGCTTCGATGGACCGGCGTTCATCTTCGGAGAGTGAATCATAGTGGACCACCACATAGGAT
>JAXDFO010000103.1:0-5307 GCA_034665545.1 Blastocatellia bacterium
CGGACTTCTCATCCGGCAAGGTTTTAAATTCGGACTTGCTCGTATCAATCAGCAGGGCCAGCGAAAGCGGAAGGTCTGTCTCGCGCTCGAAGATGGAAACGTCCTGCGGCGCGCCGTTTTCCAGCACGCGCACGTCCTCCTTTTTGAGGTTCGTCACGAAGCGACGGTCCTTGTCCACAGCCGTGAAGAGAACGTTGGTCAGGTCCGTCTCAACGCGCAACACGTCTTCATCAGAGAGAGCCGCACTGTCAGCCTTTTGATCTGATTGTCGAGCGGGCTGCGCGGCGGGCGTAGAGGTTCTGCGCGGGCGTTGTCGCTGTTCCTGCGCGTGCGTTGTCTGCTGCGCGTGCGAGCGCGCAGCAAGTAATCCGCAGACGTTGAGAGCGAAAGCAAACAGCAGAATCCAGAACTGTGCGCGACGAACGAAGCTCAACATTTTATCCTTTCAACGCAAAGGTCAAATATCCTGATTCCCTTGTGGCGGCGTAAAACGTATCAAGCGATTGGCAGGGTCAAAGCTGACCTCGAATGGCCCAAGCGCTTCGCGTCCGAGCAAGATGGGCGCGCCCGCCTCCACGCCCGAAAGCAAATCCGTCGGCACTCTGTAAAGCACCAGCGAGCCTATACGCAGATTCGTAGGCTTCACCCTGCGCGAAGCTATACGACCGCCGCCGATGTCTATCGAACCATCTCTCTCACGCCCGCGCTCGCCTGCTATCCCGAACACACTGGCGGAGTTTTCACTAACGGCGAAGCCGAAGTTGGACCCTGTATCCAGAAGTGCCCTGCGCCCGTTCGAGAGCATCACGAAGGGACGACGGCTCTCCGCGTCGAACAGCCAGGGCACGACCGCGCCGCCTACGGGCGCATCGTTGGCACGCACCGGATTGATTTTTGGATCGAAGGCGCGTATCTGCCCGTGCGGCATATCAATGCTATAACCGAGCGGCCAGTAAGCCTCTGTCGGGTCCAGTATTCCGTCCACGCCCGGCGGCAAGTTGCCCGCCACGATGACGAGCCCCCTCGCCGGTAAAAGATTATTCTGGTCGCCCAACGCCAGACTGCGCAGAGAGGCTTCGCGCCCCTGCACGGCGTTCGCGCCGGTCATGCCGCTAATCTCAGTGGCGCGATTGCTATTGATGGTGACGCGCGCGGACTGCGCGACACGGTCAGAAAGAATCATCGCGCCCGCGCCAGTGTCTATGGCGAAGTTGAAAACCCCTACGCCGTTGACCCAGGTCTTGACCAGCAAGCCCTGCCCGTCGTAGTCGCGGAAACGCACGCTCGCAGGCAAACTCACATTCGCCGTTGGCCCACTACCAACAG
The DNA here is from genome assembly GCA_034665545.1 of Blastocatellia bacterium. Taxonomy (GTDB): domain Bacteria; phylum Acidobacteriota; class Blastocatellia; order Pyrinomonadales; family Pyrinomonadaceae; genus DASYML01. Next base: position 1,327 of record JAXDFO010000103.1, read on the forward strand.
CAACCGCACGCGCGACGCGCGTTGAGTTGGAGTCAAAGCTTATCGCCCGCGCGATGCGCTGGAAAAAACTATGGGCAGTCCCTTTCGCCGGAACTGCCCAAGAGTTGATTGCCAGCGCGAGTAGGAAGGCTGAAGCTAAGACGAGAGTCAATCTCTTCAAGCTACGAAACATCGCACGCCCCTGGCTTTGAGAAGTTTAGTAACGACGACTGCGCTTGCGAATCTTGTAGGTGTAAAGCGCGGAACCGCCGCCACCCGCCAGCGCGCCAATGGCCGCGCCCTTCTTACCGCCGATGAGCGCGCCGAGGAGCGAGCCGCCGCCTGCGCCCATCGCCACCGTCAGCTTGTCCCTGTGCTTCTGCCAGAAAGAACGGCTGCGCGGCTGACCGTAATCATAATACGCGCTGCGCGAACTGTTCTGCGCAATGGAGCGCGTGCGCGTGGAACGATTGGCAACGCGGGCCGGAGTATTAACGACGCGCTGCGTTGTCGCATAACGAGTCACGGCAGCGTTGCTGCCCGTCTTATCCTGCGCCGCCTTGAATCCCTCCGTGAAGCCGTCGCGGTAGGCCGCCTGGTCGTCCGTCGCGTTCGTGGACAACTGTGCAGTCTGCTCGTCAGTCGCCAACGCGGCCCTGTCCGAGTTTAGAGCCTTCGCCTGTTCGGTCTTATCAGCGTTCTGTGTCGTCGCCGTTGTGGTGGTCGCGGCGGGGGTATTATTGGCCGTGTCCGTGGTCTTGCTGGAGTGGACGAACGCGCCCACGGTTCCACCTAACAGGGCGGCTCCGAGCGCCACCGGCAAAATAAGTTTTTGGGTTGTAATCATTTCTCAGCTTCTCCTTCGCTTGGGTGATAATAATCGAGAATTTTAAAAGTATTCCCAACTCGTTGAAATGGCAATCTGCGTACCCAACTCTACGATTTCGCGCCCCTCTGCGCAAAAATTTCGCTGCCCGCGTTTTTCCCTTAATTTATGAGCGGAAACGGCTTAATCGCAACCAAATCACAATCTTCCAACAAGCTCTCAACCTCTTTCGGAGGCCCGCTCTTACCCGATATCGTATCGCCCCTCATACCATATGCTCAACACGAATCCTCCCATGTATTCAACACGCAAACGGCAGAATTCATTCGATACAATTCGAGCCTCAAAAGAGTTCAAGGTCCAGAGATTCTGGACCCTGCTTCTTACTTCTATTCACTGTTCACTATTAGCTGACGACCGCTCTCAGTATTTCGGAACGGAAGGGTCAACTTCGTTGGACCAAGCCGTGATGCCGCCTTTGAGATTGGTGAGGTTGCCTGTGAAGCCTCCTTGCCGGAGTGCCTCTATAGCTTTCGCGCTGCGCCCGCCCATCTTGCAATGCACGACCGTTTCGCGGTTCGGGTCAATCTCTGACATGCGATTGACGACCTGCGCGAGCGGGATGAGTTTAGTCTGAGGGATACGCGCGATGTCATACTCATGCGGCTCGCGCACGTCTATAATCTGCACGTCGCCCCCGCTATCAAGAAGCCTCTTGAGTTCGGTCGCAGTCATCTCTCTTATCCCCGCGCCAGGGCCGTCAGGTGGCGCGGTTGAGGCTTGCGGCTTAAGCCCGCAGAACTCTTCGTAATCAATCAATCGTGTGATAGTCGGGTTATCGCCGCAGATGGGACAGGCGGGGTCTTTCCTGAGTTTCAATTCACGGAAGCGCATCTTCCAGGCATCGAAGAGCAGAAGGCGGTTGATGAGAGGCTCGCCGTCGTCGAGTATGAGCTTGATGGTCTCGTTGGCCTGTATCGCGCCGACGATGCCGGGTAGGACGCCCAGGACGCCGCCTTCCGCACAGGAGGGCACGAGGCCGGGCGGCGGCGGCTCAGGGTAGAGGCAGCGATAACACGCGCCGCGCCTGGCCCAGAAAACGCTCGCCTGTCCTTCAAAGCGAAAGATGGAGCCGTAGACGTTCGGCTTGCCCGTCAAGACGCACGCGTCGTTGACGAGATAGCGCGTGGGGAAATTATCTGTCCCGTCAACGATGATGTCGTAGTCTCTAAAAAGGTCCAGCGCGTTCTCGTTCGTGAGGCGCGTTTCGTAAGTCTCAATTTTTATGAGCGGGTTGATGTCGCTGAGACGGTCGCGCGCCGATTCGGTTTTCGGTCTCCCCACATCGCGCGTGCCGTGGACTATCTGCCGTTGCAGGTTGGATTCATCCACGACATCGAAATCAACTATGCCGAGACGGCCCACTCCCGCCGCCGCCAGGTACATGCCGAGCGGTGCGCCCAGACCGCCTGTGCCGATCATCAACACGCTCGCGGCCTTCAAGCGACGCTGCCCTTCCATGCCGACCTCAGACATGATGAGATGGCGGCTATAACGCGCTATCTCTTGATGCGAGAGCGTGGGCAGGGCGTCCGCGCCGACTTCCTCTTCGGTGGTCGCGCCACCGGCAATCGAAGGCACTATCATCAAAGTGTCGCCGTCCTTGACGGGCGTCTCCAGATTCTTCGCATGGCGTATGTCTTCGTCGTTGACGTAGAGGTTGACGAAATTGCGCAGCGCGCCTCCTTCATTGAAGAGATGCCTGCGCAACTCCGCGTGCGTGCCCGTGAGATGTTCGAGCGCTTCGCCTGCGGTCGCGGCCTCCACCTGCAATTCGGAATTTCCGCCAGCGAACTGCCGGAGCGCGGTCGGAATCATCACGACGACTGGCATAAACTTAGCTCCTTCATCTTTCACAATCTGTTGTTCACGCCATCCGCTCCGGCGACATCCGGAGCCTTCCTCGGATAGCTCTTGGGCGTCGGCCTCTGCGCGTTTTCTGGTCCAATCCAGATTTCCAAGAGAGGCGCGCTGCTATAGCCTCCATAAAAAACTTCCACGCGCCATTCGTCTATCCCGTACTTCTGCGCGAACTTCTCTTTTTCTCGCAGAACGATTTCCTGGACCTGATTGTTATTCGGGTCTTCGCCATCGTCATAGTAGATTAAATAACCGCGCGCCTTCGGCTCGGCCTTCAAGGCGTCTGCGAAGCATTTCGCGCACCAGTACAATTCAAGCTTGACGGGCCCGCGCTTTGCTTCATCATCAACGGACGCCGCGTCAGCATTCTCTTCATCAGCATCAACAACTTCAGCGCCAGCACCATTCGAGACCTGCTCATCCGTTGTCGCTGCCCCCTGCTCGTCTGCTGCCGCATCGCTCGCGCCCTGTTGCTCATCGCTGCTCTCGACAGGGTCTTGAGACTCGGCTTCACCCGTATCGAAATAGGCCTCATCGAACTGGTAAGGGAGACCGCTCAAGTGGTCCACTTCAATCGTGCCCGACGGCTCAGGCGCGGGAGCTTCCGATGGAAGAACCCACAACTCTATCTCACGCTCTTCTCGATAGCCGCCCTTGATGACCGTCAGACGTTCTGCGCCGAGGCCGCGCGAGTTGACCAGATAATTTGCAGGGCGTTCGACGAGCCTGGTGATGATTCCCGGCAAATCATCTGTGCCGGAGTAGACCATGATGTAACCCTTCATCCGTGTGTTGTTCTGCAAAGCGATGGCGAAATTATCCAGCCGCGCCTGTTCGTCTTCCCAGTTTATTTTTCCGTAAACATCAAAACGGCTGGAAAGGGCACACGCTGGCTGTGCCTGCTCCGCCTCTTTCTCCTGGCAGCCCGCGCGTGCCCCGCCAACTGTCAACGAGAAGATGAAGGACAACGTGATGAGCACGAACAATCGAAGAGCCTTCTTCATTTCTGGACCTCCGCGATCTCTTCCTCAGTGAACCTGGAATGGTCCGCCGCCAACGCCCATGAACGCAACTCGCTCGCCTGCCCACGCCGCACGGAGACGATGATATAGGACATGGTGGACCAGGGCGAATGTTCAAGGTCGAATTGAGACGGCACAGCCGGATGGTCCGGGTGCGAGTGATAATCGCCAACGACGCCCAGACCTCTTTTAACCGCCGAGAGCTCCGCGCGCCTGTAATCATCCGGCGCGATG
>JAXDFO010000104.1:0-5409 GCA_034665545.1 Blastocatellia bacterium
GGTCTATCTGGCGAAAGAAAAGATTCAGGATTACAAGACCGACCTTCAGCCGAAGATTGACAAGATGCTGAAGAACAAGGCCGAGGCCGACAAGATTGTCTATATCAAGAGCGGCGTCGGCGTTAACTATGGCAGCGTGGTCGAGGTCATCAACCTCGTGCGTAAGAGCGGCGTGGACAAGATAGGTCTCGTCGCCGATAAGAAGAAGAAGGGCGGGGCGGCTGCTCCCGCCACTGCCGCTCCGGCCACTTAAGCTGTGAGGAAAACCTGGCGCGCGGACGCTTTCCCTTTCTGGCAGGAGTCTGGGGAAAGCATCTGCCGCCGCGAAGCAGGCCCAGAAACAGATATAGGAGTTGAGTTATGGGGATGAGTTCAGGCGGGCACGGTGAAAAGGCCGTCCCGTATATCAATGTCACACCGCTGATTGACGTGTTGCTCGTGATGATCATCATCTTCATGGTAGTGACGCCGTTGAAGCCGAGCCGCTTTGAAGCCAAGATTCCATCAGAGCCGGACCCGAACCAGGATCTCAGCCAGCTTAAGCCGAATCCTTTGACGCTCGTCGTCACTATTTCGAGTGATTACAAGCTCAAGCTGAACGCGGACGACATGGGCAATGTGAGCGACACCGCTCCCTTGTCGCAACGGTTGAGTTCATTGTTCGAGCAGCGCAAGGAGACGCACGCCGTCAGGCCCGGCACGGAGGAAGTGGAGAAGACCGTCTTCATCAAAGCGCCGCGCGGGATGAAGTACGGCGATGTCGTGAAAGTGATTGACGCCATCAAGGGCGCAGGCGCAAACCCCGTCGGTTTGCAAGTAGACGATCTAGCACAATAAAACCAGTGGCAAGTGACGAGTGACAGGTGACAAGCAAGACCGAACTGGTTTATCTTGTCACCTGTCACTCGTCACTTGTCACTTTTTAATGGAGCCATTAAACCGATGAAACTCTCTCAAGCCAGGCTTGCCCTCTTGCTCCTGACCGTGCTTATCACCTCTTCCGGTTGCGCCGTGATTAATCGTATACGCGCCAAGAACGAGTTGAACGAAGCGGCGCGCACCTACCGTGAGGGCCATTTCGCGGAAGCCGAGCAGCATTCCAAAAGAGCTTTGGAGCTAGATCCAAACAACAAGACCGCGCCCTCCTTTATCGCGCGCACCATCCACGCCCAGTACAAGCCGGGCAATGATGACCCGGAGAACGTCAACAGGGCGCGCGAAGCGATTAACGCTTATAAAGGCATGCTGGAAAAAGACCCCGGCAATGACGAGGCTTACAAGGCCATCGCCGCTCTCTACGGAGCGATTAAAGAGGATGAGCAGCAACGGCAGTGGATTATGCAGCGCGCGGGCAAAGAGGGCTTTGACCCGTCCAAGCGCGCCGAAGCCTTCACCGTCTTAGCCAGCAAGGACTGGAACTGTTCCTACCAGATAACCGAACTTCCCGCCAGCAAGACCGTCACGCCGCAGGGCAAGATTAATTATAAGAAGCCAACGAACCAGAGCGATTACGACACGGCGCAGAAGTGCGTGGCGCGCGGCATGGAAGAGGCCGAGAACGCCATCAAGTATGACCCGAACAATGAATCGGCCTGGTCCTATAAAACCAACCTGCTGCTCGAATCCGCCAAACTCGCCGAGATGGACGGAAAGACGGAAGAGAAGGACAAGTTCACCAAGATGGCTCAGGAGGCTCAGACCAAGACGACCCAACTGAGCGACGAGAATCAGAAGAAGAAGGAAGCTGAAGAACAGAAGTCGCCCTCGCCCCCGACCAGTTAGCCAGGGACAGCGCGCGCGCGGCTTTCAAAATTAAACGGGGCATCCCACGCAGACACAGGTGATGTTCGGCTTTCGGGTCGGGCATCACCTATTGTTATAATAAAGAACAGGGGCCAGAAGCCAGGAGCCAGAATCCGGAAGAGGAACGGTCGGTTAACTTTCCTTCTGGCTCCTGAATTCTTGGCAGTTATGATTCGCATCGAGAACATCGTCGAGAAGGTCGCGCGCAGTCACCCTGAGGATGACCTGGACCTGCTGCGCCGCGCCTACTTCTTTTCCGCGCGCGAGCACAAGGGGCAGGTGCGCGCGTCGGGCGAGCCGTATCTGGTCCACCCGCTCGAAGTCGCCAACATCCTCGCGGACATGCGGCTCGATGTCGTCTCGGTCTCGACCGGCCTTCTGCATGATGTGGTCGAAGACACGCTCGTAGACCTTGATACTATCCGACAATATTTCGGCGATGATGTCGCGCATCTCGTTGACGGCCTCACCAAGATTGCGCAGATAAGCAACGTCTCGCAGGAGGAACGCGAGGCCGAAAACGTGCGCAAGATGTTGCTGGCGATGGTGACGGATGTGCGCGTCGTGCTCGTCAAACTCGCGGATCGCCTGCACAACATGCGAACGCTTCAATACTTGAAGCCGGAGAAGCGCAAGCGCATCGCGCAGGAGACGATGGATATTTACGCGCCCATCGCGCACCGCTTAGGCATGGGCAAATTGCGAAGCGAACTCGAAGACCTGGCCTTTCAGCATCTGCACCCGGAAGATTACAGAGACCTCACGGCGCAACTCGAAGAACGTCGCCCTGAAAACGAAGCCTTCCTCAAGGGCGTGACGACAGAGATAGAAGAGAAGATGCACGATGCGGAAGTGCCATACGTGCGTATAGAGGGGCGCGTCAAACGTCTCTACTCTATCTGGAAAAAGCTCAAGCGACAGAAAATCAATCTGGACCAGGTATACGACCTCGTCGCCGCGCGCGTCATCACGCCGAACGAAGTGCGCTACTGCTACGCCGCGCTCGGCGTCGTGCATAACGCCTGGAAGCCCGTCCCCGGTCGCATCAAAGACTGGATAGCCACGCCCCGCGATAATCTTTATCAATCGCTGCACACCTCCGTCATAGGCGCGAAGGGCCAGCCCTTTGAAGTGCAAATTCGCACCGAAGAGATGCACCACATCGCGGAGGAGGGCGTCGCCGCTCACTGGAAATATAAGGAAGGCAAGCGCGGCGCGCATGATGACGACCAGGCTTTATCGGCCCTGCGCTCTCTCGTCGAATGGACGCAGGAGGTCAAGGACTCGCGCGACTTTCTTGACTCGCTTAAGCTGGACCTTTATCCGAAAGACGTTTACGCCTTCACGCCTATGGGCAAGGTCATACAGTTGCCGCGCGGCGCGACGCCGATAGACTTCGCCTACTTGATTCACTCCGAGGTCGGCAACACCTGCACGGGCGCGCGCATCAACGGGCGCATGGTCCCCTTGCGCTCGCAGATTCAAAACGGCGATGTCGTGGAAATCCTGACGACTCCGAATTCGCATCCTAGCCGCGACTGGCTTAACTTCGTCGTCACATCACGCGCCCGCAATCGCGTGCGCCACTGGGTCGCGGAGCAGCAGCGCGCAGAGTCTATAGAGATCGGTCGCAAGCTTTTTGAGAAGGAGGCCGCGCGCTTTCAACTTCCGGTCAAGAAACTTTTGAACGACAGCGACGGCGCGCTCAAGCGTATCGCCAGCGATTACGGTTACGGGCGCGTGGATGACCTGCTCGCGGGCATCGGTTACGGCAAACTCGTGCCGCGCAACGTCATCGCCAAATATCTTGGCCCGGAAAAGTTCGCAGAGCTTGACGCGAAGAAGGAATCGAAACTGAGTAGCGGCGTGCGCGCCGTCAAGCGGTTCATACGCCTGGGCGAGGATTCCATCGTCGTGCGCGGCGTGGATGATTTGATGGTGACGCGCGCGCGTTGTTGCAATCCTCTGCGCGGCGAGGAGATCGTCGGCTATGTGACGCTCGGCAAGGGAGTCGCCGTTCATACGAGGCGTTGCAAGAACGTCAAGCAGTTGATGGTCAACCCTGAGCGCATCGTAGAGGTCGAGTGGGCGGGCAAGGATGACAAGTCCGCTTATGCTGTCAAACTGCTCGCCATCACAGAGAACCGCACGGGCATGATAGCCGGAATCACGACCGCCATCTCGGACATGAAGACCGGCATCCGCGATGCCCGCGCCTCGGTCGCGCCGGATGAACGCGGGCGCATCGAAGTGACCGTCGAAGTCTTCGATGTCAAGCATCTGGACAAGGTCATCAACTCGATTAAAAACGTCCCCGGCGTGCTCGACGTGGAACGCCTGCAAGGCACAGCATAAGCAAGGGCTAGTTAATGACGACTGTTCTTAACTAGCCTCTAATCTCCAGCCGCTGCTTTTCCCTTTTCAGTACATTTCTGTTAAAGTATGTAGTTTGTTTTAAGAGTCTTAAAAGAGGTGGGTCGAGACCGTGAAGCAGATCATCAAGACGAGCGATGCCCCGGCGGCTATCGGGCCTTATTCGCAGGCCGTGAGGGCCGGTGATTTCGTCTTCGCTTCGGGGCAGATTCCGATTGACCCCCGGACGGGTGAATTCGCGCCGGGCGGCATCGCTGAACAGACCGAGCAGGTCTTGCGCAATCTCTCAGCCGTGCTCAAAGCGGCGGGCGGCGGTCTGGAAGATGTCGTCAAGACGACGGTCTTTCTCGCGGACATGAATGACTTCGCCGCGATGAATGAAGTTTACGGTCGTTATTTTAGTGAGGGTGCGCCGCCAGCGCGCGCCACCGTCCAGGCCGCACGCCTCCCTAGAGATGCGCGCGTTGAAATAGAGGTCATAGCAAGTATCAAGTCGTTGGGATGAAAGATGAGAGAAGAGCTATCGAACGGTTGAATAGCTTTTCTTTCATCACTCATCCTTCCGACTTGATACTTGCACTTCTACGCTGCTTTGGCGACTTTGCCCGCCTTGATGCAACTGGTGCAGACCTTCATGCGTTGCGCTCCGCCGTTGGGGAGTTGAACACGTATGGATTGCAGGTTGGGATCGAAGCGGCGCGGGGTCCGATTATTCGCGTGGGAAACATTATTGCCGAATTGGGGGCCTTTGCCACAGACTTCGCAACGTTTAGCCATGATTACTTAAATACCTCCGAACGGTAAAAAAAGCGCGCTGGGCAGCTTTTGGTTGATAGGTTGAATCCAAGACAATGATTCAAAACGAGAATATATAGCAAACACTTTTCCACAACGTCAAGCGCGGGCGCACGATCGAAGCGTCTTGAACCGGCCATCATCGTATAACTAAAGGAGCAGAAAGACACAGTGTATAGAGCCGCCAAACAAACCCTGACCATCATTCTCCTCGCGCTTTTCGCGTCCGCCTTCGCCGCCTGCAATCGTCCGGCGTCGGGCGGCGGCACGGAGGCGAGCGGAGACCCCAGCGCGGTCGCCGCCACCGTCAACGGCAAGAATATTATGCTGAGCGAAGTCGAAAAACTCATCAGCGCACAAACGCAGGGACAGCAGGCCCAGCTATCTCCCCTGCAATTGGCCCAGGCGCGCTTGCAAGTCCTCGAAGGGCTGATTCAA
>JAXDFO010000105.1:0-3956 GCA_034665545.1 Blastocatellia bacterium
CTCTTCGCTCATGAAATTTCAAGCAAGATAGGCATCACGGTTTACCCTCTGCTTTTAAGTCAACTCGAATCGCCGGATCGCCGCACCGTTAGAGAGCTATCGAAGATTGACTACTTTGCCACGACCCATTTCCATTTCAAGCAGGTCAACTCCCTGACCGCGAAATATCAAAAGAAGCTCTTACAGTTGCGGCTTAATCCGGCCTTCGTGCCCGCGATTGTCGAAGCGGCGCGCAGAGGCCCGGTCTTGATGATGGTCTCGAACGCGGACTACTTTCCGGCCTTTCGCCAGAGCCTGCTTCAGATAGGAACTCCGCGCGCGGTCGTCGAGCGCATCACCGCCGTTGACCATTCGGACCTCGGACAGGTGCGCGAACTTGTCTCTCAGGCGCGCACCGTGTACGTCTCGCCCATCTGCAAACCGCGCATCTGGAAACTGCTTCCAGCCCATCTCACAGAGCTTAAATTCGACACCACCCTCTCCGTAGAATCCCTCGAAATGCTCGAAGCCTTTATCCTCTTTCGCTCACAGCAGCGATAATTCTTCGTAAAAAACGGCGTAAATGGAACGGTTTGAACCGGGAAGCAAAATTGTTCCATTTACTTGGAACAATGCGAATGGTTAAAGTACCAGCAACTTCATGCGGGGAAATCGGCGGGCGTCTGTCGCAGCCTGAGACCCGTTGAAGCATTCCATGAATTAAACCTTTGCTCAGTATAGTCGTTATCAACAGAAACCCAGGCCCATGCTCGTCTTCAAGACATTCCGGGAGGTACTCATGACGGACAGAATCAGACTTTCGATTCAACTGCTCTCTCTACTCTTTTGTTTCGCCTGCGGCCTGACGGCGCACGCGCAATCAACGGCGACGCTGCAAGGCACAGTCACAGACCCGCAAGGCGCAATCGTGCCCGGCGCAAAGGTCGCCGTGCGCAGCCAGGCGACGGGCATCGAGCGCATGACGCAGACCGGCGAGGACGGCAACTATCAGGTCGCGGCGTTGCCGCCGGGCGTCTATCGCGTTGAGGCGCAGGCGCAAGGGTTTCAGACGCAGGTGGTCAACGACCTTCAGGTGGAAGTCGCGCGAACCGTGACGCAGAATTTCCAGTTGACCGTCGGCTCCGTCTCGCAGGAAGTGACCGTCACTTCGGAGAGCCCCGTCATAGAGACGGCGACGAGTTCCGTCGGAACCGTGATAGACCAACGCACCGTGCAGGAGATACCGCTCAACGGTCGCCATCTCGTTGACCTGGGCCTGCTCATCCCCGGCACGGTCGCGCCTAACCCTGCGACCGGATTCCTCACCGCGCCGATACGCGGCCAGGGAGCCTTAGCATTCAATACCGCAGGCAACCGCGAGGACACGACCAATTTTCAAATCAACGGCATCAACCTCAACGACATGGTGCAGAACCAGATAACTTTCCAGCCGTCAATCAGCACCGTGCAGGAATTCAAGGTTGATAACTCGACCTTCAGCGCGGAGTACGGGCGCAACTCCGGTTCGATAGTCAACGTGGCGACGCGCTCAGGCACAAACGATTTTCACGGCGAGCTCTTCGAGTTCTTCCGCAATGACGCGCTCGACGCGCGCAACTTTTTCGACGGAGCGAAGAAGCCGCCGTTCAAGCGTAACCAGTACGGCTTTTCGATTGGTGGACCAGTTATCCTGCCGCGTTTCGGCGAGGGTGGACCGGCGACCTACAATCTCAAGAAGCAAACTTTCTTCTTCTTCAGCTTCGAGGGCTTGCGCCAGCGTCAGGGCTTGACCGCCAACAGCCAGGTCTTGAGCAACGCCCAGCGCGCGGCGGTCGCCGACCCCGCTTCCAGAAAATTGCTGGACCTGATTCCCGTCGCCAACTCGGCGGACGCGCGCGGCAATCCGATATTCGTCGGGGCCGCGACCGCGCCCGTCAACCTGGACCAGTGGACGCTCGACATCAGCCATAACCTGAGCCAGAACGACCGCCTGCACGGCTACTATGCCTATCAGAAAGACCTGCGCCGAGAGTCTCTGTCGGGCACGACGATTCCGGGCTTTGGTGACACGCGCAAGGGTCGTCGCCAACTCTTCACGCTCAATGAGACGCATACCTTCGGACCCGCGCTGGTCAACGAAGTGCGCCTGGGCGTCAATCGCATTCACATTACTTTTAATCCGAACGCGGCCCTCAACCCGTCCAGCTTCGGCATCAACACGGGCATCAATCAAGACATCGGCCTGCCCGTCATCAGCATCACCAGCATCGGGTTGACCTTCGGCGGACCCGGCGCGGAGCCGCAGGGGCGCGGCGATACGACCTACGTGCTATCGGATACGCTCTCTTACCTGCGCGGCAAGCATGCCTTCAAGTTCGGCGGCGAGGTTCGTCGCTTTCTCAACAACAATTTCAGCATAGACCCCGGCACGTTCACCTTTACCAACGTGCCAGCATTCAGCGCGGGCACTGTCACCGGCTTCAGCATTACTCAGGGAAGCAGCACGAACAGCATCACCAGCGACGCGCTCGGCCTCTTCATACAGGACAACTACAAGGTCAGACAGAACCTGACGCTTGAACTCGGCCTGCGTTATGACTGGAACAAGACGCCGACCGAACGCTTCAATCGTTTCGTTATCTTCGACCCGGCGACCGACTCGCTGCGGCGCGTCGGCACCGACATTGACAAGGTCTATCACGAGAACAACAAGAACTTTCAGCCGCGCTTCGGCTTCGCCTGGGATCCCTTCAAGAACGGCAAGACCTCCGTGCGAGGCGCGTACGCGGTCCTCGTCGAACAACCGATTACGAGCATCGTGAGCGCAACAAGCTCTAATCCGCCGCTCGCCATTCCGGTCGCCTTGCCAGCCGGAACGACCACGACCTTCGCAAACGCGTTCACTCAAGTGAGGGCCGCCGGGTCAATCGCCCCGACTTCGATAGACCCTAACTTTGACAACGCCTATATTCAGTCTTACAACCTGAACGTCCAGCGCGAGCTCAGGCCCGGCCTCGGCATCATGGTCGGCTATTTCGGCTCGAAGGGAACTCACCTGCAAGTGACGCGCAACTTGAACCAGTTTATCAGAGGCACGACGCGACGCTTTCCGACGCTCTCGCCGACCAGCCCGATTCTGCCCAACACGCCCTTGACCAACATCACCAGCAGGGAGAGCACAGGCAACTCGCTCTATAACGCGCTCTGGGTTTCGGTCAACAAGCGTCTCTCGCGCGGCCTTCAGTTCAACGCCTCTTATACCTTCTCGAAGTCTATTGATTACAACTCGCGCACCAACCAGGGCGTCGTCGTGCAGGACAACAATAACCTGCGAGGCGACCGCGCGCTCTCCGACTTCGATACGCGGCATCGCTTCGTCATCAGCGCGCTTTACCAGTTGCCCTTCCATGGCAACGCGCTGGTCGAAGGCTGGCAGCTTTCAACCATCACGCAATCTCAGAGCGGCAACCCGTTCACCATCTTCTCCGGCAACGCGCTGCTCATCAACGCGGGCTTGCCCGCCGTCACAAGCAACACCCTGACCGGCAACGCCAACCTGCGACCCGACCTTATTGGTCCAATTAGCATTCGTCCGACCGGCGAGCCGACCTTGTGGTTCAGCAATCTCGTCTGCGACCCGCGCGCGGCCTCAACGTGTCCGGCGGGCGCGTCATTCGCCATCCCGATTTCCGTCGTCAACGGCTCCTCCGTCTTTCACTTTGGCAACCTGGGCCGTAACGTGATTACTGGTCCAAGATTCAACAACACGGATTTCTCCGTCGTCAAGAAGACGAAGTTGAGTGAAACCAAGACCGTGGAATTTCGCGCGGAGTTCTTCGACCTCTTCAATCATACGAACTTCGCCCTGCCGAGGAGCGTAGCCCAGTTCGGAAGCACGACCTTTGGGACCATCAACCGGACACGCTTCGACACGGGCGACTCCGGTTCGTCCCGGCAAGTTCAGTTCGCGCTAAAAT
>JAXDFO010000106.1:0-9744 GCA_034665545.1 Blastocatellia bacterium
TGGGCGTGACGGCCCTCTGGCTCACGCCCTGGTACGACAACTGGAACGGACTTTATACGTGCGATAAGCCGTGGTGTCCGAGCACGAGTTATCACGGTTACGGCGCGATTGATTACTACGGCGTCGAAGACCACTTCGGGGACATGGAGACATTGCGGGAATTGGTCCAGAAAGCCCACGCCAACGGCCTTAAGGTGATACAGGACCAGGTTGCGAACCACATCGGCGTGCATCACGACTGGACCAATAATTCTCCGCTCGAAGACTGGTTTCATGGCACGCTTAAGAGTCATACGCAGAACCCTTTTCATGCTGACACCTTGCTCTCTTCGCACGCTTCCGAAGCAGAGCGACGGCCCACGCTCGACGGGTGGTTCGCTGATGACCTGCCGGACTTGAACCAAGAAGAGCCGGAGGTCGCGCGCTACGAGATACAGAACGCGCTCTGGTGGGTCGGCGTGACGGGCGTGGACGGCATACGCGAGGACACGATTCAATATATGCCGCGTCCCTTCATACGCGATTTGTTGAGCGCGCTGCATCAACAGTATCCGAAGATGTGGATGGTCGGCGAAGTGTTCGACCGCGACCCCGTGCATACTTCATTTTTCATAGGCGGGCATGAGGGATGGGACCAGGTTGATACGCGGCTCGATTCGGTTTTCGACTTTCCCTTGTGGCAAACCTCTCTGGATGTCTTTCGCGGCGATAAGCCGGTGCGCGCTCTGCGCGATAGGTTGAAGTACGACGGGCTCTACCCGGACGCGAACAAGTTGACGACGATGCTGAGCAATCATGACGTGCGGAGGACTCTCTCGCTTGAACGCATGACGCTGGAGGGAGCGATGCTGCACACCGCTTTTCTGCTGACGGTGAGAGGCACGCCGCAGCTTTATTATGGCGACGAGATAGCGATGGAGGGAAGCGAAGACCCTGACAATCGCAGGGACTTTCCCGGCGGCTTTCCGGGCGATGCGCGCGACGCCTTCTCTCAGCGCGGGCGCAACGCGCGCGAGGAGCGCATGTACGAATGGACGCGCTTCTGGCTGCGCTTAAGACGCGCGCACGAAGCCCTGCGCCGTGGCCGCCTCGTTGACCTGGCTTACGACGATGATGCTTACGTTTATGCGCGCATGAGCGAGTCGGAGATCATCGTCATCGCCATCAATCGCGCCGCGACCAAGAAGACTCTGTCAATCGCTGCGGACAGGATAGGCATGTGGGATGGAGTGCGACTCGTTCCGATGTCGAGCGAGGGAGCGAGCGCGCCGGTCTTGAACGGAAAGATAGAGTTGGTCGTGCCGCCGAAAACAGCCGTCGCGTATGAGTTGCTGGATTCAATCGTTAAATGAAGGCCGGGTGTTAATTACACGCTGGAAGCACCCGTCTATTTCTGTTATAAACATTCTGTAATCGCTCCAATCAGATAGCTTTAGACCGGGGAGGTAAGGTGAGCTTCTCTCGTTCAAGCGGTATTCTTTTGCATCCCACGTCCCTGGCGGGTCCGCACGGAGTCGGAGACCTGGGCGACGAGGCGTATCGCTTCGTGGATTTTTTGGTGAAGAGTGGACAGAGCCTCTGGCAAGTCTTGCCGCTTGGGCCAACCGGCTACGGCGATTCTCCCTATGCCTCATTCTCCGCCTTCGCGGGCAATACGATGCTCATCAGCCTCCCGCGACTGGTCCAGGAAAGCTACCTCTCAGCCGCAGAAGTAAACGCCGCGCCAGCCTTCGACCCTGAGCGTGTTGACTTCGGCGGCGCGCTCGAATTCAAGCAGGCTTTGCTGCGCAAGGCTTTCGTTAATTTCCGTGAGAAGAGAGACCCAACCCTCAATCGTGACTTCGATGACTTCTGCCGTTACGCGGCCTCCTGGCTTGAGGATTACGCTTTCTTTCGCGCGCTCAAGGATGAGCATGGAGGCGTCGCCTGGACCGATTGGGCCAAGCCTCTGGCGCAGCGCGAGGCGGGCGCGTTGGCCCAGGCGAGCGAGCGTTTGCGCGAAGAGATTGAGGCGCAAAAGTTCTACCAGTTTCTCTTTTTCAAACAGTGGCTCGCGCTCAAGTCTTACGCCAACGAGCGCGGAGTGAAGCTCATCGGTGACATACCTATCTTCGTCGCGCATGATTCGGCGGACGTGTGGAGGCAGCCTGAGCAGTTCAAACTCGATGAGCGCGGCATCCCGCTCGTCGTGGCCGGAGTGCCCCCGGATTACTTCAGCACGACGGGGCAGCTATGGGGCAATCCGCTCTATCATTGGGAGCACATGATTGCCGACGGCTTTCGCTGGTGGATAGAACGTGTGCGAGCGACGCTCCATACCATTGACATTCTTCGCATAGACCACTTTCGCGGCTTCGCGGCCTGCTGGGAGATTCCCGGCGGCGATAAGACAGCCGAGCGCGGGCGATGGGTGGACGCGCCCGGCGAGCAATTGTTCGAGGCCATCGCGCAGGCGTTGGGCCCACTGCCCATCATCGCGGAAGACCTCGGCGTGATCACGCCGGATGTCGTCGCCCTCCGGGACGGCTTCGGCTTTCCGGGGATGCGCATCCTGCAATTCTCCTTCGGCGGCGACCCTACCAATCAAGACCTGCCGCACAACTATCATCGAAACGTAGTGGTCTACACGGGCACTCACGACAACGACACGACCGTCGGCTGGTTCAAGAGCGAGGCGGGCGCAGGCTCTACCAGAGACGAGGCGCAGGTCACGCGCGAAAGAGAGTTCTGTCTCAAGTATCTTGGTTCAACGGGCGAGGAGATTCACTGGGACTTCATACGCGCCGTCCTCGCCTCTGTCGCTGACATCGCCATCGTTCCCCTGCAAGACATCCTCGGCCTCGGCACTGAGGCTCGCATGAATCTCCCCAACACGACCTCCGGTAATTGGTCCTGGCGTTATAAGCCCCATGCTCTCACCTCCCAATTGGGCCAACGCCTCAAAGACCTCACGGAGATTTACGGAAGAATCCCGAAGGCGAAGGAAGAAGGTTGATAAAGACGAGAAAAGGGCATCATCAAACCGGTCTCGATAAAAGCATGAACCTGGTCCAATTAAAAACGTGCGCGCGCGTGACGGGGGCTTTCGCTCTGCTGTTGTTGATGACGTTCGGCGTGTGCGCGGCGCAGGACAATCCTGCGGTCTTGAAGGTGGAGCCGCCGAACTGGTGGGTGGGCCATACTCTCAATCCCGTGCGGGTGTTGGTGCGCGGGAGAAATTTGAGCGGGGCGCGGGTCGAGGCCGTCGGGGCCGGAATCAAGGCCGGACTCGTGCGCGTCAACCAGGCGGGCACGTATCTTTTCGTTGACGTGTTGATTGACCCGCAGGCGAGGCCGGGCGGTCGCGCGCTGCGCATCACGACCGCGAAGGGCATGACGGATGCGCCGTTTGAAATCAGCGCGCCGCTCTCGCGCGCGGGCCGCTTCCAGGGCTTCTCGCCGGACGACGTGATGTACCTCATCATGCTCGACCGCTTCAGCGACGGCGATACGTCTAACAACAATCCGCAAGAGTCGCAGGGTCTCTACGACCGCGCGAATAAATTTCGTTATCATGGCGGAGACCTACAGGGAATCATCAATCACCTGCCGTACTTGAAAGACCTCGGCGTGACGGCCCTCTGGCTCACGCCCTGGTACGACAACGTCAACCACCTCGACGAGATTGAGAAGAAAGAGGGGCAGCCGACGACGGGCTTTCACGGCTACGGGGCGATTGACTTCTACGGCGTCGAAGAGCATTTCGGGACGATGCAGAAATTGCGTGAGCTTGTTGATGAGGCGCATCGTCAAGGCATCAAGGTGATACAGGACCAGGTTGCCAATCATACCGGACCATATCACCCGTGGGTGGAAGATTCGCCGACGCCGACCTGGTACAACGGCACGCGCGCCGCGCATCTCAAGAACGTCTTTCAGACATGGGTGCTGCACGACCCGAGGGCCGAGCCTCTCAGCAAACGCGAGACGATGGAGGGCTGGTTTCTGGACTTTCTGCCGGACCTCAATCAGAACGATGACGAGACGGCGCGTTACGAAATACAGAACACGCTCTGGTGGATAGGCATGACGGGGCTCGATGGAATCCGCGAGGATACGTGGCAGTACGTGCCGAATAGTTTCTGGCGCGAGTGGATGGCGGCCATCAAGCGCGAGTATCCGGGCTTTAAAGTCTTCGGTGAGGTTAAGGATGGAGACGTTGTTCACACCTCTTTTTTTCAGGGAGGGAGAAGAGACTTCGACGGCGTTGACACGGGCGTAGACTCGCTGCTTGATTTTCCGCTCTTCTACGCAGTGCGGCACGCTTTCGCCGGAGGGCTGACGCTGAAAGAAGTGCCGCAAACGCTGGCGCGCGATTATCTATACACGAATCCTGACATGCTGGTGACGCTGGCCGGGGGCCACGACGACGGGCGATTCATGAGCGAGAAGGGAGCGACCCTGACAGGGTTGAAGTTGGCCCACACGTTTTTGTTGACGACACGAGGCGTCCCGCAAATTTACTACGGCGATGAACTGGCGATGACGGGCGCGGACGAGCCGACCACGCGCGCTGATTTTCCCGGCGGCTTTCCGGGCGATTCGCGCAACGCCTTCACCAAGGCGGGACGCACGCCGGAAGAGCAGGATGTCTTCGAGCACATACGCCGCATGGCACGCTTGCACGCCGAACTTGAGCCTTTAAGACGCGGCTCGCTTTTGACGCTCTACGTTTCGGACCAGCAGTACGCCTATGCGCGCAAGACCATGAGCGCGTCTGTCATCGTCGTCTTCAATAACGACACGAAGCCAGCTTCCGTCTCGTTCGATGTTGGACCGGTAAAGCTGGCGGACGGCACGACGCTCACTGACCGGCTCAATGTCGTCAGGGACGTGAAGGTTGAAGGCGGGCGTATTCAGTTGGAACTGCCCGCGCGCTCTGCCAGCGTCATGACCGTGAAGTGAAATTTTTCGAGGAGCGAAAAAGATGCAGAAACCGCGTTTGAGCTTCTGGCAAATCTGGAACATGAGCTTCGGATTTTTCGGGATACAGTTTGCCTTCGCCTTGCAGCAGGCCAACATGAGCGGCATCTACAAAACGCTCCACGCAGACACGGACAAGATTCCGCTACTCTGGCTGGCCGCGCCTTTGACCGGGCTTATCGTGCAACCGATTATCGGTTCGATGAGCGACCGGACGTGGAATCGTTTGGGCCGTCGCCGCCCGTACTTTCTCGTCGGCGCGATTCTCTCGACCATCGCTCTCTTCTTCATGCCCAACTCGTCAACGATTTTGATGGCGGTCCTCTTCCTCTGGATGCTGGATGCCAGCGTCAACATCAGCATGGAACCGTTTCGCGCCTTCGTCGCAGACAAGCTCAACGTGGACCAGCGCACGACGGGCTTCGTCATGCAGAGCTTTTTCATAGGCGCGGGCGCGGCCATCGGGAGCGCGCTGCCCTGGATGTTTCGCCAGGCGGGCGTGACAGGCGAGACGCCGAGCGGCATTCCCCTGACCGTCAAGTATTCTTTCCAACTCGGCGCGGCGGCCCTGCTCATAGCGGTCCTGTGGACCATCTTCACCTCGAAGGAATATCCGCCGGATGACATGGAAGCGTTCGAGCGTCAGCGCGCGGAGCGGCGCGGCGTCGGAGCCTGGTTCGGTGAAATCTTCAGCGCGGTGCGAGAGATGCCAGCGACGATGAAACAGTTGGCGGTGGTCCAACTCTTTAGCTGGCTTGGCCTCTTCTGCATGTGGCTCTTCTTCGGACTGGCGACGGCGCAACAGGTCTTCAAGGCCACGGACCCCGATACGCTGGCCTTCAAGGAAGGCATCGAATGGGGCGGCTTCGCCTTTGCCATGTACAACGTCGTCTGCTTCGCGGTCGCCTTCCTGATTCCCAAGATAGCGGCGATGACCAGTCGCAAGACGGTCCACGCGCTCTCGCTCGTCTGCGGCGGGCTGGGGCTGCTCTCTGCCTACTTCATAGAGGACAAGAACCTCTGGCTGCTGACGATGGTCGGCATCGGCATCGCCTGGGCTTCCATACTCTCGATGCCTTATGCGATTCTGTCCGGCGCGTTGCCGCCCGCGCGCATGGGCGTCTACATGGGCATCTTTAATTTCTTCATCGTGATTCCAGAGATTGTCGCGTCGCTCACTTTTCAACCGCTCGTCAAGTACGTCTTCAAAAACAATCCGCTCTACGTCGTGATGCTGGGCGGGGTCTGCCTGTTGGTCGCGGCGGCGTTGGTCTCCATCGTCCGCGATGTCGCGGATCGCGTGCCCGTCGGTTCGGTCATCAGAGGCGATGAGCATGAACTTTTAATGACGCAGGGAACTGCGCAGCCAGTGCCGAGCACGGGTTTGATTGATGGGAAATGAGCAGGGGCGGAACATCATGATTGCGAGACGCATACGTGGGGGCGTTGGCTTATTGATGACGATAGCTTTGTTGAGCGCGTCCTGGGTTCAGGCGACGGCACAGCAGCCCGCATCGGCGCGCGACTATTCCAAACTGCCCGCGCGCAACAGCGCGAACTGGGTGCGCGACGGCGTCATTTACGAAATCTTCGAGCGCACTTTTTCAGACAAGGGAGACTTCAATGGCGTGACGGCCCAGCTTGACC
Source organism: Blastocatellia bacterium (assembly GCA_034665545.1). Lineage (GTDB taxonomy): Bacteria > Acidobacteriota > Blastocatellia > Pyrinomonadales > Pyrinomonadaceae > DASYML01. The sequence goes on from JAXDFO010000106.1 coordinate 6,610, forward strand.
GACTGAAGGAACTCGGCGTCAATATCCTGTGGCTCATGCCCGTGCATCCCATTAGCCAGTTGAAGAAGAAGGGAAGTCTCGGCAGTCCTTACGCCGCGCAGGATTACTACGCCATCAACCCCGCTTACGGGACGAAAGAAGACCTCAAGCGGCTGGTCCAGGAATCGCACAGGCGCGGGATGAAAGTCATCATAGACATCGTGGCGAATCACACGGGCTGGGACAGCGTGATGATGAAGACGCCGGATTTTTACACGCGCGACGCGAGCGGCAAAATCATCCCGCCGAATCCGGACTGGGTGGATGTCGCGGACCTCAACTATGATAATCCCCGCCTCAGACAATACATGACGGAGATGCTCAAGCACTGGTTGCGCGAGTATGACCTTGACGGATTTCGCTGCGACGTGGCGGGGATGATTCCGACAGATTTTTGGGAGGCCGCGCGCTCTGAACTTGAGAAGATTAAGCCGGACATAGTGATGCTGGCCGAATGGCACGAGCCGGACCTGCTCGCCAAAGCCTTCGACCTCGATTACTCGTGGCCTTTGCACTCTGCTTTGACGGACGTGATGATGGGCAATATCCCTGCGACGGCTTTGCGCACGGCATGGGAAGAGGAGCGCGCGACGTTCGAGCGGGGCGCGCTGCACATGCGCTTTTCCGATAACCATGATGAGAGACGAGCTATCGCGCGGTTCGGCGAGAAGGGCGCGCTCGCGGCCTCCGCGTTCGTGCTGACGCTCGACGGCGTGCCGATGCTTTACAACGGGATGGAGGTTGGAGACACGGCGGAATCCGGCGCGCCCGCCCTCTTCGAGCGCATCCCTATTCTCTGGGGCATCAGCGAGCGTCGCCCGCAGTTCCCGCGTTTTTATCAAGAGTTCATCGCGCTCAGGCGCGCGCACGTCGCCTTGCGTCGCGGCGAGATGGAATGGCTGCGCAACAATGACGAGGCGCATGTCGTGACTTACCTGCGAAGGGGCGCGGGCGAAGAGATTCTAGTGGCGATTAACTTTTCTAATAAGCCGTTCGTCGGGTTGGTCGTGACGAGCGACGCGGAGGGCTTTCAGGACATCACGCCGGACATCGCGCCGCCATTGCCGCCGGATGCGCCCGTGCCCTTGAACGCGCAGAAGGCGCGCGCGCACTCAAGCCTTCCGGCTCTCTCGCTGGACGCGTGGGGCTTCAGAGTTTTCCGGCGCGCGGTTAAGTGAAAGAGACAATTCTTTTAATGCTCAGAAAGGAAGGAATAGAGTATGCGAAACGGTAAAGGGTTATTGACTCTCATATTCATCGCGGCATTGTTCTTGGCCGGATGCGTTAGTGGACCAGGAGATAACGGAGGCGGCAATTCATCTGGAAACGGCCAGGCCAGGAAGGCTACTAACGGGCCGGTCAAAATCGGTTTCTCGATGGACACGCTCAAGGAAGAACGCTGGCAACGCGATAAAGACCTTGTCGAAGCGCGCGCCAAAGAGGTCGGCGCGACGGTCCTCGTGCAGGTGGCGAACGGCGATGATAAGGTCCAGACGCAGCAGGCGGAGAATCTCTTGACGCAGGGCGTGGACGTGCTCCTGGTCGCGCCGCACAACGGCGAGATAGCGGCCTCCATCGTTGATTCAGCCAAGCGACAGGGCGTGCCCGTCATCAGCTATGACCGTCTCATCAGAAACAGCGACGTTGACCTGTATGTCTCTCATCAGGTGGAGAAACTCGGAGAGATGCAGGCGCAGTATGCATTGGACCACGCGCCGAAGGGGAACTACGTGCTCGTCAAAGGCTCCGAGACGGACAACAACGCGATTCTCTTGAACCAGGGCCAGATGAAAATCCTTCAACCCGCGATTGACCGCAAGGACATTAAGATTGTCGCCAACCAGTTTGCGAAGGATTGGAAGGCGGTCGAGGCTCTCAACATCACGGAGAACGCGCTCACGCAGAACAACAACGACATCGTTGCCGTCGTCGCTTCCAATGACGGCACGGCGGGCGGCGCTATCGAAGCTCTTGAGGGACAGAAACTCGCGGGCAAGGTCGTCGTCACGGGACAGGATGCGGACCTCGCGGCCTGCCAGCGCATCGTCGTGGGCAAGCAGTCCATGACCGTCTACAAGCCCATCAAGCCGCTCGCGGACGCCGCCGTTGATGCCGCCATCAAGTTGGCCCACCACGAAACCGTCGAGGCCAAAGACAAAATCAACAATGGCAAGAAGGATGTCCCTTCGATTCTGCTTGAGCCGATCTCCGTGGATAAGAGCAACATCAACCAGACGGTCATCAAGGACGGTTATCAAAAGCTCGAAGCCGTCTACCAGAACGTGCCCAAAGAGCAGTGGCCCAAGTCCACCGCCAGCGATGTGAGAAAGACCGGCAGCAGCCTCATCATCGCCGTGTTGAGTTCGTTGTTCTCGTTGTTTTAGAACGAATGTCACTTGAGGTTAGCTTTGATGTTATTCACCACAGAGACGCAGAGATCACGGAGGACGCACAGAGAAAAGCTTTCAATAACTCTGTGCTCGCTCTGTGTCCTCTGTGTCTCTGTGGTGAACTCTTCGCCGGAGATTTGAGTTTGGCAAGCTCAGAGCAGTCTCCGATCCTGGAGATGCTCGTGATTAAGAAGACGTTTCCGTGCGTGCGCGCCCTGGACGGCGTGACCTTCGATCTCCACGCGGGAGAGATTCACGCGCTCGTCGGCGAGAACGGCGCGGGCAAATCAACTTTGATGAAGGTGCTCGGCGGCGTCTACCCGTATCCAGAATACGGCGGCGAGATTCGCATCAACGGAGCGGTCCAGCGTTTCGGCAACATACGCCAGGCCGAGGGCGCAGGCATCGCCGTCGTCTTTCAGGAACTATCGCTCGTCAAAGACATGACCGTCGGCGAGAATATCTTTCTCGGTCGTGAGCCTCGCAAGTTCGGCATCGTGCGCTGGGATGAACTCTATCGCCGCGCGCACCAGTTGCTCACGGACCTGCGCCTCTCGATAGACCCGCGCACGCCCGTCCGCAATCTCGGCATCGGCCAACAACAACTCGTCGAGATAGCCAAAGCCCTCTCGCAGAACGCCCGGATTCTGGTCCTGGATGAACCGACCGCCGCGCTCACCGAATCGGAAGTGGAAACTCTCGTCGC
>JAXDFO010000107.1:0-26363 GCA_034665545.1 Blastocatellia bacterium
ATGGAGCCAGGTGGTAAAGGCGGAGTCGCCGCGAAAGCTGCCCACGGTCTTGAAGAGATGTGTGAAGACTTCCTGCGTGAGGTCTTCGGCCTCCTCCGGGTTGCCGAGCATGCGCAGGCAGAGCGCGTAGACGCGGCGAAAGTGGCGTTTATATAAACTCTCGAAGGCCGCGATGTCACCTGCGGCGGAATTTTGCGCCAACTCAAAATCGGTCGGCTGCGGCTTCTCTATCTCGCTTACACTCAAGCGCCATCCCCCCTGCCATACTGTGTTACTGAAAGAAAGATTCTCTCTCAGATTCGTGCCTCAGAGCAAGTGGGCAGAAGGAAAGCGGAAGGATGGAAGAGGGATAAAGAGAAGAGGCATGATGCGCCGGGTATTTCAACACATCATGCCTCTGTCTGTTTAAGGTCGAGCGCGGGTCGCTTTTATGGAGCGCACTCGTTATTGCTGCGTGTGCGGACTGGGCTGAAGCGGTCCTGGTATTCTGCGCTGGTGATGAAGGCGCAGACCATCGCGCGATAGTTGTTCGGCACTTTATTGTTGAGCACGTCGAGCCAGAAGAGATAGCCACCATCCTCAGGCTCGCGGCGCAGGTAGCCGAAGTATTGCATCAAGACGAACGCGCGGTTGTATTCGTTCTCCTTGAAGCTATCCATCTCCACCAAGCCTCTGAGCACGTCCGAACGCTCCGCGCCGTTCTCCATCGCGTTGATGTAATACTGGCGTTCCAGAGGGCTGAAGACGAGTCCCGCCTGGTCGAACAGTTTATTGACGAACTGTTCGGGCGTGAGCGTCAAGGGGTAGACTCGTTTGAACTCCGCCCGCTCGACGAAGTCGTTGACGAAGGTGGCCTTGTTGATTTCCATTATTGGACCACCAACGACGCTGCTCCGGTCGCGCGTGAAGTCTCTGTAACCGGGTCGCGCGCCGAACGCCGCCTTGTACGTGCGATAGACGAAAAATCCGGTGTCCTGAAACTCGCTTGAGATGAAGAAGGCGGCGGAGACATCAATGCGCCTCTGCCTGATGCAAGCAGCATCTCCACCGCAGTTTCTAATCTGCGCGCTCCAATAGTCCAAGCCGCCCTGCTCCGCTTCACGGTCCAGGAAATCCACGTACTGCTGGCGCACGAAGAATTCCGTGCTGTCGAGCGGGTTGGCCTTCGGAGCCGACGCCGCAGCCGTGAAGGGCGCGTCCGCCCTGAGACTGTTCAGAGAGAAGGAGCGCGTGGCCGGGCTGAAACTATAATTGGCCCTCTCCGGCGTCAAGGTGTAGAAGCCGCCCGGCTCCACGTCCGCGAACGAGTAGAGACCCTGGCTGTCTGTGATGGCCCGCTCATTCTTCGTGCCGCTCAAAGAGACCGTCACGCCCTCCAGAGGCGCGCCGTCCTCGCCCGCTATCCGCCCACTGATGAAGCCTGGCGCGGCGGTCGGCCCCGGCCCCAGCGCGACGACGAACGGAGAGAGCGAAGGAATATTGCTGCCGCAGATGAGCTTGCTGTTGAAGTCCTCTCCGCTCGTGCGGTCAACGAGGCTCCCGCCTTCGGCGTGCAGCACCTTGAGTTGCGAGAAGGAGGCAGGGTCCGTGATGGAAGGCACGCTGAAGCAGATGTTAATTGGTCCAGAAGTAGTCGCTGTCGTCGTGATGTCGTAGGCTGGACCAATTAATTTGTAATTACTGTTCGGAGGCGCGCCCGCCGTGCTCGGGTCAATGGGCGTGACGGTGGTCGTCCCCGGAGAGGTCACGTTGCTGAAGCTGATGGTCGCGTCGCCCGCCTGGACCATCACATTCGAGCCTGCCTGGGTGGGCGTTGATTGCGTAGTCGGGAAGACGATTTCCAGAATCGGATGTATCTCGATGCCGTTGGGCGCGAGGCCCGTCTGCCCGTGCAGGAAATCGAAGAACCCGACGCCCTTGATTCTGACGGGAATGTTCGCCGTCTGGAATGAGGTGGTCGCCGTCAGGCGCGCATCGAAGGTTTGCCGCGCACTGGCAATCATGGATTGAAACGGGCTGCCGATAGCGCAGCATGGACAGGGAATTTCCGTCACGAGCGTATTGCCCGAACCATCCTGCACGACGATGTGATAGTCAACGTCCGTCTCCTTCTTGTAGACGGTCATCGTTCCATTGATGAGCCAGACGGTAGACTCATATGGAGTGACGCGCGAGTTGGGCGGCGGCGAAGGACTCGGCGCGGGCCAACTTCTCATGTCGGCGATGGTGACGGGCGTGGCCTTTGAAGTATCAACTAAGGAAACGTCCGGGTCCGTGCCGACCTTGACGGACCAACGCTCGACGCCGCACGTCGGGCTCGCAACCGTGACCGTAATGCCAGCCGTCGCTGTGCGTGCTTGCGCGTCCGTGACCGTGGCGGGAATGTTCTTGGCTCCCGTAGTGATGGCCGCGCCGATGGTCGCCTGAAACGAAAAGATGTTATCGCCAGCAGTCGTATCTCCATGCGTCCCGTCATCATAAAATTGCTGGGTCGAGGAGCCTCCGATGCTGGTCAAGTCTCCCGTCACGGTGATGCCAGTGCTGGGCGGACTGGTCGCGGGCGTCACATTCACCTGAAGCAGGACGTTGCTGCTGGGGTCTGCGGAGGTCGGCGTTGAATTGCCGAAGGCGGCTAACTGGGTCGGGTCGCCGCCGCAAGTATTTATCGTTGACGCGCTGTTGCGCGGAATAGGACCATTGGCAAAAAAATCTGTCGAGTTATTATCCGTGTCCAGACACCCGCCGTTTTTTCTGATGTCGGCGGTAGTGTTGCTGAGCCCCGGCCCAGGGCTCGTCTCTGAGCAATTGGCGGTGCTGCCATAGGCCACAAGGTCAACGTAGCTGGCCGAGGTCGGGCAACCGGAAAGAGCGGTCGAGTTACTGACCAATGCGACTTTGGCGGCGGTCGCGCTCATGGCAATCGGAGACGGCGAGGCCACCACATCAGGAGATGGTAAAGGAGTCGTGCCGCCCGCGCCTGCCGATTCCTGCACTAGAAAATAGTGGCCGGGAGCGATAGAGCCGGAGAGCGTCGTGGTGGCCCAGGTGCTCAGCGTCGCCGAAGAGTACTGCACGGACCAGCCCGTGACATTAACAGTCGTGTTGCCACGGTTATATAGCTCTATAAAGTCGTTCGTATAAGTTGCCCCGCTATTGCCGCCGCCGCCGTAAACCTGGCTGATGACGATGCTGTTGGAGACGGCTTCGGCCTGCGGAATCATCCTCGCGGACCTGTTGACCAGAGCGACGATGGCGACAATCGCAATGATGGCGATAACTGAAATCAAGCGGGCGTGTTGGGAGATTAATTTCCCAGGTTGACGGAGTGATTTGAGCATGACGGGTGCCTTTCATTTCCTTGTCCGGGCTTTAGTCCCCGTGCGGAGCCTCTTGCGCGCGCTCCCAGGCCATGACCTGCGAGGGGTTCTTTGACTGTTCAACTATCGAGGCCCGTATTTCGAGCCATCAGCGAAGTACCTATCGAGATTAGAAGGAGAACTCATCATCGGGGTTCGTGTGGGGCTTAGCTTAAAGAGGTCCAGGAATAATGTCAACGGAATTATTGGACCTATTAAATTAAAGGCCCAATTAAGCCATTGGGCCAAAAAAAAGGAGAGGCCGGGCCTGTTGCATGAAGCAGCACGCCCGGCCTCTCCCTTGAAAGCTGTGGGCCGGAACCTTTACCCGTTGTTAATCGTCAGTGTTCCAACTCGACGCCTTCCGGCAAGTTTCCCTGGTAGACTTGCGCGCCCGACGCGATGAATTCCTGGGCCTTCTCCTTCATCCCGGCAGACAGCGCGGCCTCCTCGTCCAACTCTTTCTGCGCCGCGTACTCCCGCACGTCCTGCGTTATCTTCATGGAGCAGAAATGCGGGCCGCACATGGAGCAGAAGTGTGCGAGTTTCGCGCCCTCCTGCGGCAAGGTCTCGTCGTGATACTCGCGCGCCACTTCCGGGTCGAGCGCGAGGTTGAACTGGTCCTCCCAGCGAAACTCGAAGCGCGCCTTCGAGAGCGCGTTGTCACGCCCTTGCGCGCCCGGATGTCCCTTCGCTAAATCAGCCGCGTGCGCCGCCAGCTTGTATGTAATCACGCCATCCTTGACATCCTTCTTGTTCGGGAGGCCGAGATGCTCTTTCGGCGTCACGTAGCAGAGCATGGCCGTGCCGAACCACCCGATCATCGCCGCGCCTATCCCCGAAGTGATGTGGTCATAGCCGGGCGCGATGTCCGTCGTCAGTGGGCCAAGAGTATAGAAAGGCGCTTCATGACAAATCTCAAGTTGGCGGTCCATATTCTCCTTGATGAGATGCATGGGCACATGGCCCGGCCCCTCTATCATCACCTGGCACTCCATCTCCCAGGCGATGTTTGTCAACTCTCCGAGCGTCTCAAGTTCAGCGAACTGCGCTTCGTCGTTGGCGTCCGCGATGGAACCGGGCCGCAGCCCGTCGCCTAGGGAGAAGGAGACATCATAGGCCGCCATGATTTCGCAGATGTCCCGAAAGCGAGTATAGAGAAAGCTCTCCTCATGATGGGCCAAACACCACTTCGCCATGATGGAGCCGCCGCGACTGACGATGCCCGTCGTCCTCCTGGCCGTCAGTGGAATGTAGGGAAGGCGCACGCCCGCGTGAATCGTGAAATAGTCAACGCCCTGCTCGGCCTGTTCGATGATGGTGTCGCGGTAGATTTCCCAGGTCAGTTCTTCGGCCTTGCCTCCGACCTTTTCGAGAGCCTGGTAGATGGGCACAGTGCCGATGGGCACGGGCGAGTTACGCAGAATCCATTCGCGCGTCGCGTGTATGTTCTTGCCCGTCGAGAGGTCCATGACGGTGTCCGCGCCCCACTTGGTGGCCCAACGCATCTTCTCCACCTCTTCATCAATCGAAGAGGCGACCGCAGAGTTGCCGATGTTGGCGTTGATTTTGACGAGGAAGTTGCGGCCAATAATCATCGGCTCCGATTCCGGGTGATTGATGTTCGCGGGGATGATAGCGCGGCCACGCGCGACTTCATCGCGGATAAATTCAGGCGTCACGTGAGGCGGGATGCTCGCGCCGAAGCTCTGCCCACGGTGCTGGTGCGAGAGGAGGCTGCGGTCGCCGCTCTGCATCATGTCTTGGGCGACTTCGCGGCCCAGGTTCTCCCTGATGGCGATGAACTCCATCTCCGGCGTGATGATGCCGCGACGCGCGTAGTGCATCTGCGTCACGCGCTTTCCCGTCCGTGCGCGAAGCGGCGCGCGACGCAGGCCCGGAAATTCTTCGAGCCTTCCCTTCTCCTTCACGCGCGCGAACTCTTCCGCGCCCGCCGTCAGATAGCCGTTATCCTCCGGCTTGACCGTGCGCCCTTCATACTCTTCAACATCGCCGCGCGCGAGAATCCATTCGCGCCTCAGCGCGGCCAACCCTTCGCGCACGTCGCAACGCACTTCCGGGTCATCCCACGGCCCGCTCGTGTCATAAACACGCACGGGCGGATTCTCTTCCACCTCGCCGTTAAAATTCCTGGTCGGGTTTTGCGAGATTTCACGAAACGGAACACGCACGCCCGCCTGCTCTCCCGCGATATAAACTTTACGCGAATTCGGCAAGCGCACCTCATCGCTGCTCTTTTCACGCGCCTCTATTTTTTCACTGGTCTTACTCATCAGAAACTTTCTCCCTTCGTCGGTATTAACCGCATCAGGTTCAAGGGGTCTCGCCCATGAAGGCGACTCTCAGCCTCTTTCTCTCGCATGATGTGCGAGAGCGATAGCTCCCCCGAAAACTTTTGCTTCACACGATGATGAAAGAAAAACTATTCAACCGTTGAATAGCTCGTCTCTCATCATTCATCCCACATCCTTCCTACTTGCTCTTCACGCCTTGCTCTTCATCTTGCTCAAAAATTTCTGCCGGAACTTGGCGACCTTCGGCGCGACGACGGCGCGGCAGTAAGGCTGGCTGGCGTTATTGGCGTAGTACTCCTGGTGATAATCCTCCGCCACATAAAACTTCTCGAACGGCGCGAGTTCCGTCACTATCGGCGCGTCCCAGATTTGCTGCTCGTTGAGTTCATCAATCGTCTGTTGGGCCACTTCCTGCTGCTCCGGCGAATGATAAAAGATGGCCGAACGATACTGCGTCCCGACATCCGCGCCCTGCCGGTTCGGGGTCGTCGGGTCGTGGATGGTGAAGAAGACTTCGAGCAATTCGCGGAAGGAGACAGCCTGCGGGTCGAAAGTAATCTGGACCACCTCCGCGTGCCCCGTCGTCCCCGCGCAAACCTGCCTGTAAGTCGGGTTCTCAACCTCACCGCCGGAGTAACCGGACTCGACCGACAAGACCCCGCGCAGGTCATCGAACACAGCCTCCAGACACCAGAAACACCCGCCCGCCAGCGTCGCCACTTCTTTCTGTTGATTCGTCTCCATAAAATCCTTTAGCCTCTTTCGTTTCTCAAAAAGTTTTCTCTCTCGCAAGAGAGATGTTATGCCGTTGGCAGCAACTCGCTGATGCCGATGACGGTTTCAGGAAAAGCGACGAGGCTGAAATTTTGTCCGGCCTTGTAGGTCTGCTTGCTGCGATAACCTTCCGGGCCAGGGTCTCTGTAATCCTCAAGTTCATTCGCCTGCAAATTGATAATGCAGTATTGAATGATTCCGGCAGCCCCATACAACCGGCTCTTAATAGTTGCGGTCGAAATTCACACTGCTGTCCGCGATTTCCATCACGAGCAGCATGTCCGCCGGAACCGGGTGATGGTCGAAATATTCCTTCTCCTGCGAAATGGCGAGGACCACATCCGGCTCCGGTTCCAAGGTCTCAAGGCGAATCGGATTTTGAATGCATATTATGACACGATTGCTCAGGTGCTTCCTGAAGCATTCACCAGCATGATCGTTGACGGCGGCATGCAAGATTCCTTTGGGACTCATCTTGATGATCCTTCCTTCGAGCAGTTCCACGCGCTCGTCTTCGCCCAGAATGCCAGCCTCTATCATGCGGTCATATTCTTCGACTGTGAACAGGCGTAGTTCCCGTGGTTGGTCCAGCAATGCGCCTTCCCTGGTCGTGGTCGGTTGTTCAAGAACAGTGGTCATAGAATATTTTCTCCGGCCCGATCTTGTTAGCCGCCGATGAAGCTCATGGTGCGCGCGGGCTGATGAAAGTCGGGGTCGTTGATGTAGTGTCGCGGCTCTTTCTTCATCACGACGCCTGCGATGTAGTCTATGATTTCCGCGCGGGTCGCGCCGCCGCGCAGGACATCTCTGAGCGAATGTTCGACCGTTGAGAAGAGGCACGTTCTAATCTGGCCGTCGGCGGTGAGGCGTATGCGTGAGCACGCGCCGCAGAAGGGTTCGGTGACGGGCGCGATGATGCCGACTTCGCCGGGCGCGCCGTCGGCGAAGCGATAGCGCGAAGAGGTCTCGGAGCCGCGCCGGACGCCGGTCCTGATGAGGGGGAAACGTTCGTTGATGCGTTCTCTGATTTCGCGCCCTGAGACGACCATCTCTCTGGACCAGTCATGGCCCGAATCGAGCGGCATGAATTCTATGAAACGCATCTGCAACTGATGCTCGCGCGCGAAGTGTGCGAAGTCCGCGACCTCTTCTTCGTTATAGCCGCGCACGATGACGGCGTTAATCTTGACAGGTTCAAGACCCGCGCGCTTCGCCGCGTAGATGCCTTCGAGCACGCGGTCCAGCACGTCAACGCCGGTCATGCGCTGGAAGACTTCGCGCTTGAGGCTGTCGAGGCTGACAGTGATGCGGTCCAGGCCCGCCGCCTTCAAGGCTCCGGCGCGACCGGGCAGGAAGTAGGCGTTGGTGGTGAGCGCGAGGTCATGAAGTCGCGGCTTGAGCGCGCTGAGCTTGCTTATGATAGTCTCTATATCGCGGCGCATCATGGGCTCGCCGCCGGTCAGTCGAATCTTCTCGATGCCCAGAGAGACGAAGATGTCGCAGGCGTATTCAATCTCTTCGTACGAGAGCATCTGCTCTTTGGGGGCAATGGGCGGCTCGCCGTGCGGCAGGCAGTAGAAGCAGCGAAAATTGCAACGATCCGTCAGCGAGACGCGCAAATCGCGTATCACACGGCCATAGGAATCTTTGAGTAAATCGGTCACTTCTCTCTCAAACTATTTGAAGACGCGCGGGCGGCTTCGCTTGTGGAGACATTTGTTCAACTCTTATCATACGATGCTTTGACCGGGCGTTCAAAGGCTGGCTTTGAAAAGTAAACCTCTCATCAACAGATTGCGTATATAGGCTGACATTCTACTTCACAAGGAGAAATCAAACGATGCGTTATGCCCTGCTCTTTTGCCTCTTGCTGATGCTGGTCCCAGTGGCGACGGCGAGCAAGAAGGCCAAGATTACGACTTCCGAAGAATTGGTCCAGGCCATGCAGAAGAAGTATGCCAAGTCATGGTATAGAAGCGCGACCTTCGTGCAGAAGACGACCGAGACGGACAAGGACGGCAAGACCAAAGTTGAAACATGGTACGAAGCCCTTTCCGTGCCCGGCCACCTGCGTATAGACATCACTCCGGTCAAGGACGGCAACGGCATCCTCTTCACAGACGGCAAGGTTTATTCATTCAAGGAAGGCAAGGTGGAGGATTCGCGCCCCTTCATTCACCCTCTGATGATACTGGGCTTTGACATCTACTTGCTGCCGCAGCAGGAGGCTATTGACACGCTCAAGAAACTCAAGTTCGACCTCTCCATACTGCGCGAGGATACATGGCAGGGCCGCAAGGTTTACGTCGTCGGGGCGAAGGAGGGAGACCTGCGCGCGCCGCAGTTCTGGATTGACCAGGAGCGTCTCCTCTTCGTTCGCCTGATACGGCCCGTCGGCAAGGACGGCGCGCATTCCTCCGAGACGCAGTTCAACAAATACCAGAAACTCGGCGGCGGCTGGATGGCCCCCGAAGTCATCTTCATGATTGACGGCAAGACCATGACCACCGAAGAATATTCTGACATGCGCGCCAACCCCAAACTCGACCCCAAACTCTTCGACCCCCAATCCTGGACCACCGTTCACTGGAAAGAATAAAGGTCCAATTAAAAAGGCAAAAGGTGAAAGGCAAAAGTAGCGAGGCTGAAACCGCTTTTTAATGAAAGCTGGCTTCCCCTCACTTTTGCCTTTTGTCTCTTATCTTCCGTTGCCTGAGAAGTACCAGAAATAGAATGCCTGGAAGATGCCTATGAAGAGTCCTATGACCGCGCCGAAGAGTTCTATGGTCTTGAGGTGTTGCTGGGCGACGGAGAGGACGAGGGCTTCCAGTTTTTCGACCGGGTATTCGGAGACCTTCTTGCGGACGATGCCGCCCACGTCAAACTCCGCGATGGCCGAGGGCAGGCGTTCGCGCGCGGCTGCGGTGATGCGGTCGGTGAGGGCTTCGCTGGCATTCTTGACGGACGCTTCGGAGACGTGGTCGGAGAGGCGTCCGATGGGCGTGGCGAGGAGGCGTTCGATCTGCGCGTGAAGGACGGCGTTGATGGCGCGCGCGGTGTCCTCGCGTGCGAGCACGGAGAGCAGCCCCTTCTTGAGAAAGCTTTTGAGGCGCGGCGCGGAATCAGGGTTGAGCGTTTGGAGAAGGGCGCGCAGGGTGTGCGGGCGCAGACGCATGAGGGCATCCGTGGCGTAGGCTGAAACGCTGGCGGAGAGTTCCGGCCCGCGCGCGATGGCGAGCAGACGGCCCGCCACCTGGTCCTTGAGCATCTCAAGCTTGTCAGGCTCAATCTGTCCGACGAGGTCGTTGAAGGGGCGCGCGAGGACGTTGTCAATCGTCGCGTTGAGAAAGGTCTCGGCCTCCTGCTCGAAGGCTTCGCCGCGCAGGAACTCTTCGACGCGGCGCGGCAGGGTCTTGTTGACCATCTCATCAACTTCGTTGTGAATCCGCTCGCGCGAGATAAAGATTTTTTTGAAGAACGAAAGCTGCTGGTAGTAATCGTCAACCTCTCGCTTGATGAGCGAGCCGATTTGCGCGCGCGTGTTCTGGTTGGTGGCAATCTCCGCCAGGTGCTGGACGATGGGCGGCAGTTGCCTGTCAATCCGCTCCTTGATGAGAGAGACGCTTTCTTGCGTGAACATCTCTGCGAGCGTCGCGCGGCTGTGGGCCAACTCGTCCATGCGCGCCGAGACGAAGCCGCGCAACTTCTGCTCGAAGCCCTGCTCGGTGACGAGCCGATGAAAACGCTCCTCTATAAAACCCAGAGCCTTCTCGAAACTCTCATCGCTGACCGTCTCGCTCAAGCGTTGCGCGAGCAGGTCGTCAATCCGCCGCTCCACAAATTTCTCGACCGCGTCCGCCGTCTCCTCGCTCCGCAGGATGTCCGCGATGTAATCCGCGATGCGCAGTTGCAAAGCGGAGATGGCATCCAGGACGGTCGCGCGCGCGCTGCTCGGCAGGGCTTCTATGAAAGACGGATAGGAGGTCGCCAGCAGTTCGTCCGTGTAAGAGTTGACGAGCGACTCCACCTTGCGGCGAAAAAAATCTGCCTCGAAGAGCGCGTGAACGATTGTCTCCTGCGAGACCAGTTCGTTGCCGACGGCGTTGCCGATGGTCTGGGCCAACCTTTGCCGGTGGCGCGGTATCATCCCCTGCGGCCAGATGGTGAGGCCCAACAACTTGACGGGCTGGTGCGGGCGAAAGAGCATCCGCACGGCGAGCCAGGCCGCGCCGTAGCCGTGAACCGTCGCAAAGAAAACAAGGAAAGCCAGCTTGAACCAGAGGCTATGGACCACGGGCGAAAGATTTGACCACACGCTTTCGATAATGAAGACCCCCTGAAAATTTTTAACTGAATATATGCCGCATGCTAAACGCAAGCCGCGAGCCGCGTCAATTTCCCAAAGGTGCGCTTCACCACAGAGACATAGAGGACGCAGAGTTAGCACAGAGTAATTCAAGCCTCTGTGCAAGCTCTGTGTTCTCTGTGTCTCTGTGGTGAATTGCACCTTCCATAATCACTCAAGGCGGCTTACGATGTGGTGGACTCTCTTGCATCCTGCTTGAGTTGTTCCAGAAGGCTGAGTGTCGCGGCGGCCCTCTCTTCCCAGAAGGCGGCCACGATGCCGAGCGATTCGCGTTTGAGCTTATGACGCGCTATCCACACCTGTGCCTCTGCGGCCAGCCAGTCGAGCATCGCCTGCGGATCCTGGCCGAAGAGAGCCTTGAGGATGAAGAGTCTTTCGCCGAGCCTTAAGCCGAGGCCGAGTTTGCGCGCCGCGCGCGTCAGGTCCGCGCGCACTAGAATCATTCCACTGCGCGCGGGACTCAGGAGCGATTGCAAGAACTCTTCGACTTCGCCGCCCGCGCGCGGGTCCGACAACGCTCGCGCCTCGCGCAGATGAAGCGGCAACTGCGAAGGCTCTCCCGCCGCGAGAGCCGCCGCGATGAGCGCCTCGGTCAAGACCTCGCCCCACTTCTTGTAGAAGGGCGGCGCGATTGATTCCAGCTTGCAGAGATAGACGGGCAGCCAACTCAGCAGATGTTCCCAGAGGAAAGCGAGTCGCGCTCTCTTCAAACCCTCAAGGCGCACGGGCTCGCTCTCTTCATCCTCCAACTCTCTCAAGCGCGCGTAGAGGGCCAGCATCAATGCCAGGTGGTCCGGCTCAGGCGGGGGCGATTGGCCCAACGCGCGCCAGAAGCCCGCGATAAGCTGGCGCGCTTCGCCGCCGATCATCCCTTCCGCGCCGAGGTAGATGGAGGCGTAAGGAGCGAGTTGGAAGTTGAAGAGTTCTGTGTAGGCGTCTGCTTCCGGGAGTGGTCCAATTAAGAGCGCGTCGGCCACCGGCGCGAGTTCTCGCGCGGGTCTCTCGGCGAGGGCGGCGAGCGCGCGAAAGAGTTCCATCAGTCAGCACCCACGGGTTCTGTGCTTTCCGTTTCATTCGACGGCAGGCGATAAAATTCTCTGGCGGGCTTGAGCGGGCGCAAGAGCCAGTAGGGTCTGCGCGTGCCGTCCGGCGAATGCAGGTCAGCGGCCCTCGTCATCCTCAACCACTTCTCATAGACCTCGTGCGATTTCTTCACGTCAACCGAAATGTCTCCATACTTATCTTCGGGCGAAGCCTTCACGACCCGCACGGCCTGATGCCAGCAATGCATGCCGGAGATAGGGTCCGGGTGAACCGGGAAGGTCAGGTTCTGGTGAACGCCAACATCGGTCCACCAGATACGCAGGGTGTCTGCGTCCTCCGATGCGTAAGGCACGACGCCGCGCTCGCGCGTGAGTCCCCATTGGTCTCCCTCCCTGTCCAGAGAGACGGTCGCCATCATCTGTCGCTGGCCCTGGTCCAATAATTTCCAGCGTCCCATGTGATGGCTACAAGCGACGACGCCGGGGCGAATGCCTTCCGTCACCCAGGCGCGCAAGACGAAGTGGCCTATCTCGGTTTCGACGCGGACCAGTTCGCCCGTCTTCAAGCCGAGCCGCGCGGCGTGGCTCGTGTGAATCCAGAGCGGATTAGTGTGCGCGATTTCGTCCAGCCACTTGGCGTTCGCGCTGCGCGTGTGTATCTGCACTGGAAGGCGGAAGGTGGAGATGAGAACCGTCTGCCCTTCATCCATGTTCAAAGGATGAACGTGGCTCTTGATGTAAGTGGGGATGGCATACTCGGGCCAGGACCAATCGGAGAGCGTGCGCGAATAAAATTCCAGACGCCCGCTCGGCGTGGGAAAGCCGCGCAAGATTCGTTCGTCAATCTCGACGCCGACGAAGCGACGCCCGTCAGCGTCCGCGTCAATGGTCGGGAGCGGCACGATATTGGAGGAAGGCGGCTTCGGCGTCGCGGTGTAGACGCGACCGAAGCGGTCCACGCGCACGTCTTCAAGCTCATCAGGCGGGACCGCCTCTTCGTAAATCGCGCCGACGCGCTTGCGTATCTCGAACGCCCCGTAACGCCGCATGAATTCGAGCGGCGTGAGATTCTCCGTTGCGGCCTTCTCCTTCAACCCCGGCACTGAATTCTCGAAGATGTAAGCGTAGTATTCATCCACGCCCAGGCGTTCGCCCGGACGCTCCTTCGATTCGACGTAACGCCGTATGCCGAGGCTGCCATCCTCGTCAATACGCCATGACAGTTCGAGCCAGAATTCGTTTTCCTCCCAGACCTCGCCCGGATTGACTTCGCGCGTATCGCTCACATGTTCGCCCATGCGCTCGCGCGCCGCGCGCAGGACGGGCTGGCGAAAGCCTATCCACTGCGCGTCGTGAGTCTCATACGAATGCAGGTCGTGACGCTCGGAGCCGTGGCCCATTGGCAGGATGTAATCTGCGAAGTAGGTCGTCTCGTTCCATGTCGGCGTCAACGCGACGTGACAGCCCACGAGGCTCTCATCGCTCAACGCCTCGACCCAGGTGAAGCCGTCCGGGTTGGTCCAGACCGGATTGTAAACGCGCGTGAAGTAGACATCGAGCTTGCCCCGTCCCGCCTTCAAAAAGTGCGGCAGCATGAACGACATTTCATTCATCGCCAGAGGATACTCGATGGGCCACGTCAACTCGTTCCACATCTGCGGATGCGGCGGCGTATAGAGAGGCTTAGGGACAAACTTGTTCCAGGCGTTCGGAAAGACGCCGCCTTCGGTCGCCACCGCGCCGACGAGCGCATTCAACATGAAGAGACAGCGCGCGACCTGCCAGCCGCCGCTATTGCCGGAAGCCGCGCTCCGCCAGTTATGACTTGAGAAACGCGTGCCCGCAGTTGAGACCAGACGCGCGACCTCTTCCAGAACGCGCGCGTCTACCCCTGACTCCTGCGCGGCATACTCGAACGTGTAACTACCGTATAGCTCTTTCAACGTCCGCTCGAAGTTCTCAAAATTCGTTTCTATCTCAGGATGCTCGATTGATAAATACTCTTCCCAGTTCCACCATCGCCGCACGAACTCGCGGTTGTATAGATTGTGCTGAATCAAATAATTTGCGATGGCGAGCAGGATGGCCGCCTCCGAACCCGGCAACGGCGAGACCCAGTGATCCGCATGCGTCGCCGTGTGTGAGAGCCTGGTGTCAAAGACGATGAGTTTCGCGCCGTTGGCCTTCGCATCAATCACGCGTTGCGCGTGCGGGTTGAAATAATGGCCCGCTTCCAGATGCGCGCTAATCAAGAGAATGACCTTCGCGTTGGCATGGTCGGGACTGGGACGGTCCAGGCCCATCCAGTATTGATAGCCCGCGCGGCTCCCCGATGAACAGATGTTCGTGTGCGAGTTATGTCCGTCCACGCCCCACGCCGCGAGGATGCGCTCTGTGAAGCCGTCCTCGCCCGGACGCCCGACGTGATACATGATTTCCTGGTGACGTTTCTCTTCGATGGCCTTGCGCACGCGCGCCGCGATGTCGTTCAGGGCTTCATCCCAACCGACGCGCACCCACTTGCCCTCGCCGCGTTTGCCCGCGCGCTTGAGCGGGTAGAGAATGCGGTCAGGGTCCGTCACCTGGTTGATGGTCGCCGGTCCCTTCGCGCAGTTGCGACCGCGCGAGCCTGGATGCTCAGGGTTGCCCTCGAACTTACGAACCTGCAAGCTCTCCTTATCCACATAGGCGAGCAAGCCGCAAGCGGACTCGCAGTTGAAGCAGGTCGTCGGCACGAGCATGTAACGCTGCTCGACACGCTTGGGCCAGGCGCGCGTGTCGAGTTCCACCCAATCGTCCCAACGCTCTTTCGGCGGAAACGATGCCAGGTGAATCCTGCTTGGACCAGGATAAAAGGTCTCGCCCCTTCTTTCGGTCTCTTCGCGGGCCGCGCTCACGCGCTCGTTCAATTCGTTCGGCTTCATCGCTTTATCCTTTACGCAAGCGGCACGGACTGGCCCGCCTGGACGTAGGCGTGCTCGTAAAGTAAGAGGCCCATCAGGGCGAGCGGGACCGATGCAAGGCCGAGCCAGGGCGCGAAGACGGCGGCCAGCGTGAGCGCGAGGCTGGTCCAGAAATAGGCGCGGTATCTGCCGCGCGTCATCTCCCACACGGCGAGACGAGCGTGGGCCGTCGGGTGCGTCAATGTGATTTCGCCCCAGATGAAGAGCAGGTGTAAGAGAGTCGTCGCGCCGAGCGTCCAGAGCAAAGATTGGACCAGTTCGGGTTCGAGCCAGAAGGCTACGGGCGTGAGCGCGGCGGAACCTGCGAGCAGCGATTGCAGCAACAGGTGCGGCGGCAGTAAAGGATTCTGCCACATGTCGCGGGCCTTCGCCTGTGCGAAGAGATAGGCCGTGTAAACGGCAGTCATGACCGCTAGAGGCAGTCCCGCCCACATCAACCATCGTTGCGCGTCCGTCCTTCCCATGATGCTCGACGCGAAGTGCAGCGCGAGGACCAGCGCATAGGCGGCGATGATGAAGGCTCCGCGAACGAGCCAGCTTCGCCAGTGTGGCCGCGTGAAAATCATGTAGAAGCGCGCGGGGTGTTCCAAGTCCCAGATGAGCAGGAGGCCCGTCGCGGCGAGCAGCGCGCCGGAGACAATTGGCGCGGCCCAGAGCCATGTTGGACCATCAATTCTCATCAAGCCCAAGAGGACCATTAAGAGCGGCACGAGGTACGCGCCTGTGGCGATGCCTTTGGTCCAGGTGTAGAGGCTGACGCGCCAGTCCCAGGGAATCGTGTGCGGCACGTCGTAGGAGAGAAGCGCGGCGGCTGACGTGTTCTTGTACTGCGGATGGCCGGAGACTACGTAATCCGTCCCCTCCTTCTGCTCGCTCCACATGAAGAGGCCGCCCTCCGGTCTGGACGCGGCGAGCGGGTCCAGGGTCGCCCCGTGCGCGCCCTTGTAGAAGAGTTTTGGGAGAGTCTCCTTCTCAGGACGACGGACGTTGACAGGCTCGCGGTTGACAATCTGCGCGACCCTCGAAGCGGGGTCGTTCATGTCTCCGACCAGAATCGCTTCGGTCGGGCAGACGACGACGCAGGCGGGTTCCAGGCCCATGTCAATCCGGTGCGCGCAGAAGTTGCACTTCTCCGCCGAGTGGTCTTCGGGGTTGATGAAAATCGCGTCGTAAGGACAGGCGGCCATGCAAGCCTTGCAGCCGATGCAGATTGATTTGTCGAAATCAACGATGCCGTCCGCGCGCTTGAACATGGCGGTCGTCGGGCAGGCGACGGTGCAGGGCGCGTGCGCGCACTGGTTACAACGCGTGACCTGATGAGCGCGGCGCGTTTGCGGAAACTCTCCGACATCCACATGCTTGACGTAGGTGCGCGTGACGGAGAGCGGCACGAGGTTCTCAGATTTGCAGGCGGTCGTGCAGGCATGACAGCCGATGCAGCGCGTGTGGTCTATGACTTTGCCCCATTGGGCCAACGGCTCGCGCTCAACGGCCTCTGTGACGGGTAGCTCTCTCATTAATCTCTTCGGTCTAAAGATTCTGATTCAGGATAAGCGCATCTTAACTTAACAAGCCATCACGCTCAAAACCGGTCTCGCTCATTGTTAGTCGTTCAGTTTAGCATTGAGTGAACTAGGAGATTGTTATTCACCACCGCAGACACAGAGGGCATAGAGGTAGCACAGAGTTTTAAATGATTTCTCTGTGCGCGCTCTGTGTGCTCTGTGTCTGCGGTGGTGAACGCCCTTTCATCTTAGCTCTTACGCACATCGAGGACGCGGCTGCTGCGCTCTGAGGTGAGAGCGTAGTTGGGCAGGACGCGAAAGGCCGTCAAGCCGACGGCGACGCGGTCTCCGACGTGCAGGCGAGTGACGCTCGCTTCGGGCTTCGGGCGCGTGACCATGACGGGGATGCCGGTCCTCTTTTCCATCGTGTTGACGGTCACGTTATAGAGCGGGGGTTCGCCTTCCGTATGGTCGCGCGCGGCGAGGTCCAGGCGGAGCGTGAGACGCTCGTACGCGCCGACGAAATGTATCTCTTCGACGATGCCGTTGGTCAGGCGACGGCAACCTTCCGGCAGCATGCCCGAACAACTCAGGTGAACATCCTCCGGGCGAAAGACGAGTTTGACAGACTGGCCGTCGCGGAACTTCACAGTCTCTTCGGGCGCGGGGATGCTGGCCGTGCCGAGTTCGACCGCGCCGCCGTTGACGACGCCGAGCAGTAGATTGGCCGCGCCGAGGAATGTCGCCACATACTCCGTTTCAGGACGATTATAAACTTCGTCCGGCGTGCCTATCTGTTCGATGCGACCGGCGTTGATGACAGCGATGCGATCTCCGAGTTCGAGAGCTTCCTCCTGGTCGTGCGTGATGAAGATGGCGGGCACTTTGACCTGCTTGAGCAGGACGTGAATCTCCCTGCGCAGACGCACGCGCGTCTGTGCATCGAGCGCGCCGAAGGGTTCGTCAAAGAGAAGCACCTGCGGTTTGTAAGCGAGCGTGCGCGCGATGGCGACGCGCTGTTGCTGGCCGCCGGAAAGTTGCGAAGGGTATTTACGGCGATGCTCTTCAAGGTGGACCAGTTCGAGCAGGCCGTCCACAGTCTCCTTCATCTCCTTGCGCGAGCGGCGGCGTATGCGCAGGCCGTAACCTATATTCTGCTCGACCGTCATGCGCGGGAAAAGAGCGTAGGATTGAAAGATGACGCCGACGCCGCGCTCCCTGGCCGGAAGGTCCGTGACCTCCTTGCCGTGCAGGATGACGCGGCCCGTGTCCGGCTCTTCCAGTCCGGCGATGATGCGAAGGATAGTCGTCTTGCCGCTCCCGCTTGCGCCGAGCAGGACCAGCGACTCGCCCTCCGCCACGTCGAAGTCTATGTCCTCAAGCACGACCGTCTTCTTGAAACTCTTGCTCAGGCCGCGCACGCTGGCCGCAGGCTCTTTGCGCACGGAGCCTTCCGCCGTCGCTGCCGCCGCCGTCCTGGCATCGGTCGCGGCATTCATCGAGGCGTCGTGGGCCAACGGTCCCTGCTCAAAGATACGTGTGAGTTCTCCTGGCTGCATCGAAAATCCCCTGCCTCATTCCTGGTCCAACCAGTCGCGTGCGAAGAAGAGTATGCTAAAGATGAAGAAAGAGAGCAGCGCGAGCACGATGGCGATGGCGTTGGCGGCCTCTATCTGTCCTTCGTTGAACTTGGAGAAGATGTAGAGCGGCGCGGTCTGCGTCCTCATCGCCAGATTGCCTGAGACCAGAATCGTCGAGCCGAATTCCCCCACGGCCCGCGCGAAGGTCAAGAGCGCGCCCGTCACAATCGCGCCCCTCAATGAAGGCAGCGTGACGTGCCAGAAGGTCTGCCAGCGCGTCGCCCCGATGGTCGCCGAAGCCTCTTCCAGGGAGCGGCTCATCGTATCGAAGACGGGCTTGATGACGCCGAAGGCGAGCGGGAACGTCACGAAGATGTTGGCGAGGATGATGGCCGACGCCGTGAACATGACCTGCACGCCATGCGGCGCGACGAGCTTGCCAAGAGTTCCATACGGCCCCCACAACAAGAGCAGGGCGAAGCCCGCGACGGCGGTCGGAATCGCCGTCGGCAGAGAGATGGTCACTATCAGCGCGTTGCGCCCCCAGAAGTTGTGGCGCGAGAGCACGTAGGAAGCGAAGAGACCGAAGACGACGTTGAAGGCGGTGGCCCAGAAACTCGTGACGAGCGAAAGCTGAAGCGCGAAGATGGCTTCGGGCGCGGTCAGGGCCGCCCAAAAACTTCCTAGCCCCTTGCTCGTCCCGAAGATGAAGATGGAGGCAAGCGGCAACAGCACCAGCGGCAGCATGATTGCCAGCAGCGTCGCAATGCTCAAAGGCCGCACGACATCAAAGCCGCGCACATGCCTCATGGTGCTCATCACTGTGCTCATAAAATCTTTACTTCTGTTTCTGGACCTGGTCGCGGAAAACGTGTTCGATGATGTCCGGGTACGCTTTGGACCAGCCGCCGAGGTCTTTGACGGTGAAGGGCAACTTAATCGTGGCGAACTCTTTGTTGGCCGCGTTCAGGGAATCATCGCTAGCCGCGCGAAAATAGTTTTGGACGAAGGCGCGTTGCGCTTCTTCGCTCCACAGGTATTGGATGAAGGCGGTCACGACGGGGCGCATCTCCGGCTTCACGTTGCGTTCAATCATGACCGCAGGATGCTCGCTGTAGATGGTTGATTCGGGCACGACGATGTCAACGGCTCCCCCGGCCTTCTGCATCATCATGGCGTCCATCTCGTAGGTGATGAGCGCGTCCGAATAGCCCGTCTCAAACTGCGTGCGGGCCTCGCGCGCGGAACCCGGCGTTGAGATGACATTCTTCCAGACAGACTTCAAGAGTTGCAACGCGCGCGCCGTATCGCGTTGGCCCGTCTCCTTCTCCGACTTGATGAGTTCGGAGCCGTAGATGGCGAGCACGGACCACTGCGCGCCGCCAGAACTGACGGGGTCCGGGTGAATCAGTTTGACGCCCGGCTTGGCGAGGTCCGCGAAATCATGTATGCCCTTCGGATTGCCCTTGCGGACGAGTATCAGGAAAGGAGTCTTGTTGACGATGCCGCTATTCGGGAGGTCGTGCCAGGCGGCGGGGACGAAGCCCGCCTGCTGTAAGCGGTCCACGTCGCGCTCTATCGAGAGGATGGCAACGTCAGCCCCGACGCCCTGCAAAATCTGGTTCGTGACCGTCTCCGAACCGGCGAAGGAGGAGACGAACTTCACGTCCTCGCCGTGCTCCTGCTTCCACTTCGCGGCGAAGGCCGGAAAGACGGACTTCTCCAGCGACTCCTTCATGATGGAGAAACCGTAGACGGTGATGGTCCGCGTAGCCCCGCCGCCCCCTGCCGTCGTGTTGGTCTGAGACTTCGGCATGCAACCGCTTCCCAGAAGCAACAACAGGGCCAGCAAAGGCCAGACGAGCCGCGCGCCCGGGCCAATTTTGGGTGTACTTATCCGCATCAGGAATGTCATCCTCCCCGTTCAAAACTCAGTGTGACCGCCTCTGGGCTGTTTTTGGTTGCGAAGGTAAGGCGTTTCTATAGCACAACTCTTGCAATTCGGAAAGATTTTTCTGGCGGGCAAATTCACCCGATGGGACGGAGGGCGCGTTTGATGGTGAGCGCGCCCATCTTCCAGAGGAGGGCCGTGCGCAGCAGGTCGTGCGCGATGCGGCGATAAGAGTTCTGTCCTGAGATGATGTGATAGAGAATCGAATAGAGTTCTTCGTTGGTCCTGGCGAGTTCGATGACGCCGTCCATCACTCCCATGCTCATCCCCGTGCGACAGAGACGACGCAGGAGCCTGCCGTGGTAATGGTCCTCCGTGAGCACGCGCAGGCGTCGCGCGTAAGCCTCAAGCGCAACTCCGTCAATGCCGCGTTCGAGCATCACGTCAGCCGCCGCCGTGCCCGTCTGAATCGCGGTCGTGATGCCCATGCCCTTGAAGGGACGCAGCCAGCCGGTCGCGTCTCCGACCGCCACGAAGCGGTCCCATGAGACGTGGCGCGCGTGGCGCACGGGCGCGCGTCCCTCGTAGTAATCCAGTCCTTGCAAATTGAAACGCGGCAGGAGCGTACGCACTTTCCTGTGCAACAGAAAATCTTCCATGTCGGTCGAGCGCACTTCGCTGCCCATGATGTTGACGAGGACGTGCCCCTGCTTCGGCGTAATCGCGCCGAACTCTATGCGCGGCAAGTCCGAGAGCAGAAAGGCGTGAATCATGCCGCCGAGACGCGTCTCTATGTAGCGTTCGTCGCACGGCAGTTTGATGATTATCGAACGCATGTACTCCGATGGCCGCTTGTACGCGGCGCGGCGCGGGCTGGCCTGTTCCAGCACCGATAACAAACCATCATCCAGGCCGCACGCCGCCACGACCATGTCAACGGAACGTGACGCGCCCTCTGAATAAACCCTGACCGGATGCTCAAGATTGTCGGGATGAAATTCCAGACCCTTGACGCGGTCCGGGATGACTTCGGCTCCTTCCTGCGCGGCGCGCTCTAACAGCAGTTGGTCAAACTCCGAGCGCGAGACCATCAACGCGGGTTCTTCCTTTGAGGGCGCGCGCAATTCTATGTCCGCGCGGTCGCCGTGCAGGCGATAGCCTTTGATAGTTCGTTTAATCATCTGCGCGGGCAGTTCTATGCCGAGCCGCTCGCGCAGCAGCGTCGCGGTCGGAGGCGCGAGCACGCCGATGCATGGATTGTGATGGCGCGGGAAAGACTTGGGTTCGTAGATACGCACGCGCAGGTCGAGCCCTGCGGCCTTCGCATTATTTAAGAGACGTATGGCGCAGGCGGCCCCGCCCGGCCCGCCGCCGATAATCGCCACGCGCGCGCCTGAACGCAGGCGCAAGCCCCTCGTCGGCTGCCGCTCTGAATTGAAGACGAAGTTGCGCGCACGGTCCAGGGCCAACGCGCCCGCGCGTCCCATCATGCGCGCCGCGAGCCTGGGGTCAAGAGCGCGGACCAGTATGCGCTTGTAAGACTGGTCGCCTGTGAAGGCCGCGAGCAGCGCGTTCGAGAGCAGCGCGCCCGGACGTTGCAGCTTGCGTTCGGAGCGCAGGACGGCGAAGTAGACAGGGGCCAGGAGCGGGTGCGGAAAGACGCGGTCGTAAATCTCGAAGAGGATGCGACCGTAGATGTTGTCGCGCCCGAAGACGCGATTGCAACGCCGCCAGAAATGCTTTTCAAAATCGCGCGCCGTGACTCCGTGATTAAGCACGCAGTCAACGGCCAGCCGCGCCGTCACGAGCGCGGACTCGACGCCGTTCTTCAAGTACCTCGAATCGGACGCGTCGCCGATGATGACGAAGCGTTCGCTGTAAGGCAGACGGGCCGCGCCGACCGCGACGCGTGGGTGGCAATGGCAATCCAGTTTCCAGTCCACGGGCAGATAATCGCGCATGTATGAATCGCGCAAGAGCCTCTCCGTAGAGACCACGTCAACGTCCTGCCCGATGGCCGTGACGGTCACATGCTCGCCCTTCGGGATGAGCGCGATGTAGCGCACGTCATGTTGCTTGAGCACGAAAAAGTGAATCAGGTTGCGCAGCTTTTCGCGCTGAAACTCAGGGGAGACGCGCGCCTCTATGACACACGTCTTCCAGGTCGGCGGCGGCTCGTATCCATAAAGCAGGCGTTGGGCCAACTGCGAATTGACCCCGAAGGCTCCGATGACCAGGTCATATTCGAGGCGTTCGCCGCTCGCGCTCAAGCGCAAGGCGGGGCGACGTTCGAGCGTCGCGGGCACGTCAACATCATAGACGTTCTGCGCGATGTGCTGCGCGCCGAGCGCGATTGATTGGTCCAGTAAAAACTGGTCGAAGCTGCGCGCGCCGTCCGCGTGTTCTGTGCTCACCGGACCCGCGCCGCGATAGACTCCGTAAATCTTTTTCGTCGGGTCGTTTTCCAGGCGGGCAGAGGAATCCTGGTAGTGAACGGCATAGCCTTCTATCTCGTAGTGTATGACGGAGCGCGGGATTTGAGTGGTGGACCGTTCTATCTCTTCGATGAGTTGATGACCGATGGCTCCGGCGCACATGTTGCAGCCGGGCGCGCCCTTGCGCGCGAAGCTCTTGCCGTCGTAGAGGTCCACGGAAATGTGAAGGCCGAGCGAGCGAGCGCGGCGCAAAAGCTCTATCGCAAAGAAAGAGCCTGCCGGGCCTGCGCCGACGACGGCGACATGACTACCGTTTGCGAGATACGTCGGCTGCGACATCAGAGAACCCCTCGGAGCCTCTCAGCAGCGAACCCTTGAAGATGAGAGAGCGGCTATTGAACGCCCCTTGGGCCAACAAGAAAAGCCCCTGCGTTCCCGGTACACTCAAGCCAGCGCGGTCGGGATTTCCGCGTCAAGCATAGGCGCAGGCTCGAACGGGTGTCAACGCGTAGACAAGGAGGCCGCGCGGGCCTTCATTAACTGGTCCAGAAATCAACCGCGCCGCCGCTTCCATGGCTATTGACTCGTCAACCGGCTAGACTCCCGACTTTTAATTGGTCCTTTGTGGTGTGAAGTGGAACGTGATAAAAATGTTGTGGGATATTTGATCCTTCATTCGGACGGCAGTCTCCCGCCGCCGCTTTCCTTTCAACATCGGAGGCCAGTTTGATGCGTACTCTTATTCACACTTCAACCGTCTTGCTGCTTGCGCTGCTGTCGCTGGCTGTGGGCGCGGCGGCGCAGGAGAATGCTCAGGGCGATGGCGTGCGCCGCATCACCCCTGCGGAGGTCCGCGCCGCTCTTGAAAAAGGCGAGGCCGTCATCGTTGACGTGCGCGGCCCAGGCGCATATGAGGAGGGCCACATCAAGGGCGCGCGCTCAATGCCCACGGACCAGTTGCTCTCAAGGATAGGTGAACTGCCGCGCTATAAGATGATTATCACCTACTGCTCTTGACCCAACGAACACTCAAGCGCCGGTGCGGTGCTTAACCTCAGAACACAGGGTCTCAACAACGCCGCCGCAGTGCTCGGCGGCTATGATGCGATGGTCAAGGCAGGTCTCCCGGTAGAGACGGGCGCTCCGAAAGTTGCTGCGCCCGCTCCGGTAGCAAACAAGGTCCAGCCCGCTTCTTCTACTGCGAGCAAGAGCAGCCAGGCGGCTTCCGCCCCGGCGGCTGCGAAGACCAGGCCAGCGAAGCGGCGCAAAGTTAAAACGAAGCACTAACGTCAACTCGCAATCCGCTTTTAAGCTATTCGGAACTGGCGATACGAGCCGGAAAGTTGTAAATTGATGTCTGGAGAAGGTCGGATAATTATTTTGTGGAGGTCTCTTGAATGCGTTTTTTGATTTCGTTGTCGGCGGCCATGCTATTCGCGGTACTGGTCCTGACAGCCTGTAACTCTCTTGAGCAACATCACGGTATTGGCGTCGCGGGCAACAATACGAACGCCGCGCCCACCACCAACACGCAGCAAGCTGAGGCCACTCTACCCGGCGACGGCGTCCGGCGCGTCACCACCGTGGACCTGAAAAACATGATGGACAAGGGCCAGGCTGTGGTGGTTGACGTGCGCGCAGATGCATCCTGGGAGGCAGGGCACATACGCGGCGCGCGCCACATTCCGACGGACAAAATACTCTCCGAGGCCGAGAGCCTCCCGCGTGACAAGACGATTGTCACCTATTGCTCTTGACCCAACGAACACTCAAGCGCCGGTGCGGTGCTTAACCTCAAGACGAAGGGTATCGAAAACGCGGGCGCGCTCCTCGGCGGCTACGACGCCTGGCAGAAAGCCGGTCTCCCTGTAGACACTGGCAAGTAATCAGTCGGTAGTTGATAGCGATAGCGGGCAGTTGATAGTGTTCAGTAGTTAGACGAAAGCAAGTTAGCTTTTCTGACTACTGAAGACCGTCAACTGCCCCTTTCTCTTTTACGTCTGCGGTAGCGGTTCTGTGACGAGGACAGGGGCGGGCGTGGCGACTCTGCCCGAAGGGACGCAGAGGACCGGACAGGGAGCGTTGCGGACGACGCGCTCTATGTCGGGGCCGAGGGCGGGCGCGTTGCCGAAGAGAGGCGCGTGAACGCTCGTTCCGATAACTATCAAGTCAACATCCTTCTCCGTCGCCAGCCGGACAATCTCTTCATACGGCCTGCCCTCCGCGATGTGAGTGGTAATCTTGCCGCCCGCTTCGCGCGCAAACACTGCCATCTTCTCCTCCACATGCTGGCGCAGCCGCGCGACCGAAGGCCCCGCGCTGTCAGGGAAGATGTCCGCCATGTGTTCCATGTAATCGCCTATCACGTAGATGGCGTGTAGCTCGGCCTCCGTGCGGCCCGCCAACTCGGCAGCGACGACGGTCGCGGCCAGCGAGTTGGGACGAAAGTTCGTCGCCAGCAGGACACGATTGAGACGTATCTCCGTATGACTGTGGCGATACTCAACGAAGTCTCGCTGCGGCGGGCGAATGGTGAGCACCGGGCAAGAGGCTTCCGCGATAATCTCTTCGGCGGTCGAACCCCACAGCGCGTGGGCCAACCCTTTGCGCCCGTGCGTCACGACCGTGATTAAATCAATGTCGAAGTCGCGCACCGCGCGCGCTATCTCCTCCGCCGGTTCGCCTTCGATAATCACCGGGTCAACTTCGACGCCGCTCAACAAAGGATCGTCCAGCACGTCTCTCACGTCGGCGCGCAATTGCTGAAGCCACTTCTTATCCGTCTGCTCTTCAAAGACGCGCTCCGGCAGCGTCAACAAATTGGCGGGCACGGTCCCGCTCTGCACGCTCAAGAGGACGACGCGCCCGCCGCTCTCTCTCGCAAAGGCCGCCGCATACTTGAGCGCGGCACGCGCATGCGGCGAAAAATCCGTCGGGTACAAAATATTTTTGAATGGATACATAGATTCCCTTTGTCATCTCAAGTTGAGTTGAACGCGAAACCTCTCTCTCTCTGCGGACCTCGCACGCATTATATGACAAATGCAGCCTGAGACGTTCAACGATGCATCAAGGCTTCGACAATCGTGAGCAGGCCGGAGACTAGAAAGATAATCGCGGCGATGTACTTGATGAGCCGCTCCGGCAAATTCCGGCCCATCATTTTTCCGACGATGATTGCCAGCCCGTCCGCTATAACCATGCCGACAGTGCTGCCGAGCCACACGCCTACGAAGCTCTTTTGCGCGCTGGCGATAGCCACGGTCGCCAGCATCGTCTTGTCGCCAAGCTCCGCCAGAAAAAATGTCAGCGAGACGGTGGCGAGCGGCCCGAAACGATTTTCCGACAGCTTCTCTTCCGCCCCCAACTCGTCGCCGCGCAAAGTCCACAGGCCGAACCCTATGAACGAAAGACCCGCCAGCAGCTTAATCCAGAAGACCGGGAGCGCGAGGCTGGCCGCCGTGCCGAGCAAGACCGAGAGCAGGTGGACCAGGAGCGTCGCGCCGAAGACCCCGGCCATCACCGTCTTCGTCTCGTAGCGCGTGGCGAAAGCCAGCGCGACTAGTTGCGTCTTGTCGCCCATCTCTGCGACAAAGACAAAAAAGAGGGCCACCCAGAACGCGCTCAAAACTTTTCGCTTGCTCCTTAAGACTTTCTCTCGCTATAAAACCTTCGTGCCCGCGATGCGGTCGAGTTGCGTGGTGAACTTAAAGTGGGCCAACCTCGTCGCGCGCCTCCTGGCGAGCACAGCCAACTCAAGCGCGACGCGCTCTCGCACTCTTCCCTCCTGCCCCGCACCCGCCGATTTCCGGACCACTCTGCGCAAGCACTCGGCCATCCCCTTGACGTATTCATCAAGCCCCGGCCTCGCGTGCAGCCGCACGCGCCCGCCCCCGTACTCAAGGCGATTCGTCGTCGGGTCCAGAAAAGGATAATCCTCCGCGAGTCCTAATCTCATAGCGCGAAAGATAGAGTCGAAGTCCGCCCCCACGCTCTGCACCGCGCGCTCGACGGTGGCTATCAACTCGCCGCTCAAGCCCAACAGGTCGCGCCACTCGGCCTCTGCCTTCGTCAATATTCCTGGACCAGCATCCTCTTCATCATCATCCTCTGCGCCGGGCACAGCCAGCATTGC
>JAXDFO010000108.1:0-2990 GCA_034665545.1 Blastocatellia bacterium
CTTTTCCCAGGCATCGAACGTGCCCTTTTCGAGTAGCTCTATAATCTTTCCGCTGATGGCCTTGCCGACCCCCGGAATCTCTTGCAAGCCCTTCGCGCCATCCTCCGCCGCAATGGTCCTGAGCGGCGTGGGCCAGGTCTCTATAATCTCCGCCGCGTTCCTGTAGGAGCGTATGCGAAAGTGGTCGTCGCCGCGTATCTCCATCATGTTCGCCAGGCGATTAAAACGCCCCGCAATCGCTTCGTTATCCATCTCGCGCCAAGCCTCCGTGGGAATATATTATAGAGTTCACATTCAAAGGTCCAAAGTCTAAAGTTGACGGAGCACGTTTTGGTCCCAGGCTTGTTTACAGGCATCTATTTGAGGCTTAAAATGCTCTAAAGATTTCCTCCCGTCAAAAACTTTATTCAGAAGGACTGGTGATGAGACTGAGAAAATTTCTGAGTGTATTTCTAATCGCGCTTTTTTCCGTTTCGACTTTGCAACTGACGGCCCATGCAGATGAAGGGATGTGGCCCTTCAACATCGTGCCGAAGGCGTTGATTAAAAAGCGTTACGGGTTCGACGTGACGGATGCCTGGCTCAAGCATGTGCAACTCGCCTCCGTGCGTTTTAACAACGGCGGCTCCGGCTCCTTCGTCTCTTCCGACGGCCTCGTGATGACCAATCATCACATCGCCTCTGACACCCTGGCGAAGATAAGCACGCCGCAGAAGGATTACGTCAAGGACGGCTTCTATGCGCCGACGCGCGAGCAGGAAGTCAAGTCGCCGGACCTGGAACTCAACGTGCTCATGGCGATTGAGGACGTGACGGCGCGCGTCAACGCCAACGTCAAAGCGGGGATGCCTGCGGCTGAAGCGAACGCCGCGCGCAACGCCGCGATTAACGGCATTCAGGAAGAATCAACGAAGGCCACGGGCCTGCGCTCGGATGTCGTGACGCTCTACCAGGGCGGGCAGTACAATCTTTATCGTTACAAAAAATATACTGACGTGCGCCTCGTCTTCGCGCCGGAGTTCGCCGCAGCCTTCTTCGGCGGCGACCCAGACAACTTCGAGTACCCGCGTTATGACCTGGACCTCGCGCTCTTTCGCGTCTACGAAAATAACCAGCCGGTCCACATCGAACATTATTTTAAATGGTCCAAGAATGGAGCCAAAGACGGCGAACTGGTTTTCGTCTCCGGCCATCCGGGTTCGACCGCGCGTCTCAACACGGTCGCGCACCTCGAATACCTGCGCGATTTCGGCATCCCGCTTCTCCTGAGATACCTTGAACGACAGGAGACCTTGCTCAAGAATTACGGCGCGCGCGGCGAAGAGCAAGCGCGTCTCTCGCAGGAAGACCTGTTCGGCGTGCAGAACAATCTGAAGTCTTTGCGCGGTCAGTTGGCGGGGTTGAAGGATCCTGCGATTCTGGCGAAGAAGGCGAAGGACGAAGCGGAGTTGCGCCGCAGCGTCGCGGCTGACGCGAAGAAGAAAGCGGAGTACGGCGACGCCTGGGACGCGATAGCGCGCGAGCGCAAAACGCTTTCTTCTTATGAACTCAACCGCAGGTTTCTGGAACAGGGTTGGGGTCTCAACTCCGCTTACTTCGGCATCGCGCGCGCGCTCGTGCGCTTGGCGCAGGAAGACGCGAAGCCGAACGAGCAACGCTTGCGCGAGTACACCCAAGGCGGGCGGGCCTCGCTCGAATTGGGCCTTTATTCGCCCGCGCCGATCTACGATGATTTCGAGAAGGCCAAGCTCGCTGACTCTTTATCTTTCATGCGAGATGAACTGGGCGCGAG
The DNA here is from genome assembly GCA_034665545.1 of Blastocatellia bacterium. GTDB lineage: Bacteria > Acidobacteriota > Blastocatellia > Pyrinomonadales > Pyrinomonadaceae > DASYML01. The sequence continues at coordinate 1,793 of JAXDFO010000108.1, forward strand.
CAATCCGTCGGTCCAGAAAATCTTGGGAGGTCGCACGCCCGAAGAGCGCGCGGCGGAACTCGTCGGCGGCACGAAGCTCAAGGATGTGGATGAGCGCAAGCGGCTCGTCGCGGGCGGGCTCAACGCGATAGAGAGTTCGACGGACCCTTTCATAGTGCTCGCGCGTTCGATTGATGCGGAAGCGCGCGCGGTGCGCAAGCGTTATGAGGATGAAGTGCTAGGAGTGGAGCGCGCCAACTACGCGAAGATTTCGCACGCGCTCTTCGACACGCAGGGCACGAACCTTTACCCGGACGCGACCTTCACGTTGCGGCTCTCTTACGGCGAGGTTAAGGGTTTTAAGGCGAACGGCAAACAGGTCCAGCCGTTCACGACCTTCGCGGGCCTCTACCAGCACGCGGCGGAACATGGCGACAAGACGCCGTATCAATTGCCGGAACGCTGGACGCAAAAGAAGTCCGCGCTCAATCTCAACACGCCCTTCAACTTCGTCTCGACGGCGGACATCATCGGCGGCAATTCCGGCTCGCCCGTCATCAACCGCAACGCGGAGATAGTCGGCCTCATCTTCGACGGCAACATAGAATCGCTCGTCGGCAACTTCGTCTACGACGGCACGCAGAACCGTGCCGTCTCCGTTGACTCGCGCGGCATGATAGAAGCCCTGCGCAAAGTCTACGGCGCGCAGGAGGTCGCGGACGAGTTGACCAGATAAGCGGGCGCGCGGGCCTGTAGAACGTCAAACGCGAGAAGGGCAGGGAACGTTATCCTTGCCCTTCTCGCGTTGCGTACAGAGGAGCGATTAGTAGTTCATGAAATTAATGCCATTGTCCCTGACAACGGGCATCGAAGAAGTGTTGTCTCCATAGAAGAGGGTCGTCATGGCTTTTGTCGAATTGGTATCGCTGAGCATGATGCCATCGCTGACTATCACGGCGTCGCCGAGCACGACGCCGTCACCGAGTATCACGCCGTCGCTCAACATGACACCGTCGCCCAACAGGACGCCGGAACCTATAAAGGGTTTCCCGCTACTCATCATCTGGCCGTTGCTGGTCAGCACGCTATCGCCGAGCATGACTCCGCTCGACATCATCGTCGTATTGCTGAGAAGGACGCCGTTGCTGACAATGACGCCGTCGCTCAACAGCATGCCCTGCGCGTAAACTTTCTGGTAGAGGGCGAGGCCGTACCCGGT
>JAXDFO010000109.1:0-3797 GCA_034665545.1 Blastocatellia bacterium
AGGATGAGAGGAGAGCTATTCAACCGTTCAATAGCTCTCCTCTCATCTTTCATACTTACTACTTTCGACTTTCTCTTCAGAAGTCGCGGCGGGCGAAGAGGATGAGGGTTACGCCGGGACGCAGGACGTAAGAGCCTACCTTTCTGTAACGATCACCGAGCGTCACTTGCAACTGCGCGGACTGGTCCTCGCGGCTGATGATGAGAGGCTCGCTGGTGGTCATCATCTGTCCGAAATAGCCTACGCGTTTATAATCACGCAAGTACCAGGGCAACGGCCAGTAGTCCGGCGAGACGATGGTGATGCCCGTTTGCGTCGGGTCGTTCGGCTCCGCGCGCTTCGCCAGCCTGTCAATCTCATCCACCAGTTGCAGCGTCTCGCGCCGCGTGTGCGCGTAGACATACGGGTAGCGGTCATCGTCGTAGTTGAAGAAGTTCAGCGAGACTGTTTGATAGCCGCAGACCGAGAGCGAAGCGATGAACAGCGCGAGAGCCCGCACGCGCCCGAAGAGTTGTCCGTCCTCGCCCATTTTGTAAATCGAGCCGATAGCATAGCCACCGATAATCGCCAGTGGGACGATAAAGTTGAGCGCGAGCCAGGGCGTCTTGTAGGGCACGAGCGAGTAAGCGGCCAGGATGCCGAAGGCCCACAACGCGACGAATATCGCCAGGCGGTTGCTGCCGCGCCAGATGGCTAGAATGATTCCCAGCGCGCCGAGCAGGAGCAGAGGCGATTCCTCCTGCCAGAGCCACCACAGATATGTGGACCAGTCGTGGACGTGCTCCTTCGTGCCCGTCTTGCGCCAAAATGTAAAAGTCTCCAACGAATCCTTGACGCCCTTCCAATTGGTGAAGAAGGACGAATAGAAAATCACGTAGACGGCTATGAAGAACATCAGCGCGATGCACGCAAACACCAGCACGAACAACCACCCGCCCCATCGCCCCAACAATTCGCCACTCTCTTCAACCTGAGCGTCACGCGCGCGCGCCTTCGCACGCGACCGGCTGCCTCTAGTCTCTTCCGCATAAGATTTGAAGGCGACCTCTTTTCTGAACCAGGCGTAAACGACGGTCGAGCCGACCGCGATGATGAGGACGATGACGGAGATGATGGCCGTCTCCTTCGTGGCGAAGAGGAGGGCTGCGCTGACCGCGACGAAGATGAGTTGTAAGGGATTCGCCTCGTCCCAATATTTGAGCGCGGCGTAGACGATGGCGAGCGTGAAAAAGACGAAGAGCGATTCGTGTATGAAGTAGCGCGACATGTAGACCGCGCCGGGCGAGACCGCGAGCAGGGCCGCTCCCGCTAAGGCCGCGACTGTGCCGAGCCGCCAGCGCAGGCAGAGGATGAGCCAGACAGTGGCGATGCCGAAGAGCGCGGGCAGGAGACGAATCGCAAACGTCGTTGGTCCAATAATGTAGGTTGTCAGCAGCGCGAAGTAATAGAGCGTCGGACCATGATAGTTGGCCGGGTCGTAAAAATATTTGCCATCACGAAAGAGGCGCATGAGGAAGTTGCCGTTGACGCCCTCATCATGATGCAGGGGCACGAGCGACAGGTCGTAGAGGCGCAGGAAGGCCGCGACGGCCAGGACCAGTATGCGCCCGACGAGCCAGACGCGCTCGGAAACTTCCTGCCCTTCGGCAAGCAACGCTTGATTCTCGCTCGCGCGCGTTGATGTCTTGCCCGGCTTGGCGTTCTTACCTGGGCGTGATTTTGTAGAGGCGGTACTCACCTGCTTCTCCAACCTTCGCGTATCTTGCGAAGAACGAATCGTTGACCTGCATCTGCGGCAACTGTCTTTCGAGCGGCCCGACGACCACGTATTCGACGCCATAGCTGGCCAACAGATTTTCCGCATTCGGCGCGCCCGTGTAAATCTGCCTTATCTGCTGCTCGCGTTCAATGTAATCGAGCCCGTGCGTCCAGATGTGGCCCGGATAACCCATCAGCGCGCGCCTGCCCGTTAAGAAGACCGGGTGATTATGTATCGGCGCTTGCAGGATGAGCGAGCGCGGCCCCGTCCGTTCCTTTATCATCTCCGCGAACGCGATGCCGTTGCGGTCAAACTCTCTGAACTCAGCCGAACGCGAAACGACTCCCCAGACATCCAGCGCGCCCGCCGCCGTCAGCGACGCGAAGAGCAGCACTGCCGCCGCGCGCATCCATCCTCGCTGCCGCCAGAGCCGCGCGAGAAGGCGCGCGATGAGCGGCGCGGAGGCGACGTACCAGTAAAAGATGACCTTCACATTGTCCCATATCCAGGGCGACAGGCGCACCAGATTAGGAATGATAAAACAGAGCGTGAAGGGCAGGAAAAAGAAGAGCCAACGTCGCGGCACTAAATAATGTTTCTCGCGCCAGAGAATCGCCGCCACCGTCAGAGGAATAAAGAGACCGGTATTCTTGAACCAGAACCAGAAGATATTTTCCGTGCCCCTGTCCCAACCCGTCTGCCATCCGAAGAAGCTCGCCGCGTGGACAGAGCTCCCATGCGTGGACCACCACAACTGCGGCAACGCGACCAGTATCGCGGCCACAAAAAAGATGGCCCACGCGCGCCAGTTCCAGAAGAGCAACGCGAGACATCCGCCCATCCCCATCACCACCACGAACGTGTGCGCGTGGACCAGTGGCAGCAACCCCGCCGCGACACCCGCCGCCAACATCCGCCGCGCTGAAGGAGAAGGACCGTTGACGAAGGGCACAAGTGAAGCGGAGGATGCGGGGCTCGCTTCCTGCTTTCTGTTTTTAGATTTCTTCTTGCCCGCCACCTCCGTGGCTTGAACTTCCTCATGCTTGTTGAGCGCGCTCCACCATTGCATGAAGACGATGATGGCGAGCGGGAGTCCGAGCAGGAAACTGCGTTGCGGCAGCAGCAGCGAAGTAACGGCGTTACCCCATCGCCAGGTCGTCTCTGGAATAATCGTGTAAGCGTGCGTCGGGCGCATCAACACGTCGAGGATGCCGCCGCCTCTCTCTCTCGCGTCCGCGAATAAGAGAACCCATCCGAGGCCGCCGCTAAAGATGATGAGCAAGGGCGTGAGCAACGCCGCGATACGGTCGCGCACGAGTTCCCAGGCCCAGCGATGCAGCAGCCCCACGAACGCCATCCCCAACACGAAGTTTTCCATCAACATCGCTTCGCGCAGGCCCGCGCCCGCGCGCACAAAGCAGGCCGCCAGAAAATCAACCATGAACGGGTAAGTAAATCGCGCGCCCATGTACGTCGGGTCTTCCGGCGGGTAGTTGCCTCCGTAAGCGAAGCTCGTAATCACGCTCAAGTGAAAGGGCAGGTCGCCGTAGTTGTTGAGCACGCCCGTATAAATCCCGTCCGCGCGCTCGAACATGACGCGCTCGAAGGCGAGCCATAAGAGAATCGCCGTCCCCATGTAAAAGAGAAAATAGAGAGTGGCGCGTCGCGTCGGTCTGTAGAAAAAATCTCGCACGCCCCGCTCCGTCTCCAACAGGTCCGCGCGCACCCATGCCCTTCTATGCGCGTCTCGCAAAAGAAGGAGCGGCACGGCCACCGCCAACGCCGCCAGCAGCAACGCAGCCGAGCCCAGACCAAACAACGAGGCGAAGATGAAACCGATGAGACCGAACGCGGCCAGCCCCGTGCTCGCGCCCGCGCAGGCGCGTGCCGCCAGAGGCGACGCCTCATCGTACAAGTAAGTAGCCAGCGTGCCGCCTAACGTCGCAATCAACACCAGCGCAAGAGCCAGAAGCATAAGAGCGGAAGAACGAAGATAGTTGAACTCGTCAGAACATTCTCAATCCGGTCGGCTGATTAT
>JAXDFO010000110.1:0-6111 GCA_034665545.1 Blastocatellia bacterium
TCACGCCATCCGTGTAAAGGACCAGAGTCTGGCCCTGCTCAAGCGGCAGATAATACTCGTAATAACGAGTGTCCCTGAACATGCCTAAGGGGAGACCGCCGCGTTCTATGAAACGCGCGGTCCCGTCCGCCTCCATCAAGAGCGGCGGATTGTGGCCCGCGTTGGAATAGGCCAACGTCTTGTTCGACGCGTCGAGCACGCCATAGAAGGCCGTCACAAACTGGTTGCGCTCGATTGATTCCCAGAGCAGGTAGTTGACCTTCGCCATAGAGATGTGCGGCGAATAGCCTATGTGTATGGCGGCGCGCAGGCTGGCGCGCAGGAAGGCCATCAGGAGGGCCGCCGGAACGCCCTTGCCTGAAACATCCGCGATGACGAGGCCGATCTGGTCTTCGTAAATTCTGACCCAGTCGTAATAGTCGCCTGAGACCTCTTCGGTCGAATAGTTATAAGCGCAAATATCGAACCCGTCGAGCTTCGGGTCCGAGGCCGGGAGCAGTTCTAATTGGACCTGCCGCGCGACTTCAAGTTGACCTTCGAGCCGCTTCTTCTCTATCAACTGCTGGTGCAGCATGACCTTCTCGATGATGATGGCGACCTGTGCCGCGAGGAGCCGCAGCACCTGCAAATCATCCTCCGTGTAGGCGTTCAACTGGTCGCTCTCAAGGTCGAAGACGCCGATCACTTCATCATTCGTGGAGATGATAGGCGCGACCATCTCCGACTGCGTCTCAGGGCGCGCGTTGACGTACCGCTTATCGTTGCGCACGTCCGGAGAGATGACGGGTTGGCCCGATGCCGCGACGTGCCCGATGATGCCCTCGCCCATCTTCAATTGCAGGTCCGTCAAATCATCTATGTCGTAGCCGCGCACGGCCTCCGCGTGAAAGACCGTCGCATCCTTCGACAGCGCGGCCTTGTTCGTGTTGTAGCACCTCAACACGTAGATTCCTGCGGCATCATAAGGGACCAGCGAACCGAGCGTATCCATCACCAGATTGAGAACCTCTTGCAGGTCCAGCGAACGACTAATCTTCTGCGTAATGTCCAGCAACAGTCGCAGCTTGTCAATCACCGTCAACTGCGCGGCCAGCATCCCTATATGTCCCGTGCGCTCAAACATCTCACCATTATAAAGGCAGAAGCCAGAAGTCAGAAGCCAGGAGCCAGAAGAAAAGCGATAGCATCCTCTTCATGCTCAAGGCTCTGCTCTTACTTCTGGCTCCTGACTCCTGGCTCCCTGCTCTTACTTCATCCTTGCTCTGAGGTTTCCGTCATGAGGGCGAATTCGAGGGCGGCGGCGGGGCGGTGACGAAAGAAGTCGTTGACATCGGAGGGGAGATTTAATTGGGCCAACTTCATGCCGCGCGCGGCGAACATCTCCTGATAACGCGCGACGGCTCGCTCGCCTGCGGCGTCAGGGTCGAGCGCGGCGACGACGCGAAAACGCGCGAGCGGCGCGAGCCAGTCCTCCCTCAACCCGCCCGCGCCGACCAGCCCGACCGCCGCGAATTTATGGGCCAATAATGTGAGCGTGTCCGTAAAGCCCTCGACCAGGTAGACGACCTCGCCGCTCTTGAGCTCCGCCAGCATGTCCACGTTGTAGAGCGACGGCACGCCGCCGCGCATGTTATGCCAGCGCGGCTCGACGCCCGAAGCGGTCGTGCGCGCCTGCAAGTAAACGGGCTGGCCTTCAAGGAAAAAGGGAAAGAGCAGGCGGTGACGATAAAAGGTAAGGTGCGCCTGCGCGTTGAAGAGGCCGCTGCGCTGCAACTCTTCGAGCGTGAAGTCGTCCAGCATTCTTCGCATCACGCGGCGATACGCGCGGCGCGGAAAATAAGCTATCCCGGCCCTCTTAATCGTTAAGGCATCTATCCCGCGCCGCGCCAGATAATGCGCGCCCTCCGACTGGTCCTCGCGCTTGCAGACCGCCAGAAATCTTTCGCACACGACGCGCAAACGCTCGACGCTGAGAGGCTCGAAGGCTTCGGGCTGGCCCGCGAATGCGTCCGCGTCCGGCTGCGCGCGACGCGCGAGCGAGAGTTGCTGCGGCGCGTTCTGGTTGATGCCAAGCTCGCGCGCCATCTCTTCCACGGCGCGGCTGAACGAAAAATTGTGCATCAACTCGTAGAAACGAATCGCGTCGCCGCCCTCGTCGCGCGAGAAGCAGTGAAACAACCCGCGCTGTAAATCAATGGAGAGGCTGGGGTGTCCCTTCCCGCTATGAGCATGAGAGGGGAGCGGGCAGAGCCCCTGTAATCTTGGACCACTAATGCGACCTTCGGGACAGAAGCGTTGATAGAACGAGCGATAATCAATGCGCGCCTTGATTTCTTCGCTCAACTCGCGCAGCCGCATCCTGTGTCGCCCGCGTTGGTCCATAAGAAGAAACAGTGGGCAGTGGGCAGTGGTCGGTGGTTAGTGGTCAGAAAGAGATGTCTTTAACTAGACTTTAGTCTCCTGCTTCCAGCCTCTCTTTGAAGCGTACGAAGTTGCCGTTTTCGTAGCGGCGGCGTAGTTCCTCCGCGTGACGCTTTTTGTATTCGTCCCAGAGGCGCGAGACTTTGATGCGGTATTCTGCGAGTTCGCGGCTGACGTTGAAATGCTGCGCTATCTCTTTGGAGTTCTTGCCCTGTAGGACGAAGCGGCGCAGGGCGGCGTAGGGGACGAGCGCGGCTGCGCCGACGGCGTAAGCGGCCTCTTCATCAGCTTCGTTGTAATCGCGCGCGACCGTCTTGCCCTGCTTGTTCTGCGCGACGATGGAGAGACGGTTCGCCTTGTGGCCCAGGAAGACGTGGCAGACCTCTTCCATGAGAGTCGCGTTGTTGCGCTGGCGTCCATGCTTCGGATTGAGAATGACGAGCCGCCAGCCGTTGGGCAAAGGGCGCGAGGCCGTCCCGCCGGACCACGCGCCGGAGCCTTCGCCGAGCAGATGTTCGCGCGTCTCTTCCGAGAGACCCTCTATCATCTCGAAGTCAACGACCATCAGCTTGGCGAACTGCGCGAGCGCGAAAGGGTCCAGGGCTTCATCCTCGCGCAGGCCCGCGAAATCGCGCAGGCCCAGGGCGCGCAATTCATACTGTCTACCCTTCTGGGTCGGCGGCAAAACGTGTTCTTCCACAACCTGATTATAACCCGCCTCTTAGGATGGTTTCACCTGTAAAGAAATTAAAGGACCAGTTCCGGCAAAATAAAAATGGCCGCGCTGCAAGATAACAACGCGGCCATTCGTGTCGTGCCGAAGGCGTCTCTGGAAACTTTACACTGGTAGCGCGCCGCGCTCTGCTCCGCGTTTACCTGCGGCGTTTGCGCGTGTCTTCGCCCGGATGGCTGAACTGCGCGTAGGCGACGCGGAACAGTTCCGAGAGCGCCTTAGCCGTCTCCGGCGTCAGGTTGCGGTCGGCCCTGAGATGCGCTTCGACGATCTCCGGGGTCGCTTCCTGCGGGAAGTAGACGACGGGCTTGGCCTCGTCGCCATCTAACTGGCGACCGCCGCCCATGATGCGCTCCATAGGAACGTTGAGCCAGGCCGTGAGACGCGCGATGTTGTCCGCGTCCGGCTTGCCCGTGCCGTTCTCTATCCGCGAGAGGGTCGAGGCGGAAACTCCCGTTTCATCAGCCACGTCTCGCAGGCTCAGGCCCGCTTCCTCGCGCTTGCGGCGGATGGCCCGTCCAAGCTCGCCCGTGTTCACCAAACTCTTATTAGATTGCGCCATTTTGGCCTCCTTTCGGCGCGTCGCTTGCCCTCCTGAGGACAGACTCGCGCCCTTCTCACGTCCCAACCATAGCACAGGAAAATTTTAGTTGCAAGACTTTGTTTTATAGTTGCAACAAGGTGGGAACCGTGGTACACTGTTTCACGTATGAAACAGGTGGAGAGAACGCCTGCGGAAACAAAGGGGAAACCGGACGTGAGCACAGAATATATCTGGGAAACATTCGACAGCCTGTTCAAGACGGTACACCGCCAGGGCCGCCGCGTGGAAGAGTTGGAAGCGCGCATACAAGACCTTGAGCGACGCCTTGATGAGCGCGGCGCGAACGCGACGACCAGCACGAAATCGCCCGCCCCCGCTCAACCCTTTAACGCCGTCAATGAGATGCCCGCAGAGCGCGCGGCATAATCTTTAAGAGAGTTTTTGGAACGGAGGATCGAAAAGCCATGTCAGCAACTATCACAGCCGGAACGGACAAGAAGGCCATCATGCGCGACAAGCGCGCACAGGGTATCGCGGCGATGGGCTTAGTGACGCGCGAGGGCGACCGTTTTGTGGTTGCCACGCCTTCATTGCGCGGGCGCAAGAGCAACTATGAAGTCTGGCGCGATGATGCTGGAAAGGTGCGTTGCTCCTGTCTGGAATACGAGGAGCAGTCGGTGAGCGATTCCTCCTTCCGCTGCGAGCATATCCTCGCGGTCAAGCATTCGCTTCTGGCGAAGAACACGGAAGCAGTCACACGGCAACCGCAGCCCGCCGCCGAAGCTTCGCAGCCTGCTCAGGCTGAGGCATCGGAAACGGCTGGAAGCGATGTTGCTCAGCCCAACACAAACACGAACGCATCCGAGAAGCGTGTCGCACGCGAAGCGAGGCCCGAAGCCGCGCCCGCGCCCGCACGCTCCGAACGGAAGATGAACGAAACGGAGTTGACGACGGCAGCAGTAGCAGAAGGCCCGACCGAAGAGGCCGCCGACAACAAGGTTCGTTCGCTTGCGAAACACACAACTAACGAGGAGCAAGAGATGAAGAAGCAAGAGAGAAACGCAGTCGCCGCAACCGGCGCTGCCATCGCTGAAGAAGAAGAGTTGCAGGACATGGCTCTCGCGGCGGAACCCGTCGCATCGGTCGTCCCGCTCGCTTTCACCAACACCCTGCGCGCGCTCAAGCAGCAGATTGACCCGCACGTCATCAAGACCCGCGAGGGCTGGACAGACCGCCAGGGCAACACGCACATGGTCGAATACGTTGAGTGGCACGCGGTCGCAGACATACTGGACCGCATTGCGCCGACCTGGCAGCATGCCGTGCGCAACATCGTACAGATAGGCGACATCGTCGCCGTCACGGCCGCCATCACCATTGATGGCGTGACGCGCGAAGGCGTCGGCACGGGCACGGCTGACAACGAGACCGGCATCAAGAAGGCGGAGCATGACGCCTTGAAGCGCGCGGCCATCAAGTTCGGCATCGCACGCGAGTTGTACCAGCGCGAATCCGATGTCATAGAAAAGCAGGGCGCGGTCCAACAGGGACAGTTCCCGCGCGACCCCCTGGCAAAGTCCATGGCGGACCTCGTCACGCCGAAGCAACTCGGCATGATTCGCGCGCTCGCACGCGAGGCCGGTGTTGAAGTAGAGGAAGAGTGCCAGAACGTCCTGCGCTGCAAGACGGACGAGCTTTCCAAGCGCGCCGCCTCCAGTTTCATAGACCACCTCAAGAATATGGCCCATGAGTCTGGAGCGGACACCATGCGCCGCGCGAGCTAAAGGCAGAGAGCGGTGAGCGTGTGAGGGAGTTTGAAAATTTTTGGACCACCTTCACACGCTCGCTATCGGGAGGTATAAGGAAATGACGACAGAGGAAATGCTTGAGCAGATGAGGCCGCTCAACCTGGAGCTTGATTACGCGGACGAATCCGCTACGGTCGAGCAGGGTGTCTTGAGCGGAACGGAAGAGACGGCGGACCAGGCCGGGACCAGGTCCAAAAAAGAGCAGATCATCGCGCTCTACGAGAGCGGCTTGACGGACATCGCGCAGATTGTGCGCAAGGTTTCGGCGCGTCCCTCTTATGTCGCGCAGGTCTTGCAGAACGCCGGTTTGATGACCGGCTACTTCGACCTCTACACGACGACGGCGAAGGAGCAGAACATTTATACGCGTTTCTTCCGCAACGTCCTGTCCTTCAAGACGGTCGCGGCGTCGCGCGAATCCGTGCAGAAGATTGACCGTCTCTACAACTACTTCGAGCGGCTCGGCGACCGCGCGGGACAGCACCAGGCGATGGTCCTGGCCCTGACGGGAAAGAACCGCGCGCGCTGGAGCGGCAAACAGGAAGAGTCGCAAATTTTCAGTGAATGGCTCAACGCACATTAAGAGCCGAACAAGTATCACAGGG
>JAXDFO010000111.1:0-3048 GCA_034665545.1 Blastocatellia bacterium
TGAGAGGCTTGCTGGAAGAATCCGTGCGCCTGCGTCTCATCAGCGACGTGCCGCTCGGAGTCTTCTTGAGCGGCGGCGTGGATTCGAGCGCGCTCGCCCTTCTCATGCGTCGCGTCTCGCGCGAGCAGGTCAAGGCTTTTACCATCAGCTTCGCGGATAAAAAGTTTGACGAGGGCGAGCAGGCCCGTCAGACCGCAGAGGCTCTGGGCGTCGAGTATCACCCGATACTGCTCACTGAGGCCGAGATGCTGGCGTCATATGCTGATGCCATCAAAGCGTTGGACCAGCCGAGCATTGATGGGGTCAATACTTACCACGTCTCGCGCGCGGTCAAACGCGCAGGAATGACGGTCGCGCTATCGGGTCTCGGCGGCGATGAGGCATTCTGCGGCTACAACCATTTTCGCACCATCCCGCGCATGGAACGTTTCATCAATCAATGGAAACGGTTGCCGCTCGGCCTGCGTCATCTGGGCGCGTCAATGTTGAGAGGCGACGGCTACGGAAGAAACGCCAAACTGCGCGCGCTCATGACCGGCGATTACGGCTTCGCGCACACTTACTTTCTCTCGCGCACGCTCTTTCTGCCCGAAGGCATCGCCGCCTTGCTCGACCCGTCCGCAATGCTCGCCATTGATTACGGATCGTGGGCAAGGCGTCTCAAGTTGATGATGGGGAGGGCGCGCGCCCTGGACCCTATCAACTGTATCTCGTACCTGGAATTTAAAAATTACATTCCCAACACGCTCCTGCGCGACACGGACGTGATGAGCATGGCCCACTCTCTTGAAGTGAGAGTCCCTTTGCTGGACCATTTATTGCTTGAGGCGGTCATGAGTTTGCCGGGGCGTCTGAAACTGGACCCGAAGATGCCGAAGCCGTTGCTGGTCCGCTCGCTGCCGGAAGCCTTGCCCGCAGGCGTCATTAGTGGACCTAAGCGCGGGTTCGTCCTGCCGTATGCGAAGTGGCTGCACGGCAAGCTGCGCGCGGAGGTCGAAGAGAGCTTCGCGCACCCGCCAGCCGCGCTCGATGGAATCGTCAATCGTGAGGGCGTGCAGGCCGTGTGGCGTTCGTTCCTGGACGGCCAATGTTCATGGACGCGTCCCTGGTCCATGTTCGTGCTGTATCAGGTGGTGGAGAGGCTCTTCGACTCATCGGGCGATATGCACGAAGTTGATTTTGACAGGCAACGTATAGAGGCCGCTTCCGCTGTCTCGCATGATGATGCGAGCGTGGAGTGCGCGCCCGTTGCGCCATGATGCGCGTCTTAGTGGTCCAGTTACGCGCTCTCTTATTATCATCGGGTTAAATTTTTCAGGACAACAGTTTTCGTTTTGAAGGTCTTACACGTTATTCCCTCTTTTTATCCGGCGACTAATTTCGGAGGTCCGGTCTATTCCGGTTACAGCCTGTGCAATGCTCTCGCGCGGCATGACGGCGTAGAGTTGCGCGTCATGACGACGGATAGTAATGGGCCGACGGTCGGTGACAGGGTTGCTATCAAGGCTTCACCGGCGCGCTTTCCGGCGGGTTATGATGTCTATTATTACAGGCACAGGTGGGCGACGGCCTTCGCGCCCGCGATGCTGCTTGATTTATGGTCCAAGATAGGTTGGGCCGATGTCGTGCATCTCACGTCCGTCTATTCTCCGCCGACCATCCCTACGCTCTTGATTTGCAAGTTGCGCAAAAAGCCCGTCGTCTGGTCCACCAGAGGCATGCTCCAACACTGGGGCGGGACGACGCGCAAAAAAGTGAAAGGGTTGTGGGAGAGAGCCTGCAACATGCTCTGCGAGGCGCGTCGCGTCGTCATGCACGTGACGAGCGAAGAGGAACGCAGGGCCAGTCTTGAACGCATGGACCGTGCGAGCGCGGAAGTTATTCCGAACGGCATTGACTTGCCGGAGAGGACGAACGCAGGGCGCGACTGGCAGCCGGATGAGCAGACGCGCCTTCTCTATCTGGGGCGGCTGGACCCTATCAAGGGCATAGAGAATCTCTTGCAGGCGGTCGCGCGATTGGACCAACGCGTGAAGCTCGCCATCTGCGGCGACGGTGATGAGAGGTATCAGACATCGCTCGAAGCCCTGACCGCCTCGCTCGCTTTATGCGACCGCGTCAGTTTTCATGGTAAGGTAACGGGTGAAGAAAAGCATGAGAGCTTTCGTCAAGCGGATGTCTGCGTCGTGCCGTCGCATAGAGAAAACTTCTGCATGGTCGTGGCCGAGTCTTTAGCGCAGGGCGTGCCCGTCATCGCCAGTCGCGGAACGCCCTGGCGCGAAGTGGAAACCATCGGCTGCGGGATGTGGGTGGAGAATGACCCCGCGAGTCTCGCCGTTGCGATTGAGCGCATACGGCATCAACCGCTCGACACGATGGGAGAGAAGGGGCGCGAGTGGATGGAGAAGGAGTTTTCCTGGACCGACGTGGCCGAAAAGATGGTCCGGCTTTATCAACGCCTTGCGCCAGCAGGCGCGGCGCGTTGAATCATTTGAGAGCTTGATGAGATTGCAGAGTGAGGACAAGCTATTGTTGACCGAAACTGAAACAATCCCTGTTCCATTACTGGACCTGACAGGACAGTATGCGGCGATTCGTGAAGAGGTGCGGGCCGCGCTTGACCGCGTCATCGAATCGCAGAAATTTATTTTAGGTCCGGAAGTCGAAGCGTTGGAAGCGGAGGTCGCGGCCTACTCTCAATGCGCGTATGGCGTCGGCGTCTCTTCGGGGACGGACGCGCTGCTGGTCACGTTGATGGCGCTCGGCATCAAGCCGGGCGACGAGGTGATAACGCCCGCTTACAGCTTTTTTGCGACCGCCGGTTGCGTCACTCGTCTAGGCGCGCGGCCCGTCTTCGTTGACATTGACCCTGACACCTATAACCTCTCGCCGGAAAAGCTGGAGGCCGCGATTACAGAGCGCACGCGCGCCGTCATCCCCGTTCATCTCTACGGGCAGATGGCTTCGATGGATGAAGTGATGAATGTCGCCCGTCGTCACAACTTGTTCGTGATAGAAGATGTGGCGCAGGCGATTGGCGCGGAGTAC
>JAXDFO010000112.1:0-5686 GCA_034665545.1 Blastocatellia bacterium
CACTATCTAACTTCAGGAAACTGTCTGGACATTCGCGCGTTGAGTGACTATCTTATGCTCCTCTATCTGACAAGGTAAAAGAGCCGTTGATGAATGCGCCGAAAATAGTCGAGCAGGGCGCGGCGCGTGATGCGCCCCGCGCTCCGAAGCTCGCCCGCCGCCTCGGATTATTCGACGCGACGATGATCGTCATGGGCGGCATCATAGGCTCCGGCATCTTCATCAATCCTTACGTCGTCGCGCGGCAGGTTCACACTCCCTTCATGATTCTGGGAGCGTGGCTGTTGGGGGGTCTCATCGCACTGGCGGGCGCGTTCATCTACGCGGAACTCGCGGCGCGGCGTCCGCACGTCGGCGGCCAGTATGCTTATCTGCGCGAGGCTTATCATCCGTCCGTCGCTTTCATCTATGGTTGGGCCTTGCTGCTCGTGACGCAGACGGGCGGGATGGCTGCGGTCGCCGTCACCTTCTCTCGCTACTTCCTGGAAATCACGCGCGCGCCCGTCCCCGACTGGCTCATAGCCGTCATCGCGCTCGGCCTCTTGACCATCATCAACTGTCTGGGCGTGCGCGCCGGAAGCAGTATGCAAAATCTGCTCATGGTCTTGAAGATTGTGGCGATTGCCGCGCTCATCGTCTGCGGGTTGTTCTTCGTTTCTGGTCCAGCGAACACTTTTCAAACTCCTCTGCTCGACCGTCCCGTTTCAGTTGGACTCCTGACGGCGATGGGCGCGGCGATGACGCCCGTGATGTTCGCTTATGGAGGATGGCAGACGGCGAGCTTCGTCGCGGGCGAGATGACGGACCCGCGCAGAGACCTCGCGCGCGGCCTGCTCGTGGGCGTGATGGGAGTCATACTGCTGTACATGGCCGTCAACTTCGTCTGTCTCTACGCGCTCGGCCCGGACGCATTGGCGGCGACTGAAACGCCCGCCTCGACCGTCATGCGCAAAGCCTTCGGCCAGCGCGGCGGCACGCTCATCGCCATCGGCATCGCTATCTCGACGCTCGGATTTTTGAGCCAGGGAATGCTGACCGCGCCGCGCGTCTATTTTGCGATGGCGGAAGACGGACTCTTTTTCAAGAGCGTGGCGTGGCTCGACCCGCGCACGCGCGTGCCCGTGCTGGCGATTGCGTTGCAAGGATTGCTCGCCGTCATCATCGCCCTGTCGGGCAAGTATGAACAGATACTCAACTATGTGGTCTCGGTTGACTTCATCTGGTTCGGCCTGACGGCGGCCTCCATCTTCGTCTTTCGTCATCGCGCGAAAGAAATGACGGATGAAAGCAAGGCGAGCGGCTACAACGTGCCGGGCCATCCGTTGACGACGGCCCTCTTCGTGCTGGCGTGCGCGTTGATTGTCGTCAGCACGATTAACAAGTATCCGGCCAACAGCGCAATCGGGTTGGTGATTGTGGTGGCGGGGATTCCCGTCTATTTTTTCTGGCGTTGGTGGAGGCGGCATGAATGAAGAGACGCGACGGGCGCGCGTGATGAGTTCGGAGTATATGTGGTGGGCCAAGACGCGCTCGCAGGCACGCTTTAACCTGGCGTCGAGCGGGCTGGCGAATTACCCGCTCGCAAAGCTTCGAGTGAAGATGGAAGACCTGGAATTGAGCGGGCTGAGTTATTACGGTTACGAACCCTTGCAGGATGCTCTGGCGAAAAAGCTGCGCGTGGACCGCTCTTCAATCGTCGCCGCGAACGGCACATCTATGGCGAATCACCTGGCGATGGCCGCCATCATAGAGCCGGGCGATGAGGTCTTAATCGAGCAGCCGACGTATCAACTGATACTCAACACGGCGCAATACCTGGGCGCGTCCGTCCGTAGATTCTCGCGCCGCTTTGAAGACGGCTTTCGAGTTGACCCGGTCGAAGTCTCAAAGCATATAACCCCGCGCACGCGGCTCATCGTCCTGACCAATCTGCATAATCCGAGCAGCGCGTTGACGGACGATGAAACTCTGCGGCGCGTGGGAGAGATGGCGCGGAAGGTGGGCGCGCGCGTGCTGGTTGATGAAGTCTATCTTGATGCCTTGTTCGAGAATGAGCCCCGGACGGCTTTTCATCTGGGCCAGGAATTCGTCGTGACGAGCAGCTTGACGAAGGTGTACGGGTTGAGCGGGTTGCGCTGCGGTTGGATTCTGGCGGAAGCCGGGTTGGCCCAAAAGATTTGGCGGCTCAACGACCTCTTCGGAGTGATTCCGGCGCACGCGGCGGAGCGTTTGAGTTGCCTCGCGCTGGACCAGTTGCCCGGCATCGCGGACCACGCGAGAAGAGTTTTGCAGACGAACGGCGCGCTGCTCAATCGCTTTTTCGATTCAAGGCATGATCTGGATGTCGCGCGCCACGAGCACGGCACGGTCGCGTTTCCTCGTTTGAGAAGGGGAAGCGTGGACGAGTTGTGCGCGTCGCTTGTTGAGAAGTATGAAATCTCAGTTGTGCCGGGAAAGTTTTTCGAGATGCCACAGCATTTCCGCATCGGCATCGGGGGCGAGAAGGCGAGCGTTGAAGAGGGCTTGCGCAGGTTGGGCCAAGCATTGGATGAATTGCGCGATTGAAGTGGCCGTGGAGGGGCGACATAAAATTAATGGACCAGGGCGAGCAAGAACTTCACGTGAAGAGTGACCATCGCGCGGCCTTAATCGCGGGGTTTCTGGGGTGGACGCTGGATGCGTTCGACTTCTTTCTGGTCGTCTTCACGCTGACGGCCATCGCAAAGGAGTTTCATAAGACGGATGCTGAGGTGGCGTTCACCATCGCGGTGACGCTGGCGTTCAGGCCGGTCGGGGCTTTCATCTTCGGGTTGATGGCGGATCGTTACGGGCGCAGGCTGCCGTTGATGATTGACCTGGTCTTTTATTCAATCGTCGAAGTGCTCTCAGGGTTGGCTCCGAACTACACGACGTTTCTCATACTGCGCGCGTTGTTCGGCATAGGGATGGGCGGCGAGTGGGGCGTGGGCGCGTCGCTGGCGATGGAGAAAGTGCCGCCGAAGTTGAGAGGGGTGCTATCAGGATTGCTACAGGAGGGTTACGCGGTCGGATACCTGCTCGCGGCGGTCTGTTATTTTTTCGTCTACCCGCGTTGGGGCTGGCGTCCGCTTTTCTTCATAGGAGGCTTGCCCGCGCTGCTGGTCTTCTTCATACGTTACGGCGTCAAGGAATCGGAGGTGTGGGAGAAGACGAAGCACGGGAGTTGGGGCGAGTTGGGACGCGGCATCATCAAGCACTGGAAGACGCTGCTCTATCTGACGGTGTTGATGGCGATGATGAACTTTGCTTCGCACGGCACGCAGGATATGTACCCGACCTTTCTTGAAAGAGACTGGGGATTCAGCCCGCAGAAGCGAGCCGCGTTGACCGCCTTCTCGATGGTCGGGGCGATTACGGGAGGCATCGTGTTCGGGCTGCTCTCTGACCGTTGGGGGCGCAGGCGCGCGATGATTCTAGCCTTCGCCTGCGCAATACTGGTGATTCCTCTGTGGGCCTTCGCGCCTTCTCTGGTCCTGCTGGTGACGGGCGCGTTTCTGTTGCAGTTTATGGTCCAGGGAGCGTGGGGCGTGATACCCGCGCACATCACGGAGCTTTCGCCGGATTCGGTGAGAGGATTTTTGCCGGGCTTCGCTTACCAGTGCGGCGTGTTGATAGCGGGCAGCGTGGCCTATATCGAAGCGCTCTTCGCGGCGCACACGAGCTATGCGAAATCAATGGCGCTGACGGCGTTGATAGTCTTCTCGCTGGCCGCGATAGTCGCGGGCCTCGGACGCGAGCGGCGCGGGATTACCTTCGGCGCGGAAGCGCCGGAATAAATGGTCCATTAAAGTTAAGAAGGCAAGAGCATGGTTGTATCGCAAGGGGAAACTAAAGCTTTGGATGAAGGGCGCGAAAAGGAAGGCTCCGCGTGGAGTCCCTTGAGCCACTCGCTTTTTCGCTGGCTGTGGTTGGCAGCCGTCGCCTCGAACATAGGGACTTGGATGCAGAACGTCGGGGCGGAATGGTTGATGACTACTATCGCGCCGTCGCCGATGATGGTCGCGCTGATGCAGACGGCTGAGATGACGCCGCTCTTTCTGCTCGCGTTGCCTGCGGGCGCGCTGGCTGACGTGGTTGACCGTCGGCGGCTTCTGCTCTTGACGCAGGCGTGGATGCTCGTTGCGGCGACGACGCTGGCTTTACTGACGCTGGCAGGATTGACGGGCGCGTGGACTTTGTTGTTACTGACCTTCTCGCTCGGGCTGGGGGCCGCGCTCAACGCTCCCGCGTGGCAGGCCATCGTGCCTGAGCTAGTGCCGCGCAGGGAACTGGCGGCGGCGGTCTCGCTCAATAGCGTGGCCTTCAACATCGCGCGCGCGCTTGGGCCTGCGCTGGGCGGGCTGGTGGTCGCGTTCTCAGGTCCGTGGGCGGTCTTCATGCTCAACGCGCTTTCGTTTCTGGGGATATTATTGGTCCTGTATCGTTGGAGACGAGAGCCTAGCGAGAGCATGCTGCCGACGGAGCGCGTAGTGGGAGCGATGCGAGCAGGCGTGCGCTATGTCAGGCATTCGCCGGAACTGCGCCGGGTGCTCTTGCGCACGGGCCTCTTCGTCGTCTGCGCGAGCGCGCTGTGGGCCATGCTGCCTCTCATCGCGCGCAAGGAGTTGGGCCTGGGAGCAATCGCGTACGGCATCCTGCTCGGCGGCCTGGGCGCGGGCGCGGTCCTCGCAGCGTTCCTCCTGCCCGTCATCCGGCGGCTCATCTCTATGAACTGGCTGGTCGCATCCGGGACAGCGCTGTTCGCGGGAGTGACGTTGACGCTCGCGTATGTGCGAATGATGCCGCCACTGGCGTTGGCGATGGTCCTGGGCGGCATCGCGTGGATGGCCCTCATGTCGAGCTTTAATATCTCCGTGCAGACGGTGGTTCCGGCGTGGGTGCGTGCGCGTGCGCTGGCGATTTACCTGCTGGTCTTCTTCGGCGGCATGGCAATCGGCAGTGCGCTCTGGGGAGCGGTGGCGACTCGCCTGGGCATTCCCACTGCGCTCCTCTGTGCCGCATTGGCGATGCTGGCGGGGCTGCTCGCGGCCTTGCGTTACCCGCTCGCGGAGGCGGAAGGGCTTGACCTTGACCCTTCTCTGCATTGGTCCGAGCCGACCGTCATCAGCGAGCCGCACCCGGAGGATGGTCCAGTGCTGGTGACTGTGGAGTACTTGATAGACCCCGCGCGTGTGGACGAGTTCAGGAAAGCTATGGACGAAGTGAAGCGTATCGTGCGACGCGACGGCGCGATGCGCTGGGGTCTCTTCAACGACCAGGCGAACGAAGGGCGTTATCTAGAGACGTTCCTCGTGGAATCGTGGGCCGAGCACATGCGCCAGCACGCGCGCATCACGAACGCAGACCGCGCCATACAGGATTACGCGCGCTCTTTCCACACGGGCGACGCGCCGCCCGTCGTGACGCACTTGATAGCCGAGAACGTCTCGACCAGGAGAAGACGCCTCGCCGCCTCCGACCAACTTTGAAACTACAAAAGCGCGCACGATAATAATTCAGTAGTACATCATGGAAGTATAAAAGCGATGCAAACATGTAAGCAGTGGATAGCCGCTCTCTCATCACTCGAAAGCGAATGACTGGTCCAGGAATAGCGGTTTTGTTAAGTTCGAGAGATGATTTCAAACTGAGCGCGCGAGGGTTGATG
>JAXDFO010000113.1:0-8916 GCA_034665545.1 Blastocatellia bacterium
GTCGTCAAGAGGTCGCCGACTTTGATAGGCGCGATGTCGGCGTCAACCTTGCATGAAGCGACGACTCCATGCGTCACCATGTAACCGAGTTGGCCGGGTTTGACTTTGGCGCGGTCCAGCTTTTCCAGTTGCTTAAGACTATAGACTTGCATGCTCTGTTGCCTGGCCTTGCTGGCTTTGGAGGCTTTACGTTTTCCGGCGTGCGCGCTGCTCTCCGGTTCTAAGCCGGGCGGGACATGCGCGCCTGGCGGGACGAGTCCCTCCGGCGCTAAATCCGCGTGAACTTCAAACACGATTCCACAGACGCGCGTATCGAAGGCCGCGTCCGCGACTTCGACTCCGACGACCGGATTGCCCATACTGGCATGATGAGAAAACGACGCCTTACGATGACCAATGACCAGCACATCACCCTGCGTCACAGACTCATCCAGATTGTTTGTAAACTGGACCAAATTCATTTTTGCACATCCTTCCTGCCATCCCGTCTGGATGGCATGAGTAAAAGAGTCTTGAGCTTCGACTTTATAATAGCGAGACCGCGCGAAGCTTTTAGCCAGCAGAACTAGAACGGCATTTCGAGAACCGTAATATTGAAATAATCGTTTCCGTCTGACACGGCCCACCCGTTGGAAACGAGGCTGATGGTATGTGTGCCAGGCGTTACCCTCGTCACGATAGGATTCAAAGTCAGGGTCTTATGGCTGCCGATTTCGTTACAGAACCTGTACATCCCGCCAAGCCAACTTGAGGTGCCCGTATTCCAGTCGAGGTAGATGTATACGCCCATGAGCGCGGTGCTATTGCACCAGGCTGAGCCGGAGGCGAAGATGATGATCGTCCCACCGCCGGAAGTAAACGAACCGCTCGTGACGGGTAGTGGCCCGGCCTTCGTGTTCATAACCTGAGTGGCCCTCCACATGGGGCTGTAGAGCATGCCGTTGGTGCAATCAACTCCGAAACGCTTACTCCAAGCGGTCGGGGCGCTTTGAGAAGTAGCATAAACCTCGAAACGCGGGTGTGCGCCGTCTCCGCTATCCATTTCGAGCGTCACGGCGGCTTGCGATTGATCCGGGAATGCAAAGCCGTTCTGACTGCGATAAGAGTTGTAGCCGAAGCTGCTCCCCTTGTCTCCACCACTGAGGTAGAGATAGCCCTGGCGAATCCCTGTGATGTCGTTGACATGCAGTTTATTCGTAGGCGTGGCGGTCCCGATGCCGACGTTGGCCGGAGACGCGATTTGCAGTGTCGAGCCGTAGAAAGTCAATCTCCCATCAGCATCGTTCTGAAGCCGGATGCTGTAGTCCTGCGTCTTACCGGCGAAGTGAAAATCAATGTAAGGCGAGCCGCTTCCGGCGATGGCGTTGTCTCCACCAAGCTCTAGACTGCCGCCCTGGTCCGTTGACAAACGCGAATTGGCCCACCTGATTTCGCCGCCCGTGGCATCCAACCGCGTCGTCGGACTAGTGACGCCTAAACCCAAATTGCCCGTGTTTGAATCCATGAGCCATCCCCACTTGCCGGTCTTGGGAAACCAGAGGCCGAACTGCGTGTCGTTCGCCATCATCAGCGACGCGACATCCTGCGCCGGAACGGTCTGGTAAAAAGAGAGTGCGGCGTTGCCAGATGGTCCCTGGCGGACGCGCATGCGGTCGCCTACATCGAGCCTGTTGGCGGGAAGGGTGACGCCGACGCCGACGTTACCGCTCGCTTTGATGGTCAGCATAGTATTGTTCGACCCGGCCCTCAATTGCAGGTCGTGGTTGGTCATGGTGGAGACGACGCCGCCGCCGGAGTCCGCCCCCACCTGCAAGATATACGCCCCGTTCGTGCTCTTGAAATTCATGTAGGCCGCGCCAGGAGTCTGAATAGTAAGCGACTGGTCCGGCGCATTCGTGCCGATGCCCAGGAAGCCGCCGCCCGTCAGGCGCATGCGCTCCGCGCTGCCCGTCAGGAAAGTCATGTCGAAGCCCGGCGGCGTCTGTAGCTCCAGCCTCTTGCCCGTGCTGTTGAAGCCCAACCTGTAGCCGGAATCATTGCTGCGCACTTGACCGCCATCATAAAGAACAAGCTCCTTGCCCGCGTCCAACTGTAGCGAACTGTTGGTGAGCGAAGTGAGCAGACCCTTGCTGCCGCCGAGGTTACTGCTGCTCAGCTTAGGCCATTGCCCGGAGCCGACGCCGTCAATCCTGAAGGTGAGGGAATTGGTAACGAGGTCGCCCGCCTTCGCTCCGGCGATAGGACGTTGCGTTAAGTCTAGACTGTCAATCAGTTTTCCCTTGCGGGCGACGACGGCGAGAATCAGCGAGAGCGTCGGGTTGCTCGGCGCGGAGTTCGTAAACTCTATGACCGGTGTCTCGGTCATGCGCGTATCGCCAGCCACGCCGGCGGCGTTGACAGTGTTGTCGGGGTGCTCGCCGTACTTGATTGTCAGATAAGCTGTCGTGTCGTTCGGCAGCGATTGCAGGTCCACATCCGTCTTATCGAGGATGACTATCTCTCTGCCGTTGCCGTCATAGGCCGTCCCCGGCTGGATGGAGACCTTCGACTCGCCCTGATTGAATGAGACTTCCAAACCTTCCGCGATGCCCGAAGTATGGAGCACACGATTGTGACGACGACGCATGTTGAGGTGATAGTTCTGCTCATCGGCGAAGTCCGTCGCGTGAAGGAACTGGTGGTCAAAATAGTTCAGGCGTTTGATAGGGTCTGTCACGGGCGTTTCTCCTTATTAACGGGTTAAGATTACGGGATGCCCAAAAGGGTATCTTCGCCGATGGTCGAGTGATAGCCGATTTCCAGCGTCGGCGTCACGACGGTCAGGGCGTAGAAAGTATGCGCGGGCTTTTCCTGGTCCAGAATTGAAGTGACCACCTGCGTGATCTTGTTAATCTGGTCGGTGTCGGTCGTGTTCAGGTTGAGAGAGACGCGAAAGAAATGCGGCGCGCCCGAATCGAGCAGCGTGTTGACGCCGATGGTCGAACTGATGCCGATCTCGAAGGGCGTTCCCATCTCGTCTATCGTCGGGTATGTCCCGACGTAAATATTAATCGTCTCCTTAATTCCCTGAATCGTACCGCGCATGTTGTAAAGCCAGACGGCCTTGCCGATGAAAGTGCGCTGGATAGAGACGGGCACGTCGGCGCGCAGGGTGAGCGCGACCCAGTCCGACAACCATTCGAGAAAATCCTGCGGCGTCGTGTCGGCCTCGAAGTAGGTGGCGAGGCCCGCGATGGTCTCTTCCAAGCCCTGGTAGCAGACGGGCGGGTTCGATGGGTCGTCATCAATGCCGGGGTCCGTCTGGCTCGGATAGAACTTTCCGTTTTGATAACAGAGCTCGATGTCGCTCCGTCCGAGCAAGACCTTTTCAAAGGCCGAGAGAAATTGGCCCAGGAATGGATCCTCCGAATAGATGTCCGGCAGGTAGCGCAAAAGTTCGCTCGGCGTATATGTAGGGTTGGTTGCCACTTCTTTAATAGCACCTCATGTTCATGCGCTTGGCGGGAGAACGATGTTCAGTTGAGCATCAACCAGTTCTTCCGCTTTAATCTCTAAGCCCACGACCTTGCCTTGAGCGTTGAGGATGAGACGGTCACTATCGGCCTTCGCCACGGCCAACTCCGGTAGCTCCTTCTTCGTCTGCGGGTCAACGGTCTTCGTGATGTAATCAACTCCGGGTTGGACATCCAACAGATTGTAGATTTCCGAAACGTAGACGTTGCGCCCGAAGGGCCAACCCGTCCTCTCGTCTCCGCCCGTCAACGGGTCGAAAAAATCCTGAAGCACTTTTTTAATGTCATCGAGTATCGCCGCCTGGTCCAGAGCTATCGTGTCGGGCATGAGGACGATTGCCAGTTGCACTGTGAAGCTGAAATAAGCTGGCTTCGCCACATGAATGACGGTCGTGATCAAGCGACGCTTATCGAGAAACGCGTAAACCTTCTGTCTCAAATCATCAACGGGCTGCGGAAGCTTCTCCGTGCCGGTCCTGAAGGGCACGATGATGACGGAGACGTGGCCGGGTTCATCCGTGCCGCGATTAACGGGGTCATCCGCGACGAGGTCTCTGCGCGGCACGCAACGCGCGCGCGCGACCTGCGGCGGCGCGCCCGCGAGCACGTCATCTTCATCGAAGTTGAGGGCGAGGTTCTCGAAGTCCTCGCAGGTCACGGCGCGGAACGGTTTGCGCAATGCCAGCACGGTATTCTTGACGGCTTCAGTCAGAGTCTCTCCGGGCGGCGGCTCCCATTGCGGGTTGCCGTTGAGGAGCTTCAGGAAGGCAAGCATGTTCTGGTCCGTGACGCGATTGAGCCTGTAAATCATCATCTCGGTCAGGTATGCGAAAAGCTCTATGAGCGTGATGCCGGGGTCCGAAGAATTATGATTGGTCCACTCAGGCGCGTGCGTCGGTATCAACGCGCGCGCCTCGTTGACGAGGTCCGCGTAAGTGCGGTCATCCAGATTCGGTAGTTCTATCGGCACGATGTAAGCGATCCTTTCGCTTGTTTAAAAACGGAGGAGCCTTTCAAGAAAAGCTGTCTACAGCTTCATCCTCTCAATCCTCTTCGTAAGTCACCGTGATGGTGTGAGTGCCAGAATAGACCAGAAAGCGTCCGGTCTGGACCACTCCCGCCCGGTCCTCGATTTCGTTCACGATGAGAGTCTTAACATAGTCCACACCGCGCACGGCTTCGAGCACGACGTAGAGGTCAGAGGTGTGCGGCTTGCGACCGAAATCCCAGCCCAGGCCTTCAAGCCCTCCCGTCAACGGGTGCAGGTAACGCGAGAGCGCGTCCTCTATGTCAGACACGACGCCGCTCGCGCCTTCCACGACGCGCAAGCCGACTTCGACCATCACATCAACGCGTATGTATTCTGGACCAACGATGACCAGCTTCGCCGTTGGAATTTGCCTGGCCGCTATGTAGTCTTGAACCTCGCTGATGAGTTCTAGACTTGGCAGAGGCTTCGCTTCAACTGAGCGCGGGACGATAATCAAGCTCACAGTGCCGAGCACGCGCGAGACGGCGTCGGGGTCAATCGCCAGGTCGTAGAGCGGCACGCACTTAGTTCGCGCCACTTCCGGCGTCGCCAGCCTTCCGAGGTCTTCATAATCTTCTGGCGTCACGGCGCGGTTGCGATGGCGTATCGTGCGCGGCGCGCGTTCGAGCAGCGATTCCATCGTCTCCGCTTCCGCGCCGCCCGTCGCCGCTTCCACGTTGGTCACTTTCTCAATGTAGGGAACCGTAGTCTTGAGTTGAGCGACTGTGCCTGACGAACGATTGCCGGAGACGCCCTGTCCGGTTCGATATTGGACCAGCCGCAAACTGCCCGCGCCGATTGGCGGTATCAACCCCTCGGACCCGTTGCCGAAAAAGACGGTCCCCGTCAGATGGTCCAACACGTAATGACGGTCGCGCGGACCCGAGCCGTAAAAGTCCGCCACTTCATGCCAGCGCACCCAGACCTGTTTCTGCCCGCCGGTCGCAACGGAAGACGAGACGCTGACGGCATCGAGTCCTTCCTCTTCTTCGATGATGTTCAACTCTTCGATAGCAGGCATCTCAAGCTCGCGCACGAGGAGTTGCTGGCCTTCAAGGACGGGCGTGCGCGTCGTGCGGAAGATTTGATTCGCGCTGCCGTCGCTTGAACCGAGCACCTCGTTCTTGATGGTCACGGTCTGCGTCGCCATCGTCGTGTTGAGCAGCATGCGATTCAGGCGCGGGTCCAACTCATACTCGCCGCCGCTCCAACTCACGCGCAGCCAGTACTGCGCGGGCAATCCAAACTCTCTATGACTCGCAAAATCGGGCGGCGCGATAAACTCGACCAGGCCCGAACGCGTGAAGCTCTCCGAATCATCAACGACCGTGAGCCTGGACCAGCGCGCGCCGTTCCAGTATTCCCAATCGAGCCGCAGCTGCTCGTTGACGAGCGGCTCCGCGACGGCGAAGGTAGCGAACCTCGCATCGTAAACGACCGCAGGGGCGTTCATGATGAAGACGCGCAGAAAACCGGAGTCGCTATCGCCAGGCTCTGCATCAGAGGGAATCGTCACCATCACTTCGACGGTCGCGCTCTCGCCCGCGCCGACGGAAACTTCCGTGTCGCCGTAATCAATGGGCCAACTCGTGCCGAGCACGGAGAGGATAAATTGGACCTCTTCGGCTGAGTCGTTGATGAGAGAAAACGTGTGGACGACCATCGCGTTGGGGTCGCCGCTGGCCTTGCTCTCGGTGGGCCAGAGGGGCGCGAACTTCTCGCCGTAGGTCGTGCGCGTGACGCCGTTGTAGAGAGTCAGATTACGATTCGGAAATTTGTCCAGGCTGGGCGGAAGAGTAAAGCCAACATAAAGCGTGGGGAAGTTCTCCGTCGCGGGCTTGAACGGGCTGAAAGACGCGCTGGCGGTGACATCTTCATAAGTCAGATTATTAAAGGTCCAGAGGGCGTCGGGCGTCGCGTTGAGCTTGACGTTATACGCGCTCGTCAACTGGTTGATGGCGGGCGGTTGAAGAGTCGAGGGGACCAGCGTGTAACCGTTCTCGCCGCCCGGTACGTAGTGCGCTTCGACACCATAGTTGCCGCTCACGAGACGGACGCGCACCCAGTAATTTTGCACGCCGTTGATGACGGTCGCGGCGGGCGGCGTCGGAAGCGTGAAGCTGACCGTGCCCGCGACGGTGAAGGCCAGCGTCGTGTCTTTGAAGAGCGGCCTCGTCGGGTCCGAACTGGGAAGCGTCGTCACTCCCGTCTGCACAGCCGTGCCGAGCACGGTCCACGTCGAGCCGTTCCAAAACTCCCATTGCAGTTGCGGGCTGTTGGTTGCATAGGTCGGCGGTATCGGCGTCGTCGAAGGGTTGGCCGTCGAAGGATTGCTCAGGGGAATATCGAGCGTCACGAATGAGCCGGATTGAGAGAAGCCGTCGCTGCTCGCAAGATAGAGTGTGTCGCCGAATTTCGGGCGGTCGCCGAAAGGGAAAAACTGCTTGCTCGTATCGAGCGGAAGATTGTTGATGAAGGCTGCGTCGAGCGGCACATTCTGGCGCGCGATGGTTGCCTGCATGCTGATGTCATCCACGACCGGCAACATAGAGGCGCGCACCATGCTGTTTTCGGGCGCGTCCGAAGCGGGCGTGAGGGGCGTCAGAAGACGACAGCGCATCCAGCGATGCTCGACACCGTTGACCGCGCTCTTTAGTAACGGCTGTGTGAAATTGAAAGAGAGCTTGTTGATTCCGTTCACTCTCAGGTTGAGACTCGCGTTGACGAGTTCGACGGGCACTCTTGCTTCCCAGTTCGTCCCGTTCCATATTTCCCAACTGAGCGCGGCGTTGTCTCCGAGCGGCTGCGTGAGCGTCAGCGTGAGGTCCAATTTAGTGAGACCGGGCGAGCCGAGCAGCCGGTCCTGGCTCAGATAAAAAACATGCTCGACCTGCGTGTCGCCCTGAAAGAGTAGAGCTTCGCGCGAGGTGTTGGAACTGATAAGCGCGGTGTGGTCGCCGTAGGTATCCTGCTGCGGATTGCGCACGAAGAGCGAAGCGAGTTGCGCCGCCGTGACGACTAGCTCGCGCTCTGTCTCGAAGATGACGGGCTGTGATTCACCGGGAGCGGGAGGCGCGGCGACCTGCGTTCCGGCGGGCACGATGGCGTTGCTGGCGCTGCCCGCCGCGAGCGTGAAAGTGAGCGGCACGCGCGCCGGTTGCGGCGGCAACAGAGAGACTCCGAGCAGGTTCATGTAGGCGCGAAAATTTTTATCCGGCACTTGGTTAAGACGCTGGATGATGATCTCCGCGAGGCGACCGAAGATGTCTATCAAGGCTCCGGCGAGAGTGTCCGTTTGTTGGACCAGTCCCGTCTTCGGGTCCACTAATTCTTCCTTCCATCCGGGCGCATATTGGCCCAACAAATCGCGCACCTGCCGCGCGATGTCGGTCGCCGTCCGCCTGTCTATCAGGGGAGACTGTGAACTCATCAGGCCGGACTCCTCTCAAGATAAAAGGGATAGACCAGGTTGAAGACGTTGTTGGTCGCGCGCACTTCGTAATCAATACTAATGAGCATGACCTCACCACTGCCCTGCGCGTTGACCTGCACATCGAGCACGTCAATGCGCGGCTCATAAAGCAGGAGAGCCTGCTTGACGGCCTGCGAGACTCGCCCGGCGGTCGTCGCGGAGTTGACCTCAAAGACAAGATCGTAGATGCCGCAACCGAAATCCGGTCGCATCACTCGCTCGCCCTTCGCGGTGCCGAGAATAATCCAGATGGATTGACGTATGCTCTCTTCATACTCCGCATGCAGGAGCATGCCCTTCGCGCCCTCGTCCGTTGAAAGCTGGACCGGGAATGACCACCCGACACCCAAGAAGAGTTTGCTCATAAACTTCTCCCGCTCATCCTATGAAGACCGTGCCGACCGCGATGACAGTGCCTGCGGGCAGGTCCGCAGGGTCGTTGCAGGTCATCGCGGGGTCGCCGTTACGCGCGGCCATCTTGCCGTTAATCTTGACGGTCGCGCTGCCCATCTGAATCGTGCCCTTGTTCGACGGCGGCTTTTGAAAAGCCGTGCCGGGCGGTGTCGGGATGTGCGGCGGGGTGTTGTCCGCCGTGCTGTCAACGGTCGCCGCAGGCATGCCCATAATCTTGACATCGCTGCTCAACGCGCCGTTGATAATGCCCGTGAACGGGTGCGGCAAAGGCGTCGGCACGGGCGGCGCGCCGGGCACGATGACGATGTGCGTATCAACGGCGACTATCTGGTCGCCCTGTTTGGCGGCGGGTTGGCCCATGATTCAATTAATCTCCACGGTCGCGCCCTTAATCTTCAACTGCCCCGACGCCTTGATTTCCATCCCGGCCCCGGAGTTGTACTTGATATCGGCAGAGGTGCTTAACTCTATGTTCTGCGCGTCCAACT
>JAXDFO010000114.1:0-46377 GCA_034665545.1 Blastocatellia bacterium
CTGTGTCTCTGTGTCTCTGTGGCAAATCTTTTAGAATTTAGTTGACGAAGCGGCGCAGTTGGACGCTGATGGCGAAGCCGATGGCGATGAACGTGGCGAGCACGGAAGAGAGCCCCGCGCTCATCAATGGCAGGGGCACGCCGATGACGGGCAGCATCCCCAGGGCCATCCCCACGTTCATGAAGAGTTGAAAGGCGAGGCCGCCCACAATCGCCATGATGACGAGCATGCCGGTCCTGTCCGGCGCGCGCCGCGCCCCGGAGATGAGCCTTGAGATGAGCAGCGCGTAGGCTATGAGCAGCAGGATGCAACCGACGAAGCCGGTGTTCTCCGCCGTCACGGCGAAGATGAAATCCGTGTGCGGTTCGGGCAGAAACTTGAGAGTGCTCTGCGAGTAATCCGCAGAGGCGTGTGAGCCTGTCAGCCCGCCCTTGCCCACCGTCACCATTGACTGCCAGGTGTGATAACCGAACCCGCGCTTGTCCGCATTCTCCGGGTCCAGAATGACGTTGATGCGTTCGAGTTTATAACCGTGCAGCACGCCCGTCTTGACCCCGACGACGTAGGCCAGAGGCGCGCCGATGATGCACAGCAGGACCGCCGCCACCACCAGCCGCATCTTGACCGCCGAGAGAAAGAAGACCACCGCGAGCAGTGGGAAGTAAGTCAAGGTCTGGCCCGTGTCCGGCTCTAGCAGGATGAGGCCGACGGGTATGATGAGTATGAGAGAGCCGAGGATGACCTCTTTCCAGGTCAGCGCGCCGTGCCTGGGCTTGCCGAAAAAGTAGGCGAGCATGAGGACCGTCGGAATCTTGACGAACTCCGATGGTTGAAACTGCCCGACCCCCGGCAGCTTAATCCAACACTGCTGCCCGTTGACGCGCATCCCGACGTGCGGGATGAGCACGATGATGAGCAGCAGCAGCCCGAAGCCGTAGAGCGCGGGCGCGAAGTAGACCAGCTTGCGATAGTCCGTGAAGGCGATGGCGAGCATGGCAACGAGCGCGATGCCGAGGCCGATGAGTTGCTTCTGCCAGTAATTCTCGGTTGGCTGCGCGTTGTGAATCTGCCACGTCCCGAAGGCCACGATGGTAATCGCCAGCAAGGCCAAAGGCCAGTCGAAATCGCGTATCCCGCGTCGTTCTAAAATTGCTACCATAAGAGTAAGGTGATGAGTATTGATTGACAGGGAACAGGTCAGGACAAGAATTTAGCTTGTCCTTCATCACTGCTTTCTAGCTATTTGCACTGCTCCTGGCGGGTCTTCGTTGCGGGTCTTGCGATAGTAGACATCATAGACGGCGCGGACGGCGGGCGCGGCGTAGGTTCCGCCGAAGCCGACGTTTTCGATGAGGCCGATGACGGAGATTTCCGGCTTGTAAGCGGGCGCGTAAGAGACGAACCACGAGTGGTCTTTATTCTCTCCCACATCCTTGCCTAACCCGACGACTTGCGCCGTGCCCGTCTTGCCCGCGATGTCGAAGCCTGCCATCTTGATTTTGGCCCCGGTTCCGCCGTTGTTGACGACGCCCCACATTCCTTCGACGACCATCTGATGTATGTCTTCGGAAATCGGGAGGAGTTTCGGGTTGGGCCTGTCGGCATCGAGCGGGACGAAGCCGCGCTCGGCCCTGTATTCGGGCGCGTTGGGTTCGCCGACGGCCTTGAATTCCTTCAAGAGATGCGGGACATAAAGTTTGCCGCCGACGCCGACGGAGGCGACCGTGCGGAGCATCGCCAGGGGCGTCGCAAAATCGTAGACCTGCCCGAAGGAAGCGTAGACGGTGTCTATGTCTCGCCATTCCGGATCGCGCGGATTCCACTTCGCCTTGAACTCGCGCGAGGGCGTCCAACTGATTAACTCGTGCGGCAAATCAACGCCCGTCCGCTTGTTCAAATCAAACTCGTCAACCATCTCCATGATGCCGTCGAGGCCCATCTTCAATCCGAGACGGTAGAAGTAGCCGTCGCAGGAATGCGTGATGGCGGCCTTGAGGTCCGGCGTCCCGTGATGGCCCATGCAGCGCGTGAACTTGTTGCCGACGGTGATGCCGCCGCCGCAGACCAGGTTCGAGTGTTGGAGGGTAATCGCGCCCTGCTGAAGCCCCGCCACGGCCATCGGTATCTTCCATGTCGAGCCGGGCGGGTAGCGGCCCTGTATCGCGCGGTTGAGTAGCGGCGTCCTCGGGTCCGTCTTGAGCGCCGCGTACTCCTTGCGCCCTTCTTTGGAAGTGATGCGCTGCGAGAAGAGGTTCGGGTCGAAGGTCGGGGCGGAAGCCATCGCCATAATCTCGCCGTTGTTGGGGTCCATCGCGACGATGACGCCGCGCTTGGAGGGCGAGTTGCGCAGTTGATCTTCCGCGACCAGTTGGAGGTCCATGTCAATGGTCGTGACCATGTCCTGGCCCGGCTGTGGCTCTACCTTTTCAAGCTCGCTCTGGATGTGGCCGCGACTGTCAACGACGACCTTGCGATAACCGTCGCGCCCGCGAAGGTACTGGTCGTAGACCTTCTCCAAGCCCTCCTGCCCGATGATGTCGCCGGGCTTATAGCCTTTATACTGGGCCTGCTCCATCTGCTCAGGGTTGATTTCGCCGACGTAGCCGAGCACGTGGCAGAGCGTCCCGTTCTCAGGATAGTGACGCTGTGGGGCGAGCTCTACGCGCAACTCCGGGAACTCAAGCTGGTGCGCGTCCACCCAGGAGATGTCGGCGAGGGTCGCGTTGTCCTTGATAGGGATGGACTCGAAGGCGGGCTGCGATTTTATCTGCTCGAAACGCTCGCGCAGGATGTCATCGTCAACTCCCAGCCCTTTGCCGAGCGGGCCGATGAAAGCATCCAGGTCTTTGCCCTTGATGTCCTCGCGCGAGAGAATGACGTTGTAGATGGGCCGCGAGTCAACCAGTATCTTTCCGTTGCGGTCGAAGATAACGCCGCGCGGCGCGGGGATCGGCAGCAAGCGTATGCGCTGGTTCTCGGCCACGTCCGCGTAGTGCGGGCCGTTGACCACCTGTAACAAGTAGAGCCTGACGGACAGCACAGAGACCAACACCAGGACCAAGACCTGTATCAGCCGCAACCGCATCCGCAAATTTTGTGCGTCATCCTCGAACTTCATAAGAGCAAATAACCAGTAGTCCGTAGCCAGTGGGCCGTCGTCGGTTTTGAGTTTTCGATTTTAAGTTTCGGTTGCGAATTTAAGGGGCGTCGGCCATACACCAGTGCCATTAAATCAATAACAGAATTGGCCCACAATATCTACTAAATAATTCCGTTTTTAACCGTCAACTTCAAACTATCCGTCGCTCGCCTTCTCATCTTCTTCTGATGCTCCCCGCGCTGCGTCGCGCGACGCGGCGGCGGAAGGCGAACTGGCGACGCTGGCGTGCGCGGTCGCTGAATAAAAGGTCCAAGACCTGCAAGAGAATCGTTCCGGCGATGGTCGTCCCGATGACCTTGAATCCGGCGGCCACGACGAACGGTATCAAAGAAGGCTGGCCGAACAGGCGATTGAGCAGGACGTAAAGCGCGGCGTCCAGCAATGCCGCACATGCTAAGACGGGAATTCTGACTATCGGGTTGTCGAGCGAGACGCGCGTCGCCAGGGCGAAAATAAGATAGGCGATGAAGGTCTTGGTGAAGCTGCCCGCGCCGAGCAGTCCGCCGCTCAGGGCGTCCATCGCCAAGCCTGCGACCGAGCCGATGATGAGAGCCTGCAAGACATCTCTCTGAAGCGCGAAGTAGACCACGACCACCAGCGAGAGATCCGCATAGACAAATGGATGCCAGCGAGAGGTGATAGCCGATTGCAGGATGATTGCCACGGCGAGGGCAATCGCAATTTTCAGTTGACGCATTCTAAACAGGTGACAGCTAACAGGCGACGTGTGACAGGACCAAAAGCATTTCTCTCATCACCTGTCACCCCTCCGGCCCGTCACGGTTTTTTGACATTCGGCAAGACCTGGTCCGGCTGTGTGCGTTGCGGGGGATGATATTTCAGGACGGCGACCTCCTCAAGCTGGTCAAGGCGCGAGCTGGGCTTGATGTGTATGACGTGCGGCTGCGTCGCCGAGCCGTGCTTGACATCAATCACTTCGCCGACGTTGAGGCCCGGCGGATAGATGCCGTCCTGCCCCGTCGTGACCACGTAATCGCCCGTCTTGACTTCCTCAAGGCCAGACACGTAACGCATCTCCACCAGTCCGCCTTCGCCCAGACCCTTGACGGAGCCGAGCGCGTTGGATTCTCCGAGTTGGCCCACGACCGCGCCCGCCGCCGCCTTCTCATCTGTGATGAGCATAATCTGTGCGGTCCACGGGCTGGTCGCCACGACGCGCCCGACGATGCCGCCCTGCGTGACGACCGGCATATTCAACTCGACGCCGCTCGACCTGCCGCGATTAATCGTCACCGTATCGAACCAGAGCGACGGGTCGCGCGCGATGACTCTCGCCGCGACCACCTCGTACTTGTCATCTTCCTTGAGAGCGAGCAGACCCTTCAGACGCTCGTTCTCGTCCTTCGTCTCGCGCGCGTTGCGCAACTCTATCTCCATCTCCTCGACGCGCTTGCGCAACCCATCGTTCTCGGCGGCGGCGTTTCGCAGGTTGCCCAGATAGCGGAAGAAGCCGATGCCGGTGCTGCCCGCGCCGGAGGTGGCGCGCTGGAAGGGCGAGGCCACGGCCTGGGCCCAGGAGCGAATCACGCGCTGCTTCGTCGCGTCGCCGTTCTCGCGCGCGTCGTAAGTCATCAACGCGAGGCTGGCGAACAGCATTCCCACGAGCCACAAAGGCGCGCGCTGCCTTATCTCCTTCTGTGAACGTGCGACCATAACAGATAGAAGTCAGTGGTCAGCCGGGCAGTAAAAGCAAGCGGTCCTTTCTGACCACTGAGCACTGACCATAGACCGCTGTTTTTCATGTTCCACTCGTCAGGGTGTTGTCCCACTTGACGCGTTTGAGAAGGTTGAAGTCCGAGAGCATTTTGCCTGTGCCGAGCACGACGGATGAGAGCGGGTCGTCAGCGAGGGAGACGGGCAACCCTGTCTCAATCGAGAGACGGCGGTCCAGGTTTTTGAGAAGCGCGCCGCCGCCCGTGAGGACGATGCCGCGTTCTACGATGTCTGCGGAGAGTTCCGGGGGCGTGCGTTCGAGGGCGACGCGCACGGCGTTGACGATTGTCGAGACGGAATCGGCGAGCGCCTCGCGTATCTCCTCGTCACTAATCGAGATGGTCTTGGGGATGCCTTCGATGAGGTTGCGACCGCGCACCTCCATCGTCAATTGCTCGTCCAGAGGGAAGGCCGAGCCGAGTTCTATCTTGACCAGTTCGGCGGTCCGCTCGCCTATGAGCAGGTTGTACTTGCGCTTGATATACTGCGTGATGGCTTCGTCCATCTCGTTGCCAGCGACGCGCACGGCGCGCGAGTAGACGATGCCGGAAAGCGAAATGACGGCGATGTCGGTCGTCCCGCCGCCGATGTCCACGACCATGTTGCCGTGCGGCTCCGTGATGGGCAGGCCCGCGCCGATGGCCGCCGCCATCGCTTCCTCTACGAGATAGACTTCGGAAGCTTTGGCGCGATAGGCCGAGTCTTCGACCGCGCGCCGTTCGACCTGCGTGATTTCGGAAGGAATGCCGATGACGACTCGCGGGCTGACCCACGTCTTGCCGTTGTGCGCCTTGCGTATGAAGTGTTGAAGCATCTTCTCCGTCACTTCAAAGTTGGCGATGACGCCGTCTTTCATAGGGCGGATGGCGACGATGTTGCCGGGCGTGCGCCCCAGCATCTCTTTGGCATCACGACCGACAGCCTCCACGGCGTTGGTGATTTTGTTGATGGCGACGATTGACGGCTCGGAGACGACGATGCCGCGTCCCTTCGCGTAAACCAATGTGTTAGCTGTGCCGAGGTCTATCGCAAGGTCACTTGAGAACAGACTGAAAATAGATTTAAAGGCCATTTAAATTAAGTCCATACCTACCATATAAGAATGAATGCGCTCGCAAGGGGGGTTGAGCCGTTCGCGCACACGCGTCACGGGGCTATGGCGTGCCCAAAATCACCTTGACCGTGCTGGAAAGTCTCACCGAACAAGAGCGAACCTAATAAGATACAACGAAAGCCCGCTCCCGCGCTATCTAGAAATGACGTTAAATGACGTTCGACGAAAAAAAGTCTTGAGTCTAGTCGGTTTTAGAGCGCGGTGCGGACGCGGTTCTTGCCTGCGGCTTTGGCTTCGTACATCGCGGCGTCAGCGCAGGCGACAAGCTGTTGGGGGGAGGGGGCGTGTTGGGGGAAGGCTGCGACGCCGAAGCTGGCAGTGATGTTGAGATGTAATCGCCGCCCGCCCGTGAAGGCGTGGCGCGCGATCTTTTCGCGGACGCGCTCTGCGACGTAGACCGCCTGCTCGATGGGAGTCTCCGGCAGGATGACTACGAACTCGTCGCCGCCATAGCGGGCCACCATGTCCGTGTCGCGCACGGAAGAGAGTATGACCGCCGCCATCTCCATCAGGACGTGCGAGCCGACGAGATGGCCGTGCGCGTCGTTGATGCTCTTGAAGTCGTCTATGTCGAAGAAGAGGGATGAGACGCTTGAGCCATAGCGGCGCGCGCGTCTCAGTTCGACGAGCAGGAATTGCCGCAGGTAGCGCGCGTTGTGCAGCTTGGTCAAATCGTCCGTCTGCGAGAGACGCTCTGCTTCCGCGATGCGTACGGAGTTCGCCAGCGCGGAAGAGAGCGGCGCGGCCAGTGCGCCCAGGAGTTCGCTCTCGCGCTTCGTGAAAGGCCGCGCTCCCTGACGGTCGCGCACAGCTTCGAGCACGCCCATCACACGCTCGCCGCCGATTAAAGGCAGGGCCAGGATGCGCCTTCGCCCTTCCGTCTTTCTCATCGTCTCCATGCGCGCGGCGGCGGCGCGGGCCGCGCCGGATTCAGAACCTGAGAGGGCAATGACGCTCCCCGTCGAGATGGCCCGCAACGCATCGGGCACGTTCTCACGTTCCGTGCTCGGCCCTCCATGCACGGCGAGCGGTTCGAGCCTCACGGCCTCGTCGCCGTTCATCTCGGCGGCCAGATAAATGGTCCAGCAATCCGCGCTCAAGAGGGATGCGAGTCCGGCGAGGGCTTCCTGCGCCGCGCGGTTCTGGTCCTGCGCGGCATGGAGCGACGCGACCAGCGCGAAGGCCGCGCGCAACGTCTCCTTATCCAGATGAGAGGGAAGCGATTGAGCCTGCTTTTCATCCAGGCTCAAGACGCCTGCGGGCAATCGTAGCTCGCTCGTGTTGACATGCTCTTCGAGTTCGCGCAGGAGGGCTGGCAACTGCGCGGGCCTCTCCGCGATGGCGCGAAAGCCCAGCCGCTTGAGGGTCGCGTCGTCGAGTTGATGCGAATGCGAGTGCGAGGCGGGAGCATGGTTGTTGCCGGGGCGCAGGGCGACGAGCGGCGCGCCGGGCCATGCCACGAGCGCGTGCTCGACGACCGCGTGGACCAGTAATACGTTCGCCCCTGCGGCCACTTCATAAAGCACCGCGAGCGGTAAAGGCACATCCTCAAACTTCATAGCGGGCGGGCGCGCGCTCTCGTTCACGGGATAAGCTCGCGCGCTCGTTTCCTCTAAGGCGTTGCCACTCTCTTGCGCGCCCGGCTGTGCGCGCGTCGCTTCCGGCAAGCTGTCCGTCAAGAGACAGATTCCGGCGTCGCGCAAGACTTCGTTGAGTCCATGCGCGAGAGTGGTGCGGGCATCCGCCAACAAGATGACCTGCTTCGTCATCAGAATCTGGGCTGTCTCCCTGACGTTCATGCAGTCGCTTTGCTACAGCGTGACTTTGTACTGGTTGCGATTGCCATCATGGTCCTGCGCTTCGAGCGTGATTTCGCGCGCGCCCGCAGGCACTGTGATTTGCAGTTGGAACGAACCGTCGCCGCCAGCGTGCGTCTCGCGTCCCAGGCTGCGAAGGTCCGTGCCGGGCGAGGCTCGCCCGCGCACTAAATAGATATTGCCGCCGACGAGTTGCGCGCTGAGGTTCGTCACCTCGACGCGTTGGCCCGTGCCGCCCGGCGCGATTGTAAACTTTTGAGGCTCGCTCCAATCGCTGATTTGCCCCGTCGCGGCGGTGGCCCTCACGCGCCAGTAGTAAACGCCGGGGCGCAGGTCGTTCGCGCTGAATTCGAGAGAGACGAGTTGGTCTCTCTCTATGACCCGGCCCTCCTGCACGAAGAAGGGCGAAGTCGCAACTTCTACGCGATAGTAGGCGGGCGCGCCCTGTGCCGGACGTTGCCAGCGCAGGGGAACGGAGGCCGCGCCGTTCTGCCCTACGAAAATCTTTTCCAGGTCGTGCGGCTCCGAGGGAGCGGGCACGTCCAGAAGTTTCTGCCGCGAGAGCGTGCCCGCCGGGTTGACCGCGACATACTCGCCGCCCCTGACGACCGTTTGTTCGCCATTGCTCGTGGTGGTCGCCAACTCGCCGGACCCGACGCGAATCTCCTCCGTGTGATTGTCAGGATTGACGGCGAAACTCGCCCCCGTCTGCGAGCCTAGTTTGTTCTGCGTCTTCGGCGTCTCGACGACGTTGTTCGTGCCGTCGGGCTGCTGCTCGGTGCGGACGTTAATCTGGCCGCGATCAACCGTGACATGAACGTTGGCCTTCTGCTCGCTCTCGTTGATGGTGTTGTCGCGGACGATGACGGTGCTGTTGGGGCGGACGAAGAGGGTCGAGCCGTCTGCGAGAGTGAGGCGCGCGCGCCCGTCGCCTTGAGTCTGCACGGTGTCGCCCGGAAAGAGTTGAGTATCGCTTCCGGCGGCGATGGTCTCGCGCGTCGCGGAACGAATCACGCGCACGTCTCCCTCGAAGGAGATAAAGCGCGCGCCTGTTGGACCATTAATATTCTCGCCCACATGCTTGAAGGGATTGCCGTACTTCCAGACGTAGAGGCTCGCCGCGCCCGCCGCTATGCACAGCACGAGCACACCGATCATGATGTAAATGAATCGCTTCTGGACCACCCACCAGTCCAGGCTGATGCCACCGGCCTTTTTAGTCATAAGACGAAGAGTGCTTATCGGGAATCATCGCGGGGCTCTAACGATTTGCAGGGCGTTCGGCACGGGTTTCGTCGAAGCGTCGCCGCGCGTGGGAAAGAAACTTTTGAGTCGGACTCTCAGGCGCAGGCGCTTTCAACCTGCTCTCGAAAATTAACACAGGGGAGAGACTAAAGGCAAAAGAAAAATTCCGGGACATGTGAGCGGAAAGCGCGCCCTCGCCTTACCCTTTGACCTTCTCTTGCGCACGCCCGTCGAGGCTCTTCAAATCCTCGTGGCCGGGGCCGGGCTCTATGTTCTGGAAGGGCGGGTTGAAGTCCTCAGACATGCTCACATCTATATCTCTTTCCGCTTGCCTGGGCCAGATAAGCGAGGCCGCGACCGAGCCGAGCAGGACCACCCCGACCACGCCGAGCGCGATGCCCGTTGGGATGTGCCAGTCCACGAACATCGGGATGACCATCTTGACGCCGATGAAGGTCAGCACGATGGCGAGGCCGACCTTCAGATAATGAAACTTTTCGACCACGCCCGCGAGCAGGAAGTAGAGCGTGCGCAGTCCGAGGATGGCGAAGACGTTCGAGGTGTAAATGATAAAGCGGTCGGTCGTCACGCCGAAGATGGCCGGAATGGAATCAACGGCGAAGACCAGGTCCGTCACTTCAACGATTATCAGGACCAATAAAAGAAGCGTGCCCGTGCGTCGCCCGTTGGCGACAGTAAAGAACTTTGACTCCTCGTAGTGGCGCGTCATAGGGATGAAGCGCGTCACAAACCGCACCAGCGGATTCTCCTCCGGGTTGACCGCCGTCTCCTCCTGGCGAAACATCTTGATGCCCGTGTAGATGAGAAACGCGCCGAAAATGTAGATGATCCAGTGGAAGCGATTAATGAGCGCGGTCCCCAGAAAAATCATGGCGATACGCATCACGAGCGCGCCCAGCACGCCCCAGTAGAGGACGCGGTGCTGGTACTTCGCGGGAACCTGAAAATAAGAGAAGATGAGCAGGAAGACGAAGAGGTTATCCACCGAGAGCGATAGCTCTATGAGATAACCTGTGAGGAATTCGAGCCCCTTTTGATGGCCCAATTGCCAGAAGACCAGCCCGTCGAAGATTAACGCCAGCGAGACCCAGACGCTGCTCCAGATGACCGCCTCTTTATACTTGACGCTGTGCGCCCGACGATTGAAAAGACCGAGGTCAATCATCAGCATGCACAGGATAAAAACTCCGAAACCCACCCACGCCCAAATCGAATATTGCATTGTGCCCATACCTGAAAATTAACTCTAACATCCGCCCGCGCGGCCAAGCAACCGGGACGGAGTTTCAGGTTTCGAGTTTGAGGTTTGAAGTTTAAGGTGCAAAGCGACGGAGTTGAAACCTCAAACCTTTCGCGCTGGTTGCGGCCTCGCGTGACTCTCCGATACAATTCAAGGTTTGCGGGAATCACATTATCTACAAGCTTATCAACGGAAGGTACTGAAGTAATGCTGAAAATGTTTAGCCGTATGGAACGGACGCAAAAGGGAATCATCTTCGGATTTGCGCTCCTCATGGCCGTCAGCTTGATTATTTTTTACGCGCCCGGTCGCAATCGCACAGCCGCCTCTGAAGACCCGACGCGGAGCACGGAGACGGTCGCCAAAGTGGGCGGCGATGTCGTCACTATCGGCGACATCGCCACGCAGAAGGAGAGTTTGCAGAAGAGGTTCGGCGGCCAGTTCTCCCTCGCCCAGATCGGTTATACGGACAAGCGTTTTCTGGACGACCTCATCAAGCAGCGCATCATTTCGCAGGAGGCCGCGCGCCTCTCGCTCTCGGCTTCGGACGGCGAAGTCGCGGAGAATATACGCAAAGAATTCAAAGACCCTTCGAGCGGCCAGTTCGTCGGCATGGAACGCTACAAGGAGATAGTGACGGCCAATTACGGCGACTTTGACCGCTTCGAGCGAGAGATACGCGACGGCCTCTCCGCGAAAAAACTTGAAGCCTTCGTGACCGCCGGAGTGAGCGTCTCGGATGAAGAGATACAGGACCAGTATAAGCGCAAGAACACGGTCTTCGATCTCGTCTATGTGCCCGTCACGGCGACCAGGTTGGCCCAGAAGATTCAGCCGTCGGACCAGGAATTGCGCGATTACTATGAGCAGCACAAGGCCGACTATAAATACAACGAAGCGCAGAAGAAGATTCGCTATGTCTACATAGACCAGGCGAAGATGGGCGAGAAACAGAACATCTCGGATGAAGATTTGCACAAAGAGTTCGACCAGCTGGCGGGCGAGGCCAAGCAGGCGGGCGTGCGTATACAGCAGATAATTCTCAAGGTCGCGCGCCCGGACCTGGACCAGCAGGTGAAGGCCAAAGCCGATTCATTGATGGCGAAACTTCGTGCCGACGGCCCGAACGTGACCGAGGAAAAGTTCGCGGAACTGGCGAAGGGAAATTCCGAAGACCCCGCCACGGCCAAAAACGGCGGCATGCTCCCCAAGCCTTTCAAGAAGAATCCGAACAAGCCGGACGCGCTCTACGACCGCATGGTTGACCAGCAGCCCGGCGAGCTTTTCTCCGACCCTATCAAGTACGGCGGCAACTGGTACATCCTGCGTCGCGGCGAGGAAGTCCCCAAGACCTTCGAGGAAGCGAAACCGGAACTGCTCGCTTCCCTGCGCAATCGCAAAGCATATGGCGTCGCCGCGCAGCTTTCGGCCAAAGCCGCAGACCGTTTGAAAGAGACGAAGGACGTGCAGAAGGTGGCGCAGGAGTTGGCTGGCGAAGCCAACATGAAGCCCGTGGATATGGCAAGGGAAACGCCCTACGTCAAACCCGGCGACGATGTGCCCAACATCGGCAGCAGCCCGCAGTTTGAAGAGGCCATCGCCCAACTCAATAATCCGAATGACGTGGGCAGCACCACGCAGGTCAAAGGCGGCTTTGCGATTCCGATGCTGGTTGACAAGAAAGAGCCGCGCGTTCCCGAATTCGACGAAGTCAAAGAGAGGGTCGCGCAGGCTGTCAAACAGGAGCGCGCCAAGTCGCAACTTGAGCAGGCCGCGCGCGACCTCGCGGAGCATACGGGCAGCGCGGCAGAACTCAAGGCCGCCGCCGAAAAACTCGGCCTCGAAGCCAAGACCGATGATGGTTATAAACTCACCTCGCCGCTTGGCGAAGCCGGAACCAGCCCCGCCGCAGACGATGTCATCTATAATTTGAAGCCGGGCGAAGTATCGAAGTCCCCGGTTAAGATAGGCGAGAACTGGGTCGTCGTGGCCGAAAACAAACGCATCGAAGCGGACCTCGCGGAGTTTGCCAAGCAGCGCGACCAGTTGAAGGAATCGGCCCTCTCAGAGCGGCGCAACATGGTCTTCGACGACTACATCTCGTCGGTTCAAGCGCGCATGAAAAGGGAAGGCAAGATTAAGGTTTACGACGACGTGCTCAAGCAGATGTCCGCCGACGAGGAACCACCGGCGGCGCTCCCTCGCCGTCCCCCGGTCTTTCCGGGCGGCGCGCCTGCGAAGTAAAAGATAAGTAATAAGGTAAAAGGCGAAGGTGAAGGATGAGAGATAGCGTATCTCTCATCCTTCACCTTCGCCTTTTTATCTTTTGCCTTGACTTACATTCTTGGGAGGAAAGGGGCGAGGTCTGCTTGCGTGAGTTTGAGTTGCATCTGGACCTCGTTGCCTTCGATGTTGACGGTCAGGCTTTTGAACAGGTTGGAGAATGCGGGGAACATGTCGGGCGAAGCGGGGTTGGTGGTCGCGCTGTTGGCGGGCTTGAAGATATCAACCATCTCTTTGATGCCGCGCGCCTGTTCGGGCGTCTGCATGCGCAGGTTGAGCGCGGCTTCCGTATCCGTGCCGGAGGTCGAAAGGGAGCCGTAGAACTGTTGAATGCCTTCGAGGGCCGTCGTATAGGGGTCTTGCGAATTATCTTTCTGGCCGGAAAAGCGCATGACGGGCGCAGGCTGCCTGCCACTGAAACCGACGAGCGCGCTCGCGTTGCGCGTCGCTAATTGGACCAGTTCATCATCAACGTGCTCGCCTCCCGCTTCCGCGTCAATCACGGCGCGCACGCTCTCTATATCGCCGCCCGCAATCGTGTTCGAGTCGAGCGCGGTCACAGCCGACTTCGCCACCGCTTTCGGTTTGGGCGGCGGCTCAGCTTGCGCCGCGACTGAGTTGGCCCCCTGCGTCGCCTTCGTTCCCTGATTCTTACTCTCTGCCCTGACGGAAAGGGTCGTCGTCGCTTTGGTTGCTGGTGGGCCAACGACGTACAGGGTCTTGCCCTTGTACTCTTCCTGCGATTGACGCTGCAACATACTCTTATCCTTAGCCGCCGCAGCGAAGCCCGCGTTAATAATCGCGCTGGAATCAAAACGCCCGCGCGTGATGACGACCGTCTTGACATCCCTCGCTGACCCGGACGACCCGTAGCGCACCCCGACCACCATCATGTCGAATGAGCGCAGGTCAATCCCGGTCTCCACCCTCATCTTGTCAATGCTCGCGTTCATCTTGGAGAGGAGGTCAGGCTTGGTCGCCAGAAAGGCCGGAAGCGCGTCGTTTAATATTCGTTGCGTGTCAACGTAGACCACGAAGTCTGAGGTGGGAAGGACGGAGAGTAGCTGCGCGCCCGCGACGGCGGGACTCGCAGGAGCGGCAGTGGCAGCCCGCGCGGGCCGCCCGCCGAGGCCCAGGAACATCGCCAGCATGATGGCAAAGGAGAGGAAGAGAGCATTGAATTTTCGGCACATCAGATTAAAACCTTTCACTTGGAGGATTATCGCACGCGCCCCGATTGGTCAACGCACGGCGCGCTCACTTGCGCTTCTCGCAATGTACTCCTAAAGATGTTCAAGTCAAAGTGCCGGATGAGAAATTCAAAAAGGCCACTCGCTATTCCACGCGAGTGGCCTTCGGCTGAGTTTGATTTTGAGAGGCGTGCTAACTGAAGCGTTCGAGTTTAGAAGCCGCCCATCAGTGTGTTGAGGTCCGTTTGCGCGAGGGCCAGCCTGAGATGCAGTTCGTTGCCTTGCGCCGAGACTTCTAAACTATCCAGAGCGTTCTGTGCGAGCCTGGCTTTCGCGCCGGAGAGTCTAGCGGAGATGAGCGGGCTAAACTGCTTGAGCGCGCCGATGGTGTCGCTGAGTCCCTTCGCCTGATCCGCGTTTTCCGTGCGCGCGATGAGCATCGAATCGAAGCCGCTTTCGGTCGCCCCGACCGAGCCGTAGACCTGCCGGACGGATGCCAGGTTACGCGCGATTTCGTCGCTGGGCACGCTGATGCCCTGCATGATGAACTGCGGCAGGTTCGCGCCGAAGCCTATCAGGGCGTTCGGGCTGCGCGTCGCTAATTGGACCAATTCGGAAGTGACGCGCCCGCCGCCATGGCTCGCATCAATCGCGGCGCGCACCACTACGGGGTCGCCCAGCGCGAGCGTGTGGGCGTCCAGCGCGCTCACCCCCAGGCGGCTCACTTTCATGTTGAGCAACCCGAACATCTTGACCTGCTCGTTAAGGTCGAAGATGTAGATGGTCGCGCCGTTATATTTCTCTTCCGTATATTTGCCGTTGGTGGCGAGGCGTCCGGCGGCGACCATCGCGCCCGCGTTGAAAGTGCCATTCGCGAGGGCGACCGTGCTCACTTTCGTCGTGCCGCTCGG
This sequence comes from Blastocatellia bacterium, assembly GCA_034665545.1. Lineage (GTDB taxonomy): Bacteria > Acidobacteriota > Blastocatellia > Pyrinomonadales > Pyrinomonadaceae > DASYML01. The sequence continues at coordinate 14,716 of JAXDFO010000114.1, forward strand.
CAGGCTGCTGAAGCGCATCCCGACCGCAACGTTGTCGAACGAGCGAGGGTCAACGCCCGTCTGCGTCTTAAACTTTTCAATCTCCGCGTTGGCCTGCGCGAGCTTCGTCTGGTCCAGCACGCGCGGCATCGCTTCCTTCAAGAGACGCTGTAAGTTAATCAGCATGACCGCGTCCGAAGCCGGGAGCGCGGACAAAATGCCCGGCTTGACGGAAGCCGCCGCGTTGCGCCTCGGTTGCTGGTCTGAAGACTTGCCGCGCCGCGTCTGGCCGAGGGCCGCAGAAGAAGCGGATGAGCCTGCCAACCCGCAGAGCATCAAGAGAAGCGCGATTAAAGAGGAGTAAATTTTCTTATACACGATTGAGAGCTTACCTTTCATTTGATAACTGCCATTAGAAATCTGCGTCAGATTCTTTCTCGGTTTGCGAAGGAGAATCATAACACGCGAGCGCGAATACGTTCTCCTCGCCGGTCAGCCTCTTCGGATGCGCCTTGTGCGGCGCGGGGTTGGCTTTCAATCCTCTGTGGCCCTGGCCTTCGCCCCTCTTCTTATAAGCTGGCGTGGGGATTCGCGGCTTTGATGTGCGAGAGGATTTCCTTCATCGAGACCTTTTTGTAATCCTGCGGCACGGTGAACGCGGCCCCGTCCACTTCCTCCTTGATGTCAAGCATCTCCATCGTGTAGTTCATCTTGCTTTTACCCGTGTCCTTCAAAACTGTTTCGGACCTGACGGGCATCCCCAGGTGTTCGTCAATCCAGATTAACTGCTCGGACTGTTCGGCCTGCGCGCCGTCGTTCTCTCCTGACGCGCTCACGACGCTGACGCGATACTTCGTCGCGTTGCGTCCATTCAACTCTTCGACACCGAGCTTCTCATAACGCGTCTCCATGCGAGATTCATTGACAAGGCGGTCGGGCGCAAAGTCTTCCGGTAGACTCAGAAGCGGGCCGGGCAGAGAGCCGCCGGTCCCCGGCGTCAACTCCGCGTACAACTTCGCGTCATGCAGCAGCAGAAAGTGGCCCTCCGTCGTTTGCAGGTCGGAGACCTTCACGTTCGGCAAAGGCTCGTAGTCCTCTCGTCGCTTGATGCCGTCGCGCGCGATGAAGGTCTGGCTAAACTCCTGATGCTCATCCAGAGTGAATTTCAGGACCAACTGCGCTTGATAACGTTCAGGCTCTTTGGTCTGAAAGGGAGGCGTCGCGGACACTTCGCCCGCCGCGCTGCCGGGGCTGCTGCTGCCACTACCCGGAAAGCCGCCTGAGGTGCTACTGATGCCTTGCGACTTGCAGGCGGCGTTCAAGATTAACAAGAGGGCCGCGAGCGAAATGATGAGCGCGGGCCGCGCTCGCTTCTTCGCATCTCTGAGTGAAGATGACATCAACTTGCCGTCAGCTTTGGCGAAAGTGATTGTTGAAAGAAAGGTCACGCGCGCTCGACCAGCAGGGCCAGGCCCATGCCGCCGCTCACGCAGAGAGTGGCGAGACCGCGCCGCGCCTTTCGTTTCGCCATCTCGTGCAGCAACGTCGTAGTGATACGCGCGCCCGTGCAGCCTATCGGATGGCCCAACGCGATGGCCCCGCCGTTGACGTTCAAACGTTCCGGGTCGAAATTCAAATCGCGATCGCAGGCGATGACCTGCGCGGCGAAGGCTTCGTTGAGTTCCACGAGGTCAATCTCTTTGAGCGAGAGACGCTGCCTCGCCAGCAGATTGCGCACGGCGGGCACTGGACCAATTCCCATAATCTCAGGCGCGACGCCCGTTATCTCGTAATCAACGAGGCGCGCCTGCGCCTCTGTTCCCGCTTCGTGCAAAGCCTCTTCGCTCATCAAGACGAGGGCCGCCGCGCCGTCAGTGATGCCCGAAGAATTTCCAGCCGTCACCGTGCCGTCTTGAGCGAAAACAGGCTTGAGCTTGCGCATGCTCTCAATCGTCGCGCCCGCGCGCGCGTGTTCATCGCGCGCGAAAACATTGGTCTCTCCCTTGCGACCTTTTATCTCAAGCGGCAGTATCTCTTCATCGAAGCGTCCCGCGTTAATCGCCGCTTCCGCGCGTTGCTGCGAACGCAGCGCATACTGGTCCTGTTCATCACGAGAGATTTCGTATTGACGCGCGAGGTTCTCCGCCGTCTCGCCCATCAAGAGGCCGGAGAGGGGATCGTTAAAGCCGTCGCGGTACATCCCGTCCACCAGTTGCATGTTGCCCATACGCATGCCCCAGCGCGCGCCCTCCGCGTAATAAGGCACGCGCGACATGCTCTCGGTTCCGCCTGCCAGCACGGCCCGCGCGCGTCCGAGCATGATCTCCTGCGCGGCCAGAATAATCGCCTTGAGGCCGGAGCCGCACGCCTGGTTGACCGTATAGGCGGGCACAGTTTCGGGCACGCCCGCGCGAAAGGTAATCTGCCGCGCCACGTTCGGGCCGTTGCCAGCCTGCCGCGCGGAACCCCAGATGGATTCCCCTATCTGGTCCAATTTAAGACCCGCTCGCTTGATGCTCTCGGCGGCCACCGCCGCGCCCATGTCCGCCGCGCTCCACTCTGCGAGCGTGCCGCCGAAGCGACCGATAGGTGTACGCACGGACCCGGCCAGGTAAACATTCTTCATTGCTTCACAATCCTCTGATGGAACATACTCTGATGATAAGTTTCGATAGTTTGTTCTTAAAGCAAGATGTTAGCATATGCGCCGCGAGCCATTAAAGCGCACCGTCAGCGTTTAATATCAGTGAGAGGTTGAATGCGCGAGCCTGTCAAAAACGCTGACGATGCGAGGGACGCGGCAGTGCGTCTCAATGAATTAATCCAGACGTATGGAGAGTGGTTCTATAAGGAGTCGGTCAATGCTCAGGCCATCGCGCTCAGGAAGAGCGAATGTGATTTTCGCGTCTCGCACGGGCGTTTGATGTTTACCTGTTGGAGCCATGCGGGTGCTGAAGCGTGGCGCGTCGCCGGTTGGGAATGGAAGGACGAAAAACTTCTTCTGGAAGCGAAGAGACGCATGGGCGCGGAGCAATCGCTGCTCGAACTAATCCCGCGCGCTCCCGCGAGCGCGATCAACGAGATGGTCGGCGCGAATCGCCGCGCTCTCTGCGAGCGTCTAGCGCATCTCGCGCGCGGGCAATTCGGCGGCGCGAAGATAGAACGCCTGGGTCTCAGCGCGGGCGCTCACCCGGGCCAACCCGGACGCTACGCGCGCATCATGCTGCGCCTGGAACATCAAGAGCGCATCGCCGTCACAGCTATCGTCACAAGGGGCGAGCCGGGCGAAGTTGACGCGATGCTCTCATCGGCCCTCGTCTGGTTCACGCGCGCACGCGAGACCTCTTGCGCCATCAACACTGGAAGGCTCTGCTTCATTCTTCAATCGCCCTTGATAGAGGCCGCGCGCCAACGCCTCGCCCTGCTCCGCGAAGACCTGCGCCGCTCCATCTGCCTCTATGAGATAGACGATGCCTGTCAACAACTCTCGCCCGTCTCTTGTCCTCGACTCGATGAATTGTGGAACGAGAAACCGCCACGCCTTCCAGTCCTGACGGAGAAGCCATTGAGCGAGTGGGCCAATCGTCTCATCGCGCACGCGCCTGAAGCGATTGATGTCTTGCGCGCGCGCCATGGCGAGACGCTACGCTTCAACGGCCTGCCCTTCGCGCGCGTGCGGCGCGTGATGAACCGTGAGCAGGTCTGGTTCGGCGCGGCGGGCACGCTCGCGCGTCGGATGCTGGACCAGAGCGCGTGGCCCGACTTGACGGGACTGATAGATGAGCTAAAGGAGCACAGGCGCGCAGAAGCAACGGATTATCGCCACGCGCTCTACAGGGCATCGCCCGAAGCCTGGCTCGAATCAATTCTCCGGCGCGACATCACGCGCCTGGACCCTGGCCTCATCATCGCGCCACTGCACGCGCAATTCAGGACTTCGCGCGCGGGTCCGCACGCCGCCTCACGCCCCGTAGACCTGCTCGCGCTCAGACGCGACGGACGCCTCGCCGTCATCGAACTCAAAGTCTCCGAAGACCGCGAGCACGTCTTACAGGGCGCGGACTACTGGCGTCGCGTCGAAGCCCACAGACGACGCGGCCAACTAACACGCGCCCGCCTCTTCGGCGACGCGCCCATCGCGGACGCGCCGCCCCTCGTCTATCTCGTCGCGCCCCTGCTCAGATTCCACAGGGCATTTCGCACGCTCGCCGGATTAATCAACCCGCAGGTGGAACTCTACAGCTTCGCCATCAACGAAGACTGGCGCGCGGGAGTCCGCGTCATGCGGCGCGAGCGAGTCAACTAACGTTTCGTTTCATAGGAGGAGAGCGGTTGTTGTTGAAGACCGAACGCCTGCGGGTTTTCGCCTATGATGGCGGCGGCGAAAAAGCGCGGGACGTAGAAAGAGTTTTCCTGTTGAAACGTTTCATCCAGTTTCTCGCGCGCGGCAGTCAACGCGCAAATACTGCATCGCTTGTTCTGCTCGTTGAGAAAGAGTTGGAGGTCGCGCGCCGTCTGCTGTTCGCCGCGATTGTATGAGAGGAGCGCGAGGGCTTCCTTCATCGGGTCGTCTTTGAATTTGCCGAGGTTGTCGGAGATGTAGCGCGCGGCGGCATCTGCGGATTTCTCAACGTCCAACAACTCCTGCGCCGAGAGGCCGTAGCGTTCGCCAGTCTGCGGTAGAAACTGAAACATACCGAGCGCGCCATGCCCGTTCGACGTTTGAATGTTGACGTATTCCGATTCAATCAAAGGGATGTAGAGACCTATGAGCGGCGAGACATTGCGCCCCTTGAAGACGCTCATCAGCGTCGGCGCGACCACCTGCCCGCGCTCGAAGACCAAGCGCGCATCGCCCTTCCACAAACGGTCGCCCGCGTTGTTGCCGATGCGCCGCGTATACTGGTCCACGGCCCTTTGAATCTCCGCCTCAAACGCCCCCGTGAATTCATACTCTGTGCCCGACATCCGGCGAGCGATGCGTCTGGATTGTTCCGCGACGAAGGCAGCCCGCTCGGCCTGCGTCATACTCTGGTAGAGCTTGTTCATCCCGTTAGCCTGCGCGCACGTCTCGCGCGTGATGGTTGTCAAAGAGACGATTAAGGCGAGCATTAAGAGAAGCGTTCTTTGTGATTTCATCTTTCATTCCTCACATGTTTTGAATTGAGATAGAGAAGCTATGAAAGCCTTCCTCTATACGCTTAAGCGAGAAAGAAGGGCGTAAGTGTTCACCCTGATGAAAGAATTTCTGGTCCTTATTCATAAAAAAATCTAGTCCACGCATGATCATTGAGCGTGAACGAAAGATGATAGAATCTCCGACGGATGACGACGCTTTCACAACAGGACGTGACGGAATTGTTGCTCGAATGGCAGCAGGGCGACAAGTGCGCGCTCGATAAGTTGACGCCCTTGGTCTACGATGAATTGCGTCGCATCGCGCATCGTTATGTGCAGCATGAGCGCGACGGGCACACGTTGCAAACGACCGCGCTCGTCAACGAGGCATACGTGCGTCTCGTCGGCGGGCAGGGCATCGAGTGGCAGAATCGCGCGCACTTCTTCGCCGTCACGGCGCAGGTCATGCGGCACATCCTGATTGACCACGCGCGGCGTCGCCGGTACGCCAAACACGGTGGCGAAGCGCAGCGCGTCTCGTTTGATGATGCCTCCGTGATGTCGCCTGAACGCGCCGCCGAACTCGTCGCGCTCGATGAAGCGTTGGACGAACTTGCGAGACTCGATGCGCGCAAAGGGCGCGTCGTCGAGTTGCGTTACTTCGGCGGCCTGAGCCTGGAAGAGACGGCGGACGTTTTAGATGTTTCTGTGATGACTGTGCGCAGGGATTGGCGCGCGGCGAAAGCCTGGCTCTATCGCGCGCTCGGCGGGGATCAAAGATGACGCCCGAACGATGGCAGGAAGTCGAGGAAGTCTTGCAGTCCGCGCTTGACCGCGCGCCGCAGGAGCGCGACTCATTTCTGGACCAGGCTTGCGCGGGCGATGAAGAGTTGAAGAGCGAGGCCGCCGCCTTGATTCGCGCTCACGACGACGCGGGCGACTTCATAGAGCAACCCGCCATCGCGCAGGACGCGCGCGTGATGTTCGGCGAACTGCCAGACATCAACATCGGTCGCACGGTCGGCCATTACAGAATCATAGAGCGGCTCGGCGCGGGCGGCATGGGCGAAGTTTATCTAGCGCAGGACGCGAGGCTCAATCGCCTCGTCGCGCTCAAGATTCTGCCCGCTCATTTCATCTCGGACGATGCGCGCCTGCGCCGTTTTCAAAGAGAAGCGCGGGCCGCTTCGGCCTTGAATCATCCGAACATCCTCACGATTCATGAAGTCGGAGAAGCGGAAGAGATTCATTTCATTGCCACTGAATTTATTGACGGGCAAACGATACGCGAGTTAATCGCGCGCCATCATTTATCGCTCGAAGAGACTCTGGAGATTGCCGCGCAGGTCGCCTTCGCGCTCAACGCGGCGCACGCGGCGGGCATCGTTCACCGCGACATCAAGCCTGAGAACATCATGCGGCGCGCCGATGGCATCGTCAAGATTCTGGACTTCGGCATCGCCAAATTGATAGAGCCATCCACGCAAGAATTTTCCAACGAAGCCCCGACCATCATCAAAGCCCAGACCGAGACGGGACTCGTCATCGGCACGGTCGGCTACATGTCGCCGGAGCAGGCGCGCGCGCTTCCGGTTGACGAACGCACGGACATCTGGAGCCTGGGAGTCGTGCTTTATGAAATGGTCGCGGGCCGCGCTCCGTTCGCGGGCGCGACGCGTATGGATACGCTCGTCTCCATTCTTGAGCACGAGCCGCCGCCGCTCTCTCAATCCACGCAAGATGCTTCGCCGCAGTTGGAAGAATTACAGCGCATCGTCAACAAGGCTCTGCGGAAGGAAAGAAGCGAGCGATATCAAACGGCAGCCGCTATGCTCGCGGACTTGAAAAGCATCAGGCGCGAACTGGACTTCGCAGAGACTCCGCTCGCTTCGTCTTCATCCATCGCAACTCCAGTTATTGGACCAGCAACGCGGCCACCACAAACTCGTTATCTCTTCCCCTTGCTCATCGCTGCCGCGTTGCTCTTATCATTGCTCGCCGGAACTTTTCTTTACAGACGTTCGCTTACGCGTTCGAGCGCGCAGGGAGCGAATGCGACGGCAAGCAAGCCCTATTCGCAGATGAGCGAGGCGGAGCAACTCGCGTTCATCAACGAGCAGGAGCAGCGCATCTCCGCGATGATGGGCGACCGTCCCGTGAAGCTCAACGATGAAGCACTGCGCGCCATCAAGAGAGACGTTGATAGTTATGTGGCGCGAACGGGCAGCACGTCGAACGAGCCGGGCAAAGAGGATTTGCGCCTCATCTACGCGCGGGCGATTCCGTACGCGCCTCTCATCGCTGGTTCGTTCGCGGCGCGCAAAGTGCCCGTCATCATCGGCCTTTACCTGCCCATGATCGAGTCCGAATATAAAGCCTGTTTTGAGAATCGCGTGGGCGCGAAGGGTCTCTTCCAATTTCTGCCGCAGACGGCCCGGCAATACGGCGTCGCGCACGAAGAGATGTGCGATGTCGAGAAGATGACGCCCGCCGCCGCGCACTACATCGCGGACAGGATGGCCGAACTCGGAGACGATTCCGAAAGCATGACTCTCGTCCTGCTCAGTTATAATCGCGGGCCCGAATGGGTGCGCAGCAGCTTAAGGCAGTTGAGAGACGCCGACAACTATGAAAGAAATTTCTGGACCCTTTTCGCCAACCGCGACAAACTCGACGAGACGTTTCAACAGGAAAACGCCTTCTACGTTCCCAAGTTTTTCGCCGCCGCCATCATAGGCGAAAACCCGCACGCGTTCGGCCTGCAAATAGCTCCACTCTCATCCCTCACCCACACGACCACGCCCGCCCAACCTTAACAGCCTCGCGCACGAAAATTCCTGGTCCAGCCACTCGGCTGACTTTAACCGCTACCTCTTGCCTTCCTCCGATGGCGAGGGAGAGGTGACGACGCTGACGAGGTTATCCCTGTCCGTGGCGACGTGGTCCGAGCTTGAGAGGATGCCGGAGCAGCGCATGCGAAATTCGTCCGTGTTGGTCGCGTTGCGCAGGGCTTCTTCCATAGAGATGAGGCCGGACTGGTATAGATTGAAGAGCGACTGGTCGAAGGTCTGCATGCCGTATTGTGAGTTTCCGGCGGCGATGGCCTCGCGTATCTGCGATGTCTTTTCTTCGTTGATGATGCAATCGCGTATGAGGCCCGTGGAGACCATAATCTCTATCGCGGGAACGCGGCCCGAACCGCGCACGGCGCGCACGAGTCGCATGGAGATGACGGCCTTGAGGATGCTCGCCAGTTGGAGGCGTATGGACTTTTGTTGCGTCGCGGGAAACGAAGAGACGACGCGCGTGATGGTCTCCGTGGCATCCAGCGTGTGCAGGGTCGAGAGGACGAGGTGGCCCGTCTCTGCGGCGGTGAGGGCCGTTTCGATGGTCTCAACGTCGCGCATTTCGCCGACCAGAATCACGTCCGGGTCTTGCCGCAGCGCGCCGCGCAACGCTTCCGCAAACGAGCGCGTGTCAACATCAACCTCGCGCTGTGTGATAAAGGATCGTTTATCGCGGTGCAAAAATTCTATGGGGTCTTCGATAGTGATGATGTGGCCGCTACGCGTCGCGTTGATGCGGTCAATGATGGCGGCGAGGGTCGTGGACTTGCCGGACCCGGTCGCGCCCGTCACCAGAATCAACCCGCGCTGCTCGTCCGCGATGCGGTCAATGACGGGGGGCAGGCCGAGCTCGCCAGTGCTCCTGGTCTGGTCCGGGATAACGCGCAGGACGATGCCGACGGTCCCGCGCTGCTGGTAGATATTCGCGCGAAACCTGCCGACGCCAGAAACGCCATAGGCGATGTCAACTTCGTTGACTTCCTTAAAACGCTGCTTCTGCCGGTTCGACATCATGGAGAAGGCCATGTCGAGCGTGTCCTCCTGCGTGAGGCGCGGCGCGTCAACCACCGGGCGCAATTCTCCGCCGAGACGCATGAAGGGGAACTGACCGGCCTTGATATGCAGGTCGGACGCGCCGTGATTGGTCACGACTCTGAGCAACTCATCAATCTTAACGGGCATAATTTGAGGGAACCTTTCCGAGTAGAGGAATCAGGCAAAGCAAGAGCAAGAAGGGGCGCGCATCTTCTGTAATGTTTTGGGAAGCACCTGCGCTTGAGAAGACAAGCGGAAGGAAAGCGATTCTCGCGGGCCTTTGAAGGGGTTGCGCCGCCGGAGAAGTTAAAAGCCCGGAGACGCTCAAAACATATTAGCCTGCATAACGGCGGGGCGTCAACATTTTCGGCAGGGTTCCGAAGTGTACACGAAAGTAGACACATGATGGTGACGTGTTTTCTCTAGTAGACACCCCGGCAGCTTGCTCAAGCCTGAAAGCGGTAATTTACTGCCCGTAGCGATTGGTATGGTTGTTGCAACCAATTACAGATGTTCTCAATGATGCCGCCTCATACTCAATCCGCTTGACGGCTACATGCCAGCACTGCTCCTCGCGTTGATGTAAGCAGCGATGCTTAAACATCTCCAAGTTATTCAACCGAGATAAAAGAGACAAGGAGAATAATTGTATGGCTTCGACCACTTCACCGGGGGGTATCTTCGTCACCGGGCATGACCCGGACTATCACGCACATTCACCCGTTGGAAACTTCACAGGCTCGCGGCACATGATTCAACGGGCCGTGGCCTACGTCACTTTCAACAAGCCGAATCCCAAACTGCTGCTCGTCACCGACTTGAGAAATCCCGCCGGGGACCAGATTGACTCGCGTCTAGGTATGATTGATGCCGGATTCACCTGCGATGTCGCCGTGGCTCCCACGTCGCCGCGCTCAGACGCGACCTCGCCCTCCACCCTTGACCTGACGACCGTGGCCTTCGGAAATTATGACGCGGTCGTGGTCGCATCGGATTACGGAGGCTGGCTAAGACAGGACGAGTTGAACATCCTGAATGCTCGTTCGAGAGAGCTCATAGACTACGTCAATAACGGTGGTGGTTTGGTCGCGTTTGACGAGTCCGGCAACCGCTCAAGTGGACCGGGGGTTTACACAGGGACGACGGCCAATCGTTTCAGCTTCCTGCCCTTTCTCATCACCGTGCAAAGTCTTAATCAGGATGAGTCAGGCTTTACGTTGACTCCCGAAGGGACCGCGATGGGACTGACCACGGCTGATATCAATGGGAATTTCTCTCACAGCGTTTTTACAGCGACGGGAGGGATGGACGTTATTGACAAAGACCCGCAAGGCCAATTTGCGAGTCTCGCAACACGGGGCAAGCGGGTCGGACCCGGCGGCGTGGATACGTGCGAGCTTGCCTGCACCAGAATCATCAAATTCATGACCGACCATGACCTGCCCGCAAGCGTTGGCAGCAGCTTGCCGCCCTACACAGGGATTGAAGGCTATCACCACATCAACATCTTCGTGCAGTTCAGCCAGAAAGCCGCTAATGAGTTGCCCGTGGACCTCGGCGTCACTTTCGCGTTCGATGCCAATGGAACGATGAGCGCGCGACGCTACGTTAATCTGGAAGCTAATGTGCCAGGCCCGCAGAGCACAAACTTCATAGAGGTTTCGGGCAGCGGTTCATGGCACGGCAGCCCGCACAACATCAGTAGCTATGTGGTTCGCCTTCCGGTAATGGGACCGTTCGTTCAGGTCTTTGTTTACAACCGCGCGCCGATTGCCCGCAAAGTCAACGTTTGGGGTTATCTGGTTTCCTGAACGGCAATTCGGTTTTGAATTGAAGTCAGTAGGAAAGGCGGTCCAGAAAAAGTTTTGGGCCGCACGGGGAAAGGCAGAAAGCGTTGAGTCATTCATAGCTCAACGCTTTCTGCCTTTTATTATCCGCCAGATGCTTTCTCTCTAGTCGCTCGCGGCGGCGCGGTAGTTGACCTGCGCTTCCGTCTCTGTTGATGAAGAGAGGGCCGGGCCGTTGTTGTTGCTGGCTTGCGCTGGCTGCTGCTGCTCGTTGACGTAGGTGAGCCAGGGGCCGGGCGCGGGGGCCGTGCCTGAGGTGATGTCGAAGAAGAGTTGCTGGATGCGCGCGGTGATTTCGCCGCGTTGGCCCGTGCCTATCTTGATGCGGTCAACGGAGCGAATGGGCGTCACTTCGGCTGCCGTGCCGGTGAAGAAGAGTTCGTCCGCGACGTAGAGCGCGGCTCGCTGGATGCCGGATTCGACGACGGGGATTTCCAGTTCGCGGCAGATTTGAATGACGCTGTCGCGCGTGATGCCCGGCAGGATGGAACTTGAGAGCGGCGGAGTAATCACACGCCCGTCGTGGACCAGGAATATATTCTCGCCGGAGCCTTCGGAGACGAACCCTCTATCATCCAACGCGATGCCTTCGGCATAGCCGTTGAGGATGGCTTCCATCTTGATAAGCTGCGAGTTCATGTAGTTCGCGCCGGACTTCGCCATCGCGGGCATGGAGTTCGGCGTCAGGCGATTCCAGGTCGAGACCTGCACGTCCACGCCCTGCTCAATCGCTTCGTCGCCCAGGTACTTGCCCCAGTCCCACGCGCCTATGTAACAGGAGAGCGGGTTCGGAAACGGGTTGACGCCAAAGGCCGGATGCTCTTCATCCAGGCTGCGAAAGATGATGGGCCTGATGTAGCACTGGTCCAGACCGCCGCGCTTCACGAGTTCAACGGAGGCGTCGCATAATTGGTCCAGAGTGAGGTCCGTATCCATGCGATAAATCTTCGCGGAGTTGAGCAGCCGTCGCATGTGCTCGCGCAGGCGAAAGATGGCAGGGCCGCCCTTCGTCTTGTAACAGCGTATGCCTTCAAAGACGCTCGACCCGTAATGCAGGACGTGCGACATGACGTGGACGCGCGCCTCATTCCATTTGATGAACTGGCCGTCGTGCCAGACTTCCTGAACGATGCGAGGCGTCTTCACATCCTTCGCTTTTCCGTTTTGCGGGAACATGCTTGTTGTCTCCTCATGTAGCTTTTGAACGAATCACGATACCGTAAAGCCGCGCAGCTTTGCAAGGCGATGTCATGTCCGGTTTGCAACGCATGACATCGTTATTGACGGCAGCGCATTGCCATGCAAGCTTGATTCTTTGAAATCCGCGCTGTACCATCCCTTCTGCTATCGTCTTGACTAAAAAACTAATGGCTTTCTTCTTCTTGTTTTTGGATGAAGCGTCGCATACCAAAGCTCTCCACAGGTTCGCTTCTGGTCTTCGCGCTGCTCGTCTCTATCCTGTCAACTAATTGTCGCATGTGGGAAAAAAATGAAGACCGCGCGGGGCACGGTTCGTCGCCGGACTCCGCCGCGCCCGAAAGGGCCGGGGCCGCGAAGCACGACCGAAGCGCAGACCCGCTCGCCATACACGCTCGCGCCATCGCCATAGACATGCACGCAGACACCGCGCAACGCATGATTGACGAGGGTCTGGACATCAACCGCAAACTCTCGGACGGCTATCTCGACGCCGTGCGTATGAAGGAGGGAGGGCTGGACGCGCAGTTCTTCTCCATCTGGGTCGAGCCGCAGCTTTACGGCGGCGGCGGTCAGGGAGCCATCGCGCGCGCGGACAAACAGATTGCCGCCGTGCGCTCGCTCGCGGAGCAGCACCCGGAAACATGGGAACTGGCCCTGAGCGCGTCGGACGTGCGCCGCATCGCGGGCGAGGGAAAGCTGGCGGCCCTGATGGGACTCGAAGGCGGCTATGCGATTGACGAGCGGTTGGAGAACGTGGAGCGTTATTACAGGATGGGCGTGCGCTACATGTCGCCCGCCTGGAGCGTGAGCACGAGTTGGGCTGGCTCGTCCGGCGATTCCATCGGACAGTCGCGCGGCCTCAACGACTTCGGCAAATCCGTCGTGCGCGAGATGAATCGCCTCGGCATGATAGTGGATGTCTCGCACGTCTCAGACAAAACGTTCTGGGACATCATCAACACTTCGACGCGCCCCGTCGTCGCCACTCATTCCGCAGCCCGCGCCATCGCCCCCGTCGCGCGCAACCTTGACGATGACATGATTCAAGCCTTGGCACGCACCGGCGGCGTCGTCAACGTCATCTTCTATCCTGAATTTCTGGAACCCGGTTGGAGCGCGAAGAAGAAGCAAGTGGACGCGTTGATAGAGCCTCTGGTCCAACAAGCCTCCGCGTCGGAACCGGGCGATGCGGCGCACAAGAAGATGGCCCGCGACCGCGTTCGCATACGCGAGTACGCGCGCCGCCTGCCGCCCGTCAACGTCTCGCGCATCGTTGACCACATAGACCACATCGTCAAACTCGCGGGCGTAGATTCGGTCGGCATCGGCTCAGACTTCGACGGCACGCAAGCCGTGCCAGCCGATTTATCCAGCGTGGCCGACCTCCCCAATCTGACGAAGGAACTACTCAGGCGCGGCTATTCCGAGCAAGACATAGACAAGATACTCGGCGGCAACATGCTCCGCGTCATGGAAGAGATGGAAAAGAAGTGAAGAGTGAATAGCGAACCTCTCATGCCCCGCATAGGTTTTCACGCGCCCATCGCGGGCGGCTTGCAGAACGCGCTCTTGAAGGCGCAGCAGCATGGCTGTCAGACGGTGCAGATTTTTTCGCGCAACCCGCGCGGGTGGATGGCGAAGCCTTTGACCGTCGAAGAGGTCGAACGTTTTCGCGCGATGCGCGAAGAGTTGAACATCTCTCCGGTAGTCATTCACGCGAACTATCTCATCAACCTCGCCGCCTCGGATTCAGTGATACTCGAAAAATCGCGCGCCTCTTTTCGTGAAGAGGTAGAGCGCGGGTTGCTGCTCGGCGCGGATTACCTGGTGGTCCATCCGGGTTCCGCGAAGGGAGCCTGCGAGGCCGACGGGATACGCACCTGCGCCGAGAGTTTGAAAATCGCTTGTGAGGAATTGGACCTGAAAGAGTTTCGCATCCTGCTTGAGAACACGGCGGGGCAGGGCGAGTGCATCGGCCATCGCTTCGAGCATCTGGGCGAGATTATAGAAGACTGCCGCGCGCTCAACCTCGGCGTCTGTTTCGACACAGCGCACGCCTTCACCGCCGGGTATGACATACGCGAAGCGGACGGACTCGCGGCGACCATCGAATCGCTCGAACATCAGGTCGGCACAAGGCACGTCCGGGCCGTTCACTTCAACGATTCAAAGGCCGACTATCATTCGCGCGTAGACCGCCACTGGCACATCGGTCTCGGCCACATCGGACTCGACGCCCTGCGCCGCGTCGCCCTTCATCCGAAACTCGCGCACGCCGCCTTCCTACTCGAAACCCCGCAGGACGAACTCGGCGACGACGCCCGCAATCTAGGCGTCCTGCGCTCATTTCTCGAATCGGACAATTAACTATCTTTGATGGAGTCAACTCACTATGAAACCTCTAATCTTGATGACAGCGCTCGTCGCCTTTCTCTTGATGGCTGGCGACCCCACGAGAATTATCATGGCCCAACAGAAGACGGACTCGCCCGCGCCACAGGCGCAGACGCCAGCCCCGAAGGCTGAGACGCCCGCGCAAAAAACCGAGACGCCCGCCGCCACGCCTGCCGCCACGCCAGCCGACGTGGCTTCGATGGACGCCATCATCGCGGCCCTCTACGATGTTATTTCCGGACCAGCAGGCAAGAAGCGCGATTGGGACCGCATGCGTTCTCTGTTCGCGCCGGGAGCGCGGCTCATCCCGACGGGCCCGCGTCAGGCGGGTGGTGTGGGGTCGCGCGTTCTGACGGTTGACGAGTACATCGCGCGGGCCTCCGCGTTCTTCGAGAAGGAAGGCTTCTACGAACGCGAGTCGGCGCGGCGCACCGAGACGTTCGGGAACATCGCCCACGCCTTCAGCACCTACGAATCGCGCCACAAGCCGGATGATGCGCAGCCCTTCCAGCGCGGCATCAACAGTATTCAACTGATGAACGACGGCCAGCGATGGTGGGTTCTGACCATCTTCTGGCAGGGAGAGGACAAGGCCAACCCGCTCCCGCCGAAGTATCTCAAGAGCGATAAGTGATTCGCCAGTCATGCTATTGAAAAGTTAGAAAGCGATGTAACGAATATTCGCTTTCCTGGTCCTGCTCTGTTTTGTTAGACAAGCGCGCACCATGTGAGCTAACATGTGCTTGTCATTTATCATGTGCGCGGGTGCTAGAGATTGATGAGACGTTTCAAAGACCAGCCAGCCAGACTCCTTCTTACAGTGCCGCCCGGCGAGCGCGCGCGGTTGATTTCGCGTGCGGCGAGGCGGAGCGGCGACCCATCCCTTTTGCGCGGTTAAATCAAAAATAAGCGGACCTGCAACCTCATGTGGCGACGAGCGCGAATGCTTTGATAAGCCTTTGTGCGTTGCGGGCGATTCCTGATTAAGTGTAAAAAATTATAGGGGCATGAGAATCATGGACGAAAAATATTTTCCCGAAAAGATAGAAGAGAAGTGGCAGCGACACTGGGATGAGACGGGCGCGTTTGAAGTCGAAGACGGAGACGCGCGGCCCAAGTTTTATTGCCTGGAAATGTTGCCGTACCCTTCGGGCTTTCTGCACATGGGCCATGTGCGCAACTACTCCATAGGCGACGCGCTGGCCTGGCACAAACGGCTCAACGGCTTTAACGTGCTGCACCCGATTGGCTGGGACAGCTTCGGCCAGCCCGCCGAGCAGGCCGCCATCAAGCGCGGCATCAACCCGCGCGACTGGACCGAAGAGAACATCGCGCACATGCGCGGGCAACTCAAGCGGCTCGGCATCAGCTACGACTGGCGGCGCGAGATAGCCGCGCACACGCCCGAATATTACAAGTGGGACCAGTGGTTCTTTTTGAAGATGTACGAGCGCGGCCTTGTCTACAGGCGCAAGTCGCAGGTCAACTGGTGTCCGAAGGAAGAGACCGTCCTCTCGAACGAGCAGAGTTCGGGGGGCGTCTGCTGGCGTTGCGGAACGCCCGTCGTCAAGAAGGATTTGGACCAGTGGTTCGCGCGCATCACAGATTATGCGGAGCAACTGCTGGAAGACATGAAGGAGATAGCGGACGGATGGCCTGAGCGCGTCTTGACCATGCAGCGCAACTGGATAGGAAAGAGCGAGGGCGCATACGTTGACTTCGCCATCCAGAACACGGATGCGAAGGTCCGTGTCTTCACCACGCGCATTGACACCATCTACGGCGCGAACGCGGTCGTGATGGCGGCGGAGCATCCCTTGTTAGCCGAACTCTTGGAAGGCTCCTCTTTGAAACAGGACGTGACGGAGTTCGCGGAGCGCGTGCGCGCAGCCGCGCGTAACAGGACCAACGCGAGCGCGGAGGAGGTCGTTAAAGAGGGCGTCAATACGGGCCTCATCGCCATCAATCCTTTTAGCGGCGAGAGCCTGCCCGTGTGGGTGGCGAACTATGTGTTGATGGAGTACGGGACGGGCGCGGTGATGGCAGTCCCCGCGCATGACGAACGCGATTTCGAGTTCGCGCAGAAGTACACGCTGCCGATTCGTCAGGTCATCGCGCCGCTCACGCACGCGGAAGAGCCTAGCGGCTTCGACCCGCATCTGGGCGTGGACCAATCAACGGAGATGAAGGAAGCCTTCACGGAATACGGCGCGCTCGTCAACTCCGGCGAGTGGTCCGGCAAGCCTTCCGAAGATGCCAAGCGTGAGATGGTCCAATACGCTGTCGAGAAAAATTTTGGTGAAGCGGCGATTACATATCGCCTGCGCGACTGGGGCATCTCTCGCCAGCGTTTCTGGGGCGCGCCGATTCCGATGATTTATTGCGAGCGTTGCGGCGTCGTGCCCGTGCCTGAGAAAGACTTGCCTGTGATGTTGCCGGACAGCGCGGAGTTTAAGGGCACTGGCGAATCTCCCCTCGCGGGCGTCGCGGAGTTCGTCCAGACTACTTGCCCGCAGTGCGACGGTCCAGCGCGGCGCGAGACGGACACGATGGATACCTTCGTTGATTCATCCTGGTACTTCTTCCGTTACTGCGACCCGCGCAACGAGGGAGAGCCCTTCGATAAAGAGAAGATAGCTTACTGGACGCCCGTCGAGCAGTACATTGGCGGGATTGACCATGCGGTGATGCACCTGCTGTACACACGTTTCTGGACCAAGATGATGCGAGACATCGGACTCGTTGAATTCAACGAGCCGGTCATGAGACTGATGACGCAGGGCATGGTGACGAACCAGGTAGAGGGCACGGGCGAGTGGAAACGTATGTCCAAGAGCCTGGGCAACGGCGTGGACCCTGACGAAATGATAGCCGCTTACGGCTCTGATGCCGTGCGCCTGTTCATACTCTTCGCCGCGCCCGCCGAGAACGAGTTGCGCTGGCAGGAGACGGGCATAGAGGGTGCTGTGCGTTTCCTGCGCCGCGTCTATGGGATGGTCTATCGCTGGCACGGGCGTCTCTCCGATTCGTCGCCAAGAGAGGTCGCGCCCGCGAGCGAAGAGTTGACGATTGAAGCGCGCGCCCTGCGTCGTAAGACTCACCAGACGATAGCTCGCATCGCGCAGGACTTTGAAGAGTTGCACTTCAACACGAGCGTCGCGGCGTTGATGGAACTCTCCAACACGCTCGGCGATTTTAAAGTTGGCCCAACGGAAGCCTCCGCGTCCGACCTCTACGCCGTGCGCGAAGCTTTAGAGTCGCTGGTCATCATGCTCGCGCCCTTCGCTCCTCACGTCGCTGAGGAGATGTGGGCGGGCCTGGGCCATGCTGAGGGATTGTTGAGCGAGGTCGCGCGCTGGCCGCAGGCGAATGATGAGTTGGCGCGGAAAGAGGAGTTGGAGATTCCCGTGCAGGTCAACGGGAAACTGCGCTCGCGGATTCACGCCACGCCCGACACGCCCGAAGCGGAACTGCGCACGGCCGCGCTCGCGGATGAGAAGACGCGCTCTTTCATTGACGGTCACGAGATCGTCAAAGTTATCATCGTCCCACGTCGTCTCGTCAATATCGTGGTCCGATAAATTTTATCGCGGAAGGGAAGATCGTTATTGAGTACGGAAGATAAACAGGCCCGGCGCGTGCTCGTCATCTCGCTCGATGGATTGGACGCGCGTTATGTGCGCGAGCGTGATGCGTTGGGCCTGCGTATCCCTACGTTGCGTGGTCTTCTGGCGGAGGGCGCGTGGTCGCTCAACGTCGAGACCGTTTATCCTTCGGTCACGTATCCGGTGCATACGACCATTGCGACGGGCACGCTCCCTGCGCGTCACGGCATCACCGGCAACAATCTTTTAGAGCCGCCCGGCACGCAGCAGACCGGCGCATGGCACTGGTTCGCGCGCGACATTCGCGCCGATACTCTGTGGACGGCGGCGGCGCGCGAAGGCTTGCGCACCGGCCTCATCTCCTGGCCCGTGGGCGGCGGCGCGGGCGATTACAACGTGCCGGAGATTGTGGATGTCGGCAAGCCGCTCGCGGAAACTCTCGCGTTGATGAAGACTCACGCGCGCCCGCAGGGGTTGATAGAGGAAGTCGAGCGGCGCGACCCGCAGCTTTATCGCCACGCGAATCAGGATGAGCACGACGATTTACGCGCTCGCTTCGCCGAGCACGTCATTAAGGAAAACCGGCCTGACCTGATGCTGGTCCATTTTTTCGACTTCGACCACTTCCAGCATGATTACGGTCCCTTCACACCTGAAGCCTGCGCCATCCTGGAAAAGCTGGACGGCTATGTCGCGCGCCTCTTGGATGCGAGCGCGGGCGCGGGCACGCTCAATGAAACCGCGCTCTTCATCGTCAGCGACCACGGCTTTCTCCCAATCTCAAAATTGGTCCACCCGCACGTCCTGCTGTCGCGCGCCGGACTGATACGCGTGGACTCTTCGCAGGTTGGGCCAACTAATCTTGATGAGATAAAGGAAGGGGACTGGCGTGCGTATGCTTACATCACGAGCGGCTCGTGCGCGATTATCCTGCGAGACCCTTCGGACACGGACGCGCGCCAGCGTGTGCTCGAACTGTTCGAGCCTCTCGCGGGGCGCGAGGGGAGCGGTATCCTGCGCGTCTTAGTTGATGAAGAGGTGCGTTCATCAGGCGCGAACACGGATGCGTTTGTGATGTTGGAGGCGGCGGACGGTTATAGCTTCGGCCCGAACCTGACGGGCGAGGCCGTGACGCCCAGCGTCCAGCGCGGCCAGCACGGATATTCGCCTGCGCGAGCCGGATACGAGACATGCTTTATCGCCTCCGGCGCGGGTCTCGCGCGGCGCGGCGACCTCGGCCCTGTGCGCGTGCTTGACGTAGGCCCAACCATCGCGCGCGCACTCGGTCTCACGCTCAGGGATGCCGAAGGGCTTGGGTTGCAACTTAATTAACTGCGGGGCGTTCTAAGGCTTGCGGAGCTTATCAGGGGACGGGCCGTTGACTTAAAGCTTGCTTGCGAGGGATAGAGCCGTTAAAATCAGAACCTGCGGTCGTGCTTATCAGTTAAGCATCATGTGAGAGCGTCAGCCGAAGATTTTAGTTGATGCTGCCCGGCACATGCTATTGTTGCTGTTGCAGTTTGCGCCCCAAAGGAGAAAAGGCCGCCCGCCGCCGTCGCCCGTTCCTTTGCGAAAATCCGGCGCGGGCTGCCTGTAGGTCGAGCCGATAAATGAAAGAATGTCCAGCTTGCCGACGCTGTTTCCCCGACGACGTTAATCACTGTCCGAATGACGGCGACGCGACGACGCCTTCTATCACGGGCGAACCCCTGCTCGACGGTCGTTACCAACTGGAAAGGCGACTCGGGCAGGGCGGCATGGGCGTCGTCTTTCAGGCTCGTCACATCTTTCTCAAGACCGCGCACGCCATCAAAATCATCTTGCCGGACCTTGTCGGCAACGACCCGATGCTCATCACGCGCTTTCGCCAGGAAGCGATGGCCGCCGCCGCCATTCATCACCAGAACATCATCGCCGTGACGGACTTCGGAGTCGTCCGTGGGACGATGCCTTTTCTCGTCATGGAGTTCGTCAAGGGCCGTTCGCTGCACGACCTGCTCGCCGAAGAGAGAGTCTTATCTCCGGCCAGGGCTTTCGAGATTATGTCGCCCGTCTGCGCCGGAATGAGCGCGGCGCATCGCCAGAACATAGTCCACCGAGACCTCAAACCTCTCAACATCATGATGCAGGAAGAGATGACCATCAGCGAGGGTCTCAAGATACTCGATTTCGGCCTGGCGAAGATTAAGAGCGGCGAACTGTTAGGCTCTTTCGTGCAGGCCAAGACGAGCGGCCTCATGGGTTCGCCCTTCTACATGGCTCCCGAACAGTGGTCGGACGAAGAGCCGGATGCGCGCGCCGACATCTACAGCCTCGGCGTCATTCTCTACCAGATGCTCGGCGGCGATGTGCCGTTCAAGGGCGCGTCCATCCCCTCCATCATGAAGAAGCATTTGACGCTTGAGCCGCCGCCCCTCAAAACGCTCGGCGTGGATGTGCCGCCGGTCATCGAAGCGGTCGTCCGCCACGCGCTGGAGAAGGAGGCGGATAAGCGTCCAGCGACCGTCGGGACTTTCATAGACGAACTGCGCGTCGCGGTCTCTTCCATTTCCGGCACGGGCTTTAGCGGCGAACTGCGTTCGGGAAATACTTCCGACTTGCAGACGATGATTTCCATGCCGCACATCCCCATGCCGTCGCAGCCGCCACAGCCAGCCGCCACCGCAGGGACCATCGTGCGCGTCAACACGGACCCGCCGCAATCGCGCGTCTTCATCAATAATATCTCGGTCGGCGTGAGCGACAACGCGGGCGAGTTAATGGTCCATGATATACCGGGCGGCGTGCATCGTGTGCGCGTCGCTCATGAAGGATATGCTGACTGGGAACAACAGATTGATTGTGGCGGCGGCGAGTGTCGCGTCTATGCTCATCTGCATAGCCTGATGGCGAAGAGCCAGCCGCACATGCCCTCCAACCAGGCGACCGGGACGAGCGGGGCCAGTAGCCCGCTCAATGCTTCGGCGCTGGCGCAGGAGCAAGAGAGCGAGCGGACGGTGGTCCGCACGGCGGGCGAGCGATTGGCCCAGGCCGAGCAGGAGCGTAAAGGCTTCGCCACCACTCCGATTATCTCTCTCATGCCGCAGGGCGATGCCGCCGCGCCCAATCCCGCTTCGACGCAGACGCAGCTTCGCGCAGGCTCTACGCAGATGATGAACGAGAACGCGATGGCGGCGTCGGCTGGTTCGGTCACGCCTGTGGTCACTGGTAAGGAGCAGGCGAGCGCGGCGTTGCCTTCGTCGCAGTTGGTTAATGAGGAGCGAAAGAAATCTTCTCTGCCGAAGGCGCTCATGGGAGGTGTGCTCGCGTTGGTCCTGTTGGGCGGCGCGGGCTTCGGCGTCTACTACTTCGTCACACATCAAGCGAAGCCTCCCGTTGAGGTCAACGCCAACAAAGGGGAGAAGCCGGGCAATGGGCCCACCGGGCAAAAGCCTGTCGTCAAGGCAGAGATGGTGTTGATGCCCGGCGGGACTTTTCAGATGGGCCGCAACAACGGGACTCCGCCCGAATCGCCCGCGCATGCTGTGACGGTCGCTCCCTTCGCTATGGACAAGACGGAAGTGACCAACGCGGAGTATGCGTCTTTCGTCAACGAGACGAAGCACGCGCCGCCCGATGACTGGGTCGGCGGTAAGCCGCCAGATGGGCAGGAGCATTGGCCCGTCGCCAGTGTCAGCTTTGAAGATGCGAAGGGTTTCGCCGCGTGGCGTTCGCAACGCGACGGCGTGCAGTATCGTTTGCCGACCGAAGAGGAATGGGAGTATGCGGCCAGGGGCGGCGACCAGGGGAACCTATACCCGTGGGGCAACAACTGGATAGCGGGCCAGGCCGTGACCAGGGAAGACGGCTTTACCACGGCCCAACCGGTTGACTCCGTGACCGGAGACAAGACGCGCTGGGGCGTGCTGGATATGTTCGGCAACGTCCGCGAGTGGACTTCCAGCAAAGCCTCCTTCTATAAAGGCAGCCAGTATGATGTTCCAAATGAGTCGCGCGATTTCATAGTCGTGCGCGGCGGCTCTTATGTGAGCGCGCATAACGATAAGCAGATACCCGTCTCCTGCACTTATCGAGACTGGTTCGCGCCAGCGACCAAGCACCCGACGCTCGGCTTTCGGCTGGTGCGTCCGGGTTCCTGAAAACCTGAAGGCTGGCATGATGTTGATGGCGAAGTTCTAATCGAGCGCAAATAAAGCGCGCGGTCCAGTCTTAGGAAGAGAACGAATATGAAAGCGTATAGAGTCATGCACGTTATCTTCTCAGCCCTCTTGCTGGCGGCCTGCGCGCTGCTCTTGACGCCCGCGCCAGCCTGGGCGCAGGAGATGGGCGGCGACCTCAGCCCCGGCGCGGGCATCTTCAGGCCCAAGAATCCTGAGACCAAACGTCGCACTCCGAAACCAGTTAAGCCCACAAACAGGCCCGTCGCCGCAAGACCGACGCCCGGCCCTAATTCTTCCAGACCGACCGCGCCGCCCGTTGACATGGAGGAACGCGTTGAGGACGCGCTCGATGACGGCAACGAGGCGCGCGATGCTCGTAAGTATGCGGAAGCGGAGCAAGCCTATCGCACGGCGCAACGGCTCAACCCGCATGATGCGCGCGCGGCCTACGGTCTCGGCAACATCTATACGGACCAGCAGCGTTGGGAGGATGCGGAGAAGGCTTACAGGCAGGCCGTCGAATTCAGCCCGCGCAGTCCAGATGCTCTCATCGCTCTCAGTTATGTATTGGTCCAGCCGCGCACGGGCGCGAGCAACGCCAAGCGTTTCGCGGATGCGGAACAGTTCGCGCGCCGCGTCGTCGAAATTCAACCGGCGAACGCCAATGCTTATGACCGTCTCGGCTCCGCGCTCGAAGCGCGCGCCATCATCAATACGGAAACGGAGCAAGCCTATCGTCGCGCCGTCGAACTGGACCCGCAGTTCGCCGTCGCCTACGTGCATCTCGCGCGCGTGCTCAGAAAGATGAACCGGCCCAAGGACGCAGAGCCGTTTTATCAACGCGCCGGTGAACTGGCGAAGGATGCCCCGACCCTTATCCTGATAGCGGACGCTATGCAATCGGAGCAGCGTTGGGATGATTCATTACAGGTCTTGCAGCGCGCGCTTGCGCTCGACGCGCGCAATCCGGTCGCGCTCTTTTTGAAGGGCAAGGCGCTGGTCGTCAAGCGTGAGTATAACGAGGCGGAGCCTGTGCTCAAGCAGGCGATAGAGATTAGCCCGCGCAGCTTTCAAACCTACGACATTCTCGGACAGGCTTATCTGAAAATGGAACGCTACGAGGATGCGGAGCGCATCTACAATCGCGCGTCGGAGTTTGCGCCCGCCGCCGACCGGAAAGGGTTGGCTGGCGCGTACGGGCTTGGCGGCGTCGGCGACGGCTTTATCAAAACGAACCGCGCGGGCGACGCCGTGCGTGCCTACCAGCGCGCGCTCCAACTCGACCCAGGCAACACGGAATTACAAAACAAGCTCGCCGAAGCACGCGCCAAAATGAAAGGATGAAAAGCAGGAGCCGGAAGCCGGAAGCCAGGAATCGGAAGCAAGAGCGACGACAGCTTTTCTTCCGGTTCCTGTCCCCGGCCCCGGCTCCCGCCCCGACGAGACATGAAGCGTTGCCCGAAATGTGACCGCACCTATACGAATGATGCGCAGAAGTTTTGCACGCATGATGGCGGCGTGCTCGTGACCGATGCTCTGCCGACGGTGAGCTTTGACCCGAACGCGACCATCATCACGGAGACGCCGGAGCGGAGTTCGCCGCCGCCCCCGCCCGTGCCGCCGCCCGCGCAGGATTTCAACAAGACTATCGCCAGCACTATACCCCCGTCCCCGCCTCCGACGAGCGATTTTCATAGAGGCGAGACTGGACCGGCCATCCGTCCGACTTCGTCCAACCTCCCTCCGTCGTACTCGGCTGGACCAGCAATTCCTTCATCATCAACGCAAACGCCGCCCTACTCTTCACAGCCGCACGCTTCTTCGCCCTCGCCATCAATGCAAACTCCCGCACAGGGCGCGGCTGGACCACAAACGACCGCCGCGCAACCCGCGCCCAAGAAATCCAAGCTGCCCTTGATTCTCGGCGGCCTCGTCGTGCTGGTTCTATTATTAGCGGGCGTCGGAGCGGGCATCTACTTCGTCGTCCTGCCGCGCGTCTTGGCTGGCATCAACTCAAACGCGAACTCAAACTCGAACACGAACGCGACGGCGAATAGCAACACCGGTGCCAACATCAACTCAAGCGCGTCTCCCGCCGGGAACACGAATTCGCAGGCGAGCGCGAATGAAGGGGCGAACGCGAACGCTAACAATAGTCCTGAGATTGCGAGCGAGGATACCAATCATAGCGTCGCGCCTTTCGCGCCGCCGCCGAACAGCGTCGCCTTCGTCAACTCAAGCGCGACCCTCGACGGCAAACTCGCGGAGCACTACGTTGACTTTTCGTTCTACTATCCGCGCGCCTGGAAAGCCGACCCGAAATCGGGCGTCGCGGGGGCCAGCAATTTCGTCAAGGTCGAACGCCTCTTGCCGCCCGATTACACGCAGGAGCAGTTCGCCGTCGCGTGGTATGAATCCGGCGGCACGATTGAAACCGACCGCGACAAGTTTCCCAAACTGGTCGAGACGCTCAACAACAACTACCGGCAGTTTCCCGAATATCGCAAGGTCTCGGAAGGCGACACGAAGATTAATGCTTACGACGCCCACGAATTTCGTTTCGAGAGCGTCTCGCGCAATACGGCCAAAGGCGATATTAAATTGTGGGGCCGCATCGTCTTTCTGCCGCCGGGCAAGGCTGGCGAAAAGAACGGCCTCATCTTGCTCATGCTCGCCACCTCGCTCGCGCCGGAACTCAACAGCATCTCGGATGTCGGCGCGAAGGGTGAGATGCCCTTGATTCTGGACTCGTTCAGGTTCGGTAAAACTCAGTAGTAAGTTTAAGCTTTCGAGTTTAAGGTTTAAGGTTTGAAATAGCTTCGGACTTTAAACTGCAAACTCGAAACTCGAAACCTTGACCCCTAAAACCCATTATGAAAATCGTCCTGCTTGAAGAGCGGCGGGGGCAGCAGCCTGCCGAACATGCATTTGATTTAGAGACGGTCAGAATCGGGCGCGATCCTTCCGCCTGCCAGATCGTCTTCGACCAAACGGAGTGGCCCATGGTCTCGCGCAAGCATGCGGAGTTTCGCTTGCGCCAGGGACGCTGTCAGGTCGTGGATACTAATTCGAGTTTCGGAACTTATCTGAACGGAAGCCGCGTCACCGAGCCTGTGACGGTAGAGGCTGGCGCGCAGGTCCAGTTCGGCGCGGGCGGTCCCGTCCTGCGCGTCATCGAAGTCGAGGGAGCACATCCTTCATCAACATCATCCGGTCCTACGGCAACCGGCTCCTCGGAAATGGGAACCAGGCGCGACCGCATCACCGAATTGGACCAGGAAGCCATCACCGCGCAAACGCCCGTCCCGCAAACGCCCGCGCCGCCGCAACAGCCGCAACGCGTCGCGCCAGTTAAGCCCCTCGCGCCGACGCCCAAGCCCTTCCCGGCCCCGCCGCAGACGAAGCCGAAGCAGCAGCAGCAACCACCTACTCCCGCGCAAACTCCAACGCCCCCCGCTACGCATGCGCAGCCCGCGTTCATAGAGTTGGTCCACGAGGGAACGGGGAACATCGAGCGCATCCCGTTGGCGAAAGAGCTCATGCGCCTGGGGCGCGACCCTGAGATGGAGGTGGCGATTGATGCGGCGTCCGCCGTGGTCTCGCGGCGTCACGCGGAGATTCGCCGCCAGCCGCAGGGGCAGTTCGTCCTCTTCGACCTCGGCAGCTTTAACGGCACGCTCGTCAATGAACAGCGCATCACGCAACCCGTCCCGCTCTTCGACGGCGACCGCCTGCAACTCGGCATGGGTGGTCCAATTTTGCGTTTCATAGACCCCGCGCATCCGGCCCCCGCCGGAGCGCAGCACGCGGGGCAGCGAGTCGTCAGCGGAGTGGGCCAGCCCGCCGTCATTTCCGGCATTCGTCCCGTGACTGGTCCGATAGCGGAGGTTGCCGGGATGTCCACGGTCGTCGTCAAGACCGGCACGGATGCCTTAAAGCCTCAAACGCAAACGTCTGGACCAATCGGCCAGTCGCAGCTTCTCATGCAGCGTCTCTTTGAAGGACGGCCCGCCCTCACCATCGGGCGCGCGCCCGACAACGACATCAAACTCGACGGCCTGCAAATCTCCAACCATCACGCGCGCGTCCTCAACACGAACGGGCAGATTGCGATTGAGGATGTCGGCTCGACCAACGGCGTCTACGTCAACGGCGAGCGCGTGAGCGGGCGTCGCGCGCTGCAAAATCGTGAGATAGTCCAGATTGGCCCATTCATGTTGCAGGCCGATGCGCAGCATGGCGTCGCCGTCTTCGACGCGCGTTCCAAGACGCGCATAGACGCGATTGACATCACCAAGATAGTCCCGAATCGCGCGGGCGGCGGCAAGATTAAACTGCTCGATGATGTGGACCTGACGATTAACCCCAACGAGTTCGTCGGCCTGCTGGGCCCATCCGGCGCGGGCAAGTCAACCCTCATGGATTCGCTGAACGGCATGCGCCCCGCATCGAGCGGGCATGTGCTGATTAATAATCTGGACCTTTATCAACACCTCGACTCGCTCAAGCACTCCATCGGCTACGTCCCGCAGGACGACATCATCCACAGGGAGTTGACAGTCTATCGCACGCTCTATTATGTCGCGCGCCTCAGGCTCTCGCGCGATGTTTCGACGCAGGAGATAGACCAGATAGTGGGCGAGGTGATGGACGTGACCGGCCTCTCCGAGCGGCGCGACGTGCCCGTGGGCCAACTCTCCGGCGGCCAGCGCAAGCGCGTCTCCATCGCCGTCGAACTCATCACCAAGCCCTCAGTTATCTTTCTGGATGAACCGACATCCGGCCTCGACCCCGCGACCGAAGAGAAGATTATGAAACTCTTCCGCCAGATAGCGGAGAGCGGTCGCACCGTTATCTTGACGACGCACGCGATGGAGAACGTGCGCCTCTTCGATAAGATAGTGGTGATGATGAGAGGCAAGCTGGTCTTTTATGGTTCACCGAAGGAAGCCCTCACGCACATCAAGGCCGATAGCTTCAAAGACCTTTACGACAAACTCGAAGCGCCCGTTGACGAGCAGATTTCCAAACTGCCGCCGCTTCCGCCCAACGCCACGAAGGACCAGCAGCAGGCTTACAAACATCGCAAGGAAGAGATAAACTAAGCGGTCGCGGAGGAATGGAAGCGACGCTTTCAAGCGACTGAAGTTTACCAGCGCAATATCGTGCGCCCCTTGAGCGGGTTGAAACGCGACGGGCAGGTCGCGGCCCCTGCCAAGCGTCGCCCGACCGTGACGGATTCTGTCCGACAGTGGGGCACGCTCGCGCGCAGGTATATGGAAGTTCTGGGGCGCGACAAATTCAACCTCCTGATTCTCTTCGGCCAGGCTCCCATCATAGCCCTGCTCACTTACCTCGTGGTCGGTGAACACGCGACGCGCGACTTTCCCTTCTTCATGCTCTCGCTGGTCGCCATCTGGTTCGGCACGAGCGTCTCAGCGCGCGAGATTATACGCGAGCGCGCCGTCTACAACCGCGAGCGGATGGTCAACCTCGGCCTGCTGCCTTACGTCGGCTCTAAACTCTTCGTGCTCTCTCTGATTGTCGGCCTGCAATGCACGCTGCTCTTCGGGACGATCAAGCTGTTGGACTTCGCGGGCATGATGAAGTTGCCCGGTCTGCTCTTCGGCGTTCCGCAACTGCTCTTGATGATTCTGACTGGCGTAGTCGGCATCGGTCTAGGTCTCTTCATCTCCGCCATCGTCAAGACCTCCGAGATGGCGACGAGCCTCGTGCCTCTCATACTGATTCCGCAGATTCTCTTTTCGGGACTGGTCGGCGTGCCGAGCGGACTCTCGAAGGTCGTCGGCCTGACGATGCCCGCGACGTGGGCCTTCGATGAGATGAAACAGTTGTCCAGGCTCGACACGGTGAGCGAGGAAGGCTCAGACCCTTCGGGTCCGAACAGTGGTCGCGGTCTCAAAAAACATACGGAAGACCTCAACGACCAGAACCTGGAAAAGGCGCGCAAGGATGTCGAGAATTACAAGAAGGACGCCGAAGAGAGCCAGAAGGATTTCGAGGAAAAGATGAACGATTACGTACGCAACGCGCCCGCGAATCCCTCGCTCGAAAAACCCACCGCGCCCTCGCCGCCCCCCGCGCCCAAAGTGCCGGACGCCGTCAAAGTGCCCGAAGACTTGAGCAACTACGTCGAATTCCTACACCCCTGGGGCCACGTCCTGCTCGACCCGCTGGTGCTCATGCTCATGTTCTTCGGCCTCATCATCGCCGCCATCATGGCCCTCCGCGCGCAGGACATCGGATGAAGAGCAAGCCGGAATCATGAAGGCGGAAGGATGAGAGGAGAGCTATTCAACCGTTCAATAGCTCTCCTCTCATCCTTCATCCCAACCACTTCCTGCTTGCTCTTGACCGTGAGGGTTAAGTCACGTAGTTTACTGATAGCGGGTCCGAGTCTAAGGCTAGCCTTTGTATCAATCGAATCGTGCGGAGAGATTTTGAAGTTGAGAGATAAACGACGGGGCTTGATTCCGTGCGCGGCGGCGATGGTTTTGTGCATGGCTTCATTCGTCGTTCCTTGCGTCGCGTCGCGGGATGTCGTCGCGGGTTCATTCGGGCTGGTCCAGGAATCATACCCCGCGCCGCCTGCGGATCGCGCGCTCGTTTACTGGCGTGCGGAGAAGGGAGGCGACGCCTTGACGCCTCTCTCAATGGAAGCGGGCACGACGCCGCTTCGTCCCGACGACGTGGCGAAGGGCGACAAGATGAGCCGCCTCGAATTGAAGGGCGAGCACGCTCCCTCTGTCGTCGGCACTTACGAGCCGCACTTTTTTCTCTTCGTGCAGGAAGGCGCGGGCATGCGTCCGCCCTTGCTCGTGCATCTCACGGGAAAGCGAGGCGTGCGGCAGGTGTCGGTCATGACCGAGCGCGGCCAGCGCGGATTCGCCATCGCGTCTGCCGAAATAGTCAAGCCGCATTACCGCGTTCTGGCGCGCGATGGTGGTATGATTTACATGGAAGTCTGGGGGCGCGAACCGCTCCAACTCGGCGAGTATGCTTTCATCGGTTCGGACCTCGCGCGCATCGCCACCTTCAGCGTCCGTGAGTAGCGGGCCATTTGAGTTCTCTTTGTAGAAAAGGAAGTTTAATCATCATGACTGCTCCACAATCACGTCAGCCCCTGAAGAATTTCTGGACCACTCCGCGACTCGCGCTCACGTTCATCGTCTTAGCCTTGTTGGCAGCCTTCGGCCTCAACAGTTGCGGCGTCTCTCCGAAGGGAACGGGCGGCAATACGGTGGCGAATAATCCCGCGAACGCGAACGGGGCGAAGCCGACCGTGACGGTGCGCCAGAGTGCGCCCGCCGCCGCGCCCGCGCCCGAAGCGATGGTCCTGCCCGCCAACCTGCGCGACATGGCCCTGACGGACATAGAAGGCAAGTCGCATAAGCTCTCGGACTATTCGGGCAAGGTTATAATCGTGAATATGTGGGCGACCTGGTGCGGGCCGTGCCGCCAGGAGACGCCGGAGTTGGTCCAACTGCACAAGGAGTACAAGAGCAAGGGGCTGGAAGTGATAGGGCTGGCGACGCAGGCGAACGACCAGGACATTGAGTTAGTCAAGGACTTCGTGAAAGAGCAGAAGGTTGATTACACGATGCTTTATGATGACGGGAGCCTCGCCGCCCCTCTGGTCCAGATGACCCGTGGACGCGGTGTTATCCCGCAGAGCTTCCTCATCTCCCGCGATGGCCGCATCATCGGACACTTCGAGGGCTACAGCCCCGTCTCGACTCCACCCAAACTACGCGAAGCCATCGAGAAAGCGCTCAACGAAAAGCAAGGGTAAAGACAGGAGCCAGAAGCCAGGAGCCAGGAGCCAGTAGAAAAGCGATAGCATGCACTTCATGCTGAAGGCTCTGCTCTTACTTCTGGCTCCTGGCTCCTGGCTCCTGGCTCCTGTTCTTCTTCATCCCTGCTCTCGTTGTTGTTCGAGTTCGCGTTCGGCGTCCTGCTCTAGTTGGCGGCCCTCTTGTTCGAGGGCTTCGTTTTGCAGGCCCTGTGCGACGCTCTCTTTGGCGCGGCCTTCGGCGCGTTTCATCTCGGCTTCAACTCGCGCTTCGACCTGGTCTATGGGCGCAGGCTCGCCCTCTTTCTCTTGTGTCACGACCTTGTCAATATCAATTTCCATGATTGCAGCCTCCCGATTTCATCTTCGTTGATTTGTAGGATCGCTCGTATGGTCTCATCACTCGCAGCGATTTTCAAATGAAGGCGACGCTAACATCCCGAAAACATTAATCGCCAACCGCCGTACATTCTTGTATAATCGCAGCTTGTCCCCTCCCCACAATTCATCGTCGGAAGATTAATGGTCCAGAGCCT
The DNA here is from genome assembly GCA_034665545.1 of Blastocatellia bacterium. Lineage (GTDB taxonomy): Bacteria > Acidobacteriota > Blastocatellia > Pyrinomonadales > Pyrinomonadaceae > DASYML01. The sequence goes on from JAXDFO010000114.1 coordinate 45,249, forward strand.
GTCGTAGTCGGGAACAAGGAGTACGTATGACCTCGCTTTCAGAAATCAAGACTAACCGCGCGGCGCAAGAGACGAGCGTGCGCGGCTCGCTCAACCTTCTCTTTCATCAACGAGCACGCGTCGTCTGCCGTCTGGCGTTACTGGTCCTGTTAATCTTTTGCTCAAGGACCGCTCTCATGGCCGCGACGCTGCCGGGCGGTTTCGCGGAGTCGCTGGTTGTGAGCGGCCTCTCCAACCCGACGGCGATGGCCTTCGCGCCGGACGGGCGCATCTTCGTCTGCCAGCAGGGAGGCCAACTGCGCGTCATCAAGAACGGCTCTTTACTGGCGACGCCGTTTCTCACAGTGACGGTTGACTCGCAGGGCGAACGCGGGCTGCTCGGCATCGCCTTCGACCCGAATTTCAATAGCAATCATTTCATCTACATCTATTACACGGCGACGACGCCCGCCGTACACAATCGCGTGAGCCGCTTTACGGCCAACGGCGACGTGGCCGTGGCGGGCAGCGAAGTGACCCTGCTCGATTTGAATAACCTGAGCGGCGCGAGCAATCACAACGGCGGCTCGTTGCACTTCGGGCCGGACGGCAAACTCTATATCGCGGTCGGTGAGAACGCCACGCCCGCCAACGCGCAGTCGCTCTCGAACCTGCTCGGCAAGATACTCCGCATTAATTCCGACGGCACTATCCCCACCGATAATCCGACTTCATTTCCCGGCATCACGGGCACGACCTCCGGCGTCAACCGCGCCATCTGGTCCGTGGGCCTGCGCAACCCCTACACCTTCGCTTTTCAAAACGGCACGGGCCGCATGTTCATCAACGACGTGGGCCAGGATACATGGGAAGAGATTAACGAAGGCAGAGCGGGCGTCAATTATGGTTGGCCCACGACCGAAGGGCCGACGACGGACGCGCGTTTCGTCAGCCCGCTTTTCTGGTACGGGCACGGCTCCAGCGCGACCACAGGCTGCGCGATTACCGGCGGCGCGTTCTACAACCCCGCGACCAACCAGTTTCCGAGCGACTACGCGGGCACATACTTCTTCGCAGATTTTTGTAGCGGCTGGATACGTCGGCTCGACCCTGCCAACGGCAACGCCGTGACCCCCTTTGCTTCGGGCAT
>JAXDFO010000115.1:0-2913 GCA_034665545.1 Blastocatellia bacterium
CGGACACGGTCGGCATCAATCCTGCGGAAGTCTCTCTCAGTTCAACGAGCGGCCTCGGCATCAACCGCGTCACGCCGCGCGCGATGATGAAAGTCTATCGGGCCTTGCGCGATGAATTGATGAAGCATCAACTCTCGCCTTCGGACATCATGCCGGTCGCGGGTGTTGACCCTGGGACGCTGCAAAAGCGTTACACGACCGACACCTCGCGCGGCAGCGTCATCGGCAAGACGGGCACGCTCGGCAGGACGGACGGCGGCGCGAGCGCGCTCGTCGGACAGATGCGAACGCGGAGCGGCGAAACGATTCTCTTCGTCATCTTCAACCATCACGGCAACGTCTGGCGTTTTCGCCAGAACCAGGACGCGCTCGTCACGGAGATTCAAAACTCGCGCGGCGGCCCGGCCCCCTTCGCCTACACGCCTGTGACGCTCGCCATGCGACTCAACAACACTGAGGTTGACCCGGCTGCCGCCGGTCGCAAAGACGAGTACGAATCCGGCTCAAATTAATGAAGTCAAAAATAAAGGCGTCCCGGCGGCCTGAGAGTCGCCGGGACGCTTTACGTTCCGCTCGCACGCTGCGTGCGGAGCCGCGCGCGAGGGAACGATTCCTCGGTTCATCACATCGAGCACGCTCTTAACGTTCCATCACGCAGCCGTCGCTTGAAGGGAGAGCCGCACCGCAACTCCATCCAAGCGTTCTTAATCCTGCTACATCAGGGACGCCGAAACGCTCTCGCTGGTCCAACATGGAAGGGTCACGCGCCGGGAGTGACGCGCGCCCACCCTCGCTCATTGCAAACACTGCGCCGCGACCGATGATGGCTCGCGCGCAATGGCTTAAATCGCTTGCCGTTTTATGCTGCGTTGTTGATGAAGAGTATGCTGTTGGGCCAGTTTCGTTAGCATCCGGCACATCTTTGATGTTTGAGCGAGTCAGGGCTTGATGCCGCTCATCCCCTTTGTTGGCTTCGCGGAAGTGTGAAGCGCAGTTCATAGTCCTGCCACGTAAAGTAACAACTTGACACATCAACGCCCGACGATGAATGATGAACGGCAGGAGCCAGGAGCTAGAAGGAAAAGCGTTTGCATAATCTTCTGTTGAATGCTGGTCCATTAAAAGCTCTCAGGTTGAATGCCACTCCTTCTGGCTCCTGGCTCCTGGCTTCTGGCTCCTGCTATTTATCATGCCTGACATACTGCTGGTTGAAGATAAAGATAGCTTGCGGCGCGTGCTGCGCCTGACGCTGGAGACGGCTGGCTATAGTGTGACCGAAGCGGCGGACACGCGCGCGGCCATCGCCGAAATTTCTCGCGCGCCGCATCGCATCATTCTCACGGACCTGCGCATGCCGCACGGTTCGGGCCTGGATGTACTGCACGCCGCGCGCGCTGCGGACCCCTTCGTGCCCGTCGTACTGATGACCGCCTATGGCTCGATTGATGAGGCCGTGCAAGCGATGAAGGACGGCGCGCAAGACTTTCTACAAAAACCCGTTGACTCGAATCACCTGCTCCTGCTGGTCGAGCGCGCGCTGGAACAGGCGCGGCTGCGCACGGAGAATATGCTGCTGCGCGAAGAGTGGTCCAGGCGTTACGGCTTCCCTCGCATCATAGGCGAGTCTGAAGTCATCAAGCGCGCAGTGTCCGAGACGCAGCGTGTCGCCACGACCGAAGCGACAGTGTTGTTGCTCGGCGAATCAGGCACGGGCAAAGAGCTTTTCGCGCGCGCCGTTCATCATCTCTCGGCGCGCAGGGACAAGCCCTTCGTGGCGATTAACTGCGCCGCGATTCCAGAGACCTTGATCGAGAATGAGCTATTCGGCCATGAGCGCGGCGCGTTCACGGGCGCGGGCGAACGCCGACAGGGAAAGTTTGAACTCGCTTCCGGCGGCACAGTCTTTCTGGATGTGATAGGCGAACTGCCCCTCGCCGTACAGGGCAAGCTGCTGCGCGTGATTGAGGAGAAGACGGTTGACCGCATCGGCGGACGCGCGCCCGTGCCCGTTGATGTGCGCGTCGTCGCCGCGACGAATAGAGACTTGCGCGCGGCGGCCGAGAGCGGAGAGTTTCGCCGCGACCTCTTCTTTCGCCTCGCGGTCTTCCCCGTTGACATCCCACCCTTGCGTCTGCGAGAGCGCGACGTGCTCCTGCTCGCGCGCCACTTCGCCGCGCAACTCGGCAAGGAACTGCGCGGGCGCGAGGCCATCTTGAGCGAAGCAAGCGAGCAAACAATCGTCGCTCACAGTTGGCCCGGCAACGTCCGCGAACTTGAGAACGCCATCGAGCGTGCCTGCATTCTCTCAGACACCGCGACGCTCGAACCGCCGGACCTCGGCCTCTGGGCCAACAAGAAGAACGAACCCGCGACGTTCGATGAACTGGACCTCGACGGCCCGCTCAACGAAGCCACGGAGCGCGCCGTCAGCTTCGTCGAAAGACGCAAGATAAGCGAAGCTCTCAAGATGCACGAAGGCAATAAAACGCGCGCGGCGGAAACCCTCGGCGTGAGCTATAAAACGCTCCTCACCAAGATTAAAGATTACAACCTTTAGACCAAAGATGAATTCGGACGCGGATAAGGAAACGAGCGAAAGCATAGATGCAAAGGGATGAACAGGGTGGGCCCATTGGCCCAACGGGCGCGACCGGCGAAGTAAAACTCGAAGAGGCGAAGACGGGCAGGGAGCCGGGCGTCATCGCGGGCGAAACGGAGATTCCCGTCGGGGCCATCCCCGTTGAGACCGCCGGAGACCAAAAGAACGCGCGCCGCGAACGACAGGGCAGCACCGGCAAGTTTGCCTTTCTCGTCGGCGCGGGCATTCTCCTGAGCCGCATCGTCGGACTCGTTCGCCAGCGAGTCTTCGCTTACTACTTCGGCACGAGCGCGGCGGCGGACGCCTTCAACGCG
>JAXDFO010000116.1:0-25498 GCA_034665545.1 Blastocatellia bacterium
ATGTGGCGGACGGTGACGGGCGACCAGTCCGTTGTGCTGAAGACGTAAAGACGTTTTGTGGTTGGCATCGTTAGTAAAGTCTCGTCGGTGGAGATTCCCGCGCTGTCGCGGCAGAGCGCGGGACGAAATCGCGCGCCCGTGTTGAGATATGAAACGATTTGTCGCTGATCCACTCCCATGCGAAAGAGCATCGGCACGGCTTCGTCCACCGGCAGCCCTGTGAGCCAGTCGTCATGCGTGCACCATGATGCGAGGGCCGTGATGGAGAGCGGGATTTGCACGGGCAAGCGACGGCGAAGCTCTATCAGCAGCCCTCGATAAAAGTCTCGCTCGCTTAAGCTGGCATCAAAATCAACTTGAATGGCGGCGACGCCCGGTTGTTGGGCCAACAACGCAATCTCGCCTGCGGTCTGGTCCAATTGCTCCGAAGACAAACGCGGCGGCTCTCGCCTGTCCGACTCGATGCGCGCGACGGCGATGAGCGCAGTGCCCTGCGGGACGCTCAAGGGTTGCAGTCGCGGGCGTTTAATGGTCCGCTCTCCGCGTAGATAAATCGTTTTGGCGAGAAAGGCAACGCCCACTTCGCGCGTGTCTATAAAGTCGAGCGCGACGGGCCGCTCCCAGGCCCAGAGGATGACCGGCGGAAAACTGTTCATGCGATTCTCTTTGAAAGAGGGCGCGGGGGTGAACAGTTTTCGCAGGCGTTGACGTTGAGACAGAATCGCGGCGGTCGTGAGCGAGACTGACAGCAGGCAAGCGACGAACAACAGGCTCTTTGTATGCGAACGGTGTTTGAGCATCATGGGGGATTCTATGTACAGAGGGCAGTTTACACCAGCCTGACAAAATCTTGGAAGCGGAATCGCTCTCCGAGCAAGGGCGCGCGGTTTCGGCTTCGGCCTCTCTTTTGTTATACTGAAAAATGAATGGTGATTCATTTTTTTTGTGAACACGCGAGAAGACCGATTATTGGAGTCTGATAGATGGAACGTGAAAGTCTGGAGATGGATGTTGTCTTTGTCGGCGCGGGCCCGGCGAACTTGAGCGGGGCGTTGCACCTGGCGCGGCTCATCAAGGCGCATGACGAAGCCGTGGCGAAGGGCGAGCGCGAGGGCGAGCCGCTCGGAGAGATTGAGATCGGCGTCATTGAGAAGGGCGCGTCCGTCGGCGCGCACATGCTGTCGGGCGCGGTCATGGACCCGCGCGCGCTCAAAGAGTTGATGCCGGATTTCGCGGAGCAGGGCGCGCCGCTCGAATCGAAGGTCAACGACGACTACTTTCTATACCTGACTGAGAAGCGAGCGATACGTTCTCCCCTGACCCCGCCGCCGCTTAAAAATCATGGCTATTACATAGTCTCTTTGAATCGTCTGGTCGCATGGCTCGGAGAGAAATGCGAGGAGGCGGGCGTTAATATCTTCCCCGAATTTCCGGGCGCGGAGATGCTTTACGACGAGCAGGACCGCGTCGTGGGCGTGCGGACGGGCGATAAGGGAATTGACCGTGAGGGCAAGCCGAAGTCCAATTTCGAGCCGGGCGTGGACCTGCTGGCGAAGGTGACTGTGCTCGGCGAAGGGCCCAGAGGCTCGCTGACAAAGCAACTCTCGCAGCGTCTGAATCTGAACGAAGGGCGCGAGCCGCAGGTGTACAGTTTGGGCATCAAGGAATTGTGGGAGTTGCCGGACGACCGTTATCCGGCGGGGCGCGTGACGCACACGCTCGGCTATCCTTCGGACGCGAAGACCTACGGCGGCGGCTGGATTTACGGGATGCAGAATCGCATCATCAACATAGGCTACGTGACGGGCCTCGATTACAGAGACCCTTTGCTTGACCCGCACGCGGAGTTTCAAAGATTCAAACAGCATCCATTCCTGGCCCGATTACTCGATGGCGGCAAGCTGATGCGTTACGGCGCGAAGACCATCGCGGCGGGCGGCCTCCATGCGATGCCGCAAATCTACGCGGACGGAGTCTTGCTGGTCGGAGACTGCGCGGGCTTTCTCAACTCGCAACGCTTGAAGGGCATCCACACGGCTATCAAGAGCGGGATGCTGGCCGCAGAAGCTATCTTCGACGCGCTCCTGGCGAAGGATTTTTCCGCGAAGCGGTTGCAGCGTTATGAACAACTCGTCAACGAAAGCTGGATTATGACGGAGCTACGAAAGGTGAGAAATTTTCACGCGGGCTTTCGTCACGGTCGCTGGCTAGGGCTGGCGAATGCCGGGTTGCAATTCATCACGGGCGGTCGTTCGTGGGGATTGTTCGACAGGACCAGCGCGGAGCCTGGGCATGAGGCGTTGGAAAAACTCTCCGCCTACGGCTATCAAGGAGACAACATAGAGCAGCGTTATAACGGGTTGAAGTTCGACGGCAAGCTGACCTTCAACAAGCTCACGGATGTCTATCACGCGGCGGTCAAGCATGACGAGGACCAACCCGTTCACCTGCACGTGCTGGACACGAACATCTGCGCGACGCGTTGCGCGGAAGAGTATGGCAACCCTTGCCAGCGTTTCTGCCCGGCGGCTGTCTACGAGATGGTTGACGACCCCGCGACGGGCAAGCGTCGCCTGCAAATCAACTTTTCAAACTGCGTCCACTGCAAGACCTGCGACATCATGGACCCCTACCAGATAATCAACTGGGTCACACCCGAAGGCGGCGGCGGTCCCGATTACATAGGGATGTGAAGAGCAGGAGCCAGAAGTCAGGAGCCAGGAGCCAGAATGAAGAGAAGAGCCTTCATCATGAAGAGAACAGCATTGAGCATGAAGAACATGCTATTGCTTTTCCTTCTAGCTCCTGCTCTTACTTTTCTTCCGTGATGGTGAAGTCAACTTTGCCGCGCGTGACTTCTTCCAGGGCGATGCGTGTGGGTTTGTGTTTCTGTGGGTCTATGTCTATGCGTGGGCGTGCGCCGCGTTGAAGCTGTTTGCTTCTTTTGGCGGCGACGATGATGAGACGGTACTTCGAGTCAATCTCAGGTTGCACGGTCTCCTGAATCTCTTCTGCGGTTGCTTCTACTGCTTTAGGCATAATTTGATTGCGGACCTCCACGCCGGTTTAATCTGGGATGCTTAATTTATTAAGATGATATTGACGCTCGCACTCTAGCCCTTCAAGACTCCTGCCCGGCTGGCGGAAAACTTGCGAGCACGCGCCTGACTTCCTCTTCCTGACGCTCGCGCCGCGCTCTTTCAGCATATACGATGGATGCCAGTTGCGCCGCCGCGCGTTCCAGTTCGTCATTAATCACCACGTAGTCGAATTCGCTGTAACGTAAAACCTCCCCGCTTGCATTCCTGAGCCGCAGGTCCAAATCCGGCTTGCGCTCGGAGCCTCTGCGCGTCAGACGCTGGCGCAAAATTTCAAACGACGGCGGCAGGATGAAGACGCCGACCGCTTCCGGGGCGAGCCTGCGCACGCTCTCCGCGCCCTGCACGTCTATCTCTAAAATAATATCTCGCCCCAGGGAAAGCTCATGCAAGACCTGCTCGCGCCCTGTGCCGTAGAGATTGCCGTGAACGATGGCCCATTCTAGAAAGCCGTCCTCTTGAACCATCTGCTGGAAAGTCTCTGTGGAAACGAAATGATAATCGCGTCCAGCCTTCTCACCCTGGCGTGGCGCGCGCGTCGTAAACGATACAGAATAGCCAACATTAGGCACTGTTTTCAACACCCGTTGAATCAACGTGCCCTTGCCGCCGCCCGAAGGCGAACTGACAATCAAGAGCATTCCGCGCGCGCCGCCCGTCTCACGCGCGCCTCGCGCCTCGCGCTGGCTGTGTGTCTCACTCAACATTCTGGACTTGCTCGCGCAACTTTTCGACCGCCGCCTTGATGGCGAGCGCGGCGTCCTTAATCGTCATATCGGTTGACTTGGAGAGGACCGTGTTGGCCTCGCGGTTCAATTCCTGCAAGATAAAGTCGAGCCGCTTGCCCGTCTCTCCCTCGCTCTCTATCGCTTCACGAAACTGCGAGACGTGGCTCTTGAGGCGAGCTATCTCTTCGCTGATGTCGCTGCGGTCAGCGAGATAGGCCACCTCCTGCGCGAGCCTGCCGGGGTCAACTTCCATGCTCTGGCCTTCGCGCGCTATCAACTCTCCGATTCTTTTTTGCAGCCGCCCGCGATAGGCTTCGACCAACCCGCCCGCCGCGCCCTCGACCACTGGGATGTGCTGCTCTATCTCATCAAGCCTGGTCCGCATCTCTGCGGCCAACGCCTCGCCCTCGCGCGTGCGCATCTGCTCCAACTCATCAAGGGCTTCGTCAACGGCTTGCTCGACGCCCGCTATCATTTCGTCGCTGATGCCGTCGCGCATGGGCTGCATCGCGCCGGGCAAGCGAGCGATGATGTTAATGTCAGGCTCGCCCGTCAACGCGAACTCCTGTTGCATAGTGCGCAACGCGGTGATGAACCCGGCGATGAGCGGGCGATTCAATTCATAGGCGACTTCGCCCGTGCGCTCGAAAGTGATGTTGGTGTCCACGCGCCCGCGCGAGAGCCTCGCTGAGATGCGACGTTTGACGAGAGCTTCGACCGCCGAAAGCTCTGCTCCCAAGCGCATGTGAACATCCAGAAATCTATTGTTGACGGTCTTGAGGTCAACGGCCACGTTGAAATGCTCGCCCGCCGCAGACCCGCGCCCGAACCCTGTCATGGATTTCATAAGTGTAGAGGCCAGAGGCCAGTAGTAATAGGCAGTGGTCAGAGAAAAGCAAGCTATCTTTTCTAACCCCTGAGCACTATCCACCAACTTCTGTCACTGTCTCCTCCTCTTCATCAGCGAACTGTAGCTCGTACAAATGCCTGTAGTGCCCGCCCTGCGCGAGCAGTTGCCCGTGGCTGCCCATTTCGATGATGCGGCCATTTTCCATAACGACGATGGTATCGGCGCGGCGAATCGTTGAGAGCCTGTGAGCGATGACGATGGTCGTGCGATTGCGTATCAAGTTGGCGAGCGCGCGTTGGACCAACCGCTCGGATTCAGCATCAAGCGCGGAGGTCGCTTCGTCCAGAATCAGCACGGGCGCGTCCACGAGCACCGCACGCGCAATCGCCAGTCGCTGCCTCTGGCCGCCGGAAAGAAAGACGCCGCGCTCGCCCACAATCGTCTCGTATCCTTGCGGAAGCTCCTTGATAAAATCGTGCGCGAAGGCGACGCGCGCCGCTTCCTCAATCTCCGCCTCGGTCGCGTCGGGGCGTCCGTAAGAGATGTTATAACGCACCGTGTCGTTGAAGAGGATGGTCTCCTGCGTGACGAGTGCGAGGTTGCGGCGCAGGCTTGAGAGCGTCGCGTCGCGCAGGTCCGTGCCGTCCCAGAGCACGGCCCCGCTCTGCGGGTCGTGAAAACGAGAGAGCAGCTTGGTGAGCGTTGATTTGCCGCCGCCCGATTCGCCTACGAGCGCGACCATCGCGCCCGCAGGGATGTGCAGGCTGACTCCGCGCAAGACGCTCTTGGTCTCGTCCGAATAGCCGAAGGAGACATCGCGCAACTCTATCTCTCGTCGAAGCTGAGCGAGTTCGACCGCGTCCGGCTTTTCCGGAATCTGCGCCCGCTCGTCCATCACGTCCCAGACATGACGCGCGGCGGCGAGCGCCTGCTCCATGCTCGTGTGAAGGCGCGAGAGCTTGCGCATAGGGTCGTAGCTGCGAAAGAGAAAGAAGATGAAGGTCAAAAACTGCGCGGCGTTCATGCGCCCCGCTTCAATCTCGCGCTGGCCGAAGAAGAGCAGGATGACGACGGCGATGACGCCGATCATCTCTATCGAGGGCGAGTGCAGGCCGAGCAGACGCGCCGAACGCAAATTGTAATAAACGATGCGCTCCGCGACCTTTTTAAAACGATGCTCCTCGCGCTCTTCCGCGCGATAAGCCTTGACGATGTTCTGGTTGGCGAGCGCCTCCTGCGCCGTGTCCGTCAACAGCTTGTTGCCCTCGAATGATTCGTGGGCCAACTTTCTGAGCGAACTGCCGAAGCGCGCCGTGAGCACAGCGATGATGGGAGCGATGAGCAAGGATCCGAGCGTTAATCGCCAGTTGTAATAGAAGGAGGCTGAGAGAAAAGCTATCAGGGTAAAGCTCTCACGAATCATGTCGCGCAAGGTGGCGGTGACGGCGGCCTCAATCGCGGCTGCGCTCGATACCAGGCGCGAGACGATATAATTGGTCCTGTGACGCTCGAAGAAACTCGCGCTCTGCGCGAGCACATGGCCGTACAAGTCCTGTCTCAACTTGAGCACGGATTCCTGGCCCACTCGCGCCATCAGGTAAGTCGAGAAATATTCCGCGACGCCCTTCACGGCGGTGAAGACCAGCAGCAGGATGGCGATGGCCCGCCAGGCCGCGAGGCCGGAGCCGGGAATCAATCTCTGTAGCGCGAAGAGCGTGTTGGTGCGACGCCCGCCTCCGCCCTGCGCGAAAGCCTGGTCGAAGATGGGCACGATGAGCGCGCCGATGGCGCTTTCCAGCAGGCCGACCACGAGCATCGAAAAGGTCGCCAGCGTGAACGTTCCCCAATGAGGCTTGAGATATTTTAATAGTCGCCGAAGATCGTGCATTCAAAACTCGCGCGCTCGCTCTGTGACTCGACTTGCTCAGGAAGGGGTATCGTCTCGGACGCCCGTTGTCAGTAAATGAAAAATATACTGACCCGAACCGAGCAACGTCAAGAGCAAGTCGGAAGGCAGAAGGCGGAAAGATGAAAGATACTACTCAACTCAAGTTGAAATTATGACGCAATGGAAGTGTAACTGGGCTATAATAAAACCGATATATTTGTATATACTGAAGACGCGAAAGAGCGAGCCGGAAGAAGATCAAACAAAGGTATGGCTAAGCGATTATTGATAGTTGATGACGACGCGGACATGCGCCTGTTGCTGGCGGAGTATTTTCGTCGCCTGGGTTACGAGGTCGAAGAGAAGGAGAGCGGCCCGGTAGCGATAGAGCCTGCGCTTTCGGGTCGCTTCGATTGTTTCATCTTCGACGTGGCGATGCCTGGGATGACCGGGCTTGAGTTATTAAGGCGCGTGCGTGATCGAGGCGTCCAGACGCCCGCGATGTTTTTGACGGCCCACGATGGCGTTGACGATAAGGTCGCGGGTTTCGAGGCGGGCGCGGATGATTATCTGGCGAAGCCTTTCAGCCCTAGAGAATTGGAGGTCCGCGTCGAAGCCCTCCTGCGCCGCGCGCCGGGCCTACAGTCGCCCGCACATGACGGCGAGAGAATCGCGGTCGGAGACTTAGTCATTGACAGGCGTCGGCACGAAGTCTCTCGCGGCGGCGCGGTGGTGGATTTGACGCCGCTTGAATTTCAGATTCTGGAACTGCTCGCTTCGGAGCCGGGCCGCGCCTGGTCGCGCAACGCTTTACTGGACCAGGTTTGGAGCACCGAGTACGAAGGCTATCAACGCAACATAGACCCGCACATCAACCGCCTGCGTAAAAAGTTGGAAGCGGACCCGAAGAATCCGCATTACGTGCTGACGGTGCGTGGCGTCGGATACAAACTTAACGAAGCGCCATAAGCGCAATTTCAAAGGGCGTCCCAGCGTCCTTTCCCAACATCACCTGCTATGCAACAACGCTGCCCCTCGCTCATTCGCAACGCGCTGCTTGCGCTCTTCCTGCTCGTCTGTTCGCCCACAATCTTTCTCGCGCAGGCGCAGACCGCCCCGCGCGCGCATCTGCAATGGACGGGAAAGCCTGGCGTCAAACGTTACAGGTTGCAGGTCGCGCACGACCGCAGGTTCAAAGACATAGTATTCGACCGCATCGTGATGGGCAACGACTACCAGTTGACCGAACTCCCGCGCGGCTCTTACTTCTGGCGCGTCGCGCCTGCTGTAGGCGAGACGGGAAGGTATTCGCCTCCGCAGCAGATGCAAGTGCAAGAGCCGGCGGTTGAGACGGCGACCGCGACAGCGATGCCGACACCAACACCTAGAACGACGCCGACGCCGAGAGTGATGCCGACGCCTGTGAGGACTCCGCAGCCGACGCCGACTCCCGTTCGACGCGCGGCTCTCATCATGCCGCCAGCGAACTCCGGCTGGCGCACTGTGACGGGCGAGATTATGCAGCCCGTCGCCGCGCACCTGCGCAACGCGGAGAGTTTTGACCTCGCGGGCGTCAACGCGGACGGGATGGTTTATGTGCTCGACGGAGGAACCGGCGTCTCTTTGTGGAGCGCGCGTTACAGGCCGGGCGCGCGTCGCGGCGAGCCCACGGGCGGCGGCGGCATCCCTCCTTTCAATCCTCTGCCGCTCAAGACGGCGAGCGGCTTGGCGAATCTGCTCGTCGCTTACGATGGCGGCGTGCGCGCTTTGAGTGGAACGAACGGGCGCGAGTTGTGGCGCACGCCGTTGAATGAACGCGCGTTGAGCGGGGCCGTCGCGCAGGATGAAGGGAATGCTATTTACATCGTGACGGGTTCGGATGACGCCTCCTCATTATTGGTCCTGGATGGAACGACGGGGAAAATCGAATCGAACAGGAAACTTGACGGCGCGCTCATCGGCGCTCCCGTGCCTTTTAATATCAAGGAGACGCGCGGCGTCGTGCTCGCGCTCAAGGGCGGCGTGCTCGACATGCGCGACCAGAACGGCGAGCGCATGCGTTCCATCAAGATGGACACGGCCATTACGACGCCGCCGCTCATCGTGGAAGGAGGCCCGTACGGCGCGTTGCTCTTGATAGGCACTGAGAAGAGTTTGATCTCTCTTGATGCGACAGAGCTACGCCCGCTCGGTCAGATTGCGACCGAAGATGACTCGCCGCGCGGGCTGCTCTCGGCTACTGACCTGAACGGCGACGGCAAAACCGAAGTCGTCATGCTGACGCGCAAAGGCGTCATCGTCGTCATAGGCAGCGACGACGGCAGAATCAAGTGGTACACGAAGGGCGCGACCGACGCCGCCTCCGCCGCGTTCGCGGACCTGAATCAAGATGGCACGCTGGATGTGCTGGTCGCCGCCGGTTCAACCTTCGCCCTCGGATTTTCGGGACGCGACGGCGCGCTCATCTGGCGAGCCGAAGAGCCGGGCGCGACCTCTGCCGGACAGGCGACGGGCAACCTGCGCTCGCTCGTGACGGCCCCGCTCGCGGGCGGCTCAATAGCTTATCTGGTCGGCAGCGATTCTTCGCACACGACCTTGCGCGCCGTCGGATTGCCCAACGGCTCCGTCAAAGTCGCTGGACGATAGTGTTGTAGAAAGAGAGTTCGGAAGGAGTCTGGTTGATGGCGCAATGGATTGTCGCGGCTCTGCTGTTCGTCGTGTGGGCCGTGAGTTGGGGGCTGTTTCACAAGAGCGGGTTCATACACATATTGCTCCTGTGCGCCATCGCGGTCGCGCTCGTGCAGTTCATCGCTGACCGCAAGGCCGCTTCATCTTAAGAGCAATTTCCAATTGAGAGTATGACAAGTAATATTCACCACATGAGGCACAGAGGGCACAGAGTTTACACAGAGAAATTCGAGCCTCTGTGCTAACTCTGTGCCCTCTGTGTCTCTGTGGTGAATCTCAGTCTTCCTGACACTCAAGAGCAGGCTTACTAATCCTCTACGCCTCTCACCGCTTGACCCTTTTCGCATCCTTCGGCAACATTAACGCATCCGTAGTGCATCCGATGCATTGTGACATTCGTTTTCATGACAAAGACGCACGTTCTCTCCCGCACCAGGTTCATCATTATAAGGAGTACTCGCCACATGAACTCTTCAGGCCCACTCTTTCGCCGCCTCGTTCTTCTCCCCGTCATACTTCTCTTTGCCGCCACGCTCGCCCACGCGCAGAGCGATCTGCCCAGGCAGTCTGTCGCCATCACCTATCCTCTGGACCAGACCGTGAACGTCAAGTTTCGCGGCACGACCAGGCTGCCGCGCCTGACGGGCGAGGCCAAAGTGCGACGCGCGGGGCGTCGCGGCACGCGCGTCGAATTGAGCATAGACAATCTGCCGCGCGCTTATGAACTCGGCGGCGTCTACACGACCTATGTGCTGTGGGCCATCTCGCCGGAGGGGCGCGTGGATAACCTGGGCGAGATTAAACGCGGCGGCAGCTTTATCGTCAATTCAAAACTCGACGTGACGACGCCTCTGCAAACCTTCGCGCTCATCGTGACGGCGGAGCCGCACTTTCTAGTGCGCGGGCCGAGCCGCATGGTCGTCCTCGAAAACTTGCCGCCGACCAGGCCGGGCGACGCCGAGATAGCCACCGCCAACGTTAATTATCTTGGCAACTCAAGCGACTACTTCAACGACACGCGCGTGCCTGACCTCGCTGACGCGGACTTGCGAAGAATGCCCACATCTCTGCTCGGCGCGCGTCAGGCGATAAACCTCGCGCGGTATTATGGCGCGGAGCGTGATGCTACGGATGAATTGAAGGAAGCGCAGGCCGCCCTCGAACAGGCCGAGAACGCCTGGCGTCTGAAACAATCGGAGGCGGAGACTGACGCCATCGCGCGCCGCGCCATCAGCCTCGGAGCGCGCGCGGAAGAGACTGCCGAGGGGCGTCGCACCGCTCGCCAGCGACGCGAAGAGATAGCGCGTCGTGATGAGGCCGTCCGCACCGCCGAAGAATCAGCCGCCACTTCCGAGAAACGCATCGCTGATTTACAGGCCGCGCTGGACAAGGAGACGCGCGGGCGCGAACTCGCTGACCGCGACCTCGGCAGCGCGAACGAACAACTGCGCGACCTGCGCACGGAAGTCGCGCGACTGCGCGATGAATTGCAAACCGTGCGCGCAGAAGGCGAGGATGCGAAAGTCAAACTGGCGCGCATAGAGGGCGAGAGAAGCGCGGAGCAAGCGCGCCAAGCCGCCGAGCAGAAGAACGCGCAGCAGCGCGAGTCAGCCGCCACGCTCAAGCAAACCCTCTCTCGCTTCGGCGCTGTCAAGGAGACCGCGCGCGGCCTCCAACTCGTCCTTCCTGAAACTCTCTGGACCGGCGCGC
This sequence comes from Blastocatellia bacterium, assembly GCA_034665545.1. GTDB lineage: Bacteria > Acidobacteriota > Blastocatellia > Pyrinomonadales > Pyrinomonadaceae > DASYML01. The sequence continues at coordinate 10,963 of JAXDFO010000116.1, forward strand.
GCGATAGCAACCTGGCGCCGACGGCTGCCCCCAAACTCGAACCGCTCGCCGCGCTTCTCGCAAACAACCCGGACTACCAGATAGTCATAGAAGTCTACACAGATAATCGCGGCGACGAGGCCGCGTTACAACAACTGACGCAGGATCGCGCGCGCGTGCTCGCGGACACGCTCTCGGCGGCGGGCGTTGACGGCGCGCGCATACAGGCCAACGGGATGGGCGCGGCCAACCCTATCGCCCCCAATACCAAACCCGCAGGCCGCCTGCGCAATCGCCGCACCGAAATCACCATCTCCGCCAACACAGCCCAGCAATCAGCCGCAGGGCAACAGTAAAACAGGAGTCAGGAGCCAGGAGTCAGGAGCCAGAAGAAAAGCGATAGCATGCTCTTCATGTTGAAAGCCGGTCTCTTACTTCTGGCTCCTGGCTCCTGACTTCCTGCTCTTGATTATGTCCCCGCTTGAGATTACACAACTCATAGGTTATGGCACGGGGGCTGTGTTGTCGTTATGGTTGGGGGCGTTGTTGTTGAGGCAGGCGCGGGGGTTGGGGAGGATGGAGCGCGTTCTTCTCGCGCTGGCTATCGGGATCGGCGTGTGGCATGCGAGCACGCTCGTGCCTGTGCTGCATGGCTTGCTCGGACTCGACCGCGAGCGATGGGTGACGTTGTTGCGACTGGCGGACGCGCTGGCCGTCATCAGTATCACCTTCTCTTACTCTTTCCTGCTGCACGTCCACCTGCATTTGTGGGCCAACGCGCAGGAGCGTCCCCTTACTCTGACGGAGAAGGCGCGCGTCTATCTCTCTTACATTCCGCCGCTCTTTCTCTTCATCACGGTGCCGCGTATCTGGCAGGGGCCGTACGCGCCGATGATCGAAAAGCAGAAGCCCTTCGTGCTGCCTTTCGCGCTCTGGGCCTTCTACGTGCTCTGCTTCATAGCGGTCACGGACCTGCTTATCTCTTTCAAGACGGAGAGCCTCAGCGAGCGGCGCATCATGCGCGCTCTCGCCGGTTCGTTCGTCTGTATCGGCCTGTTCATCCTCGGCGCGATTGCGGTCGGAGTCGGCGAAGGAACGACGCTCGGCCTCTATCTCAAGACGCTCGCTAATCTAGGCTCGCTGCTGCCGTCCGCGCTGCTGGCTTACTACATCTATCGTTATCGCCTTCTCGAATTGATTATCCGCGACAGCCTCATCGTGGCGACCTTCGCGGGCGTTATTCTGGTCCTTTATCTTTACGGTATCAGGACCATCGGGGCTTGGCTGACGGCGCGTTACGGTTTGCGCGCAGGCGTCGTGGAAACTCTCTTGATACTCGCGCTCGCGCTCGGCGCGGCCCCCTTGCGCGCGTGGCTCGAAAAGCGTTTTCACAAACTCTTCGAGCGAGAGGCCGCGCTCTATAGGGATGTCGTCGCGCGCATAGGCTCGCACGCCGGGAAGTACAAGCAGTTGCCCGAACTGCTCCGCTTTGTCGAAGAGAGGACCGAAGCCTCCCTGGGCCTGCGCCGCGTGCGCCTCATCGTTTATGAGCGCAGCAGCGACGCGGCGGAACAGGCCGACGCCCTGGCTTTCATGGACGACGATGTTGAGCAGAAGAAAGAGACCGTCGAAGAAGTGACGCGCTGGGTTGAGCATGTCATAGAGCTCGCCTCTGTAAATAACTGGACCAGTATTGAAGACGAAGCCATCTTGCGCGAACGCGATTACGAGATAGCGTATGCCCTGCGTCGTGAAGACAGGACCGTGGGCCTCATGTTGATAGACGCCGCGCCGGATGTCTTGACGAATGACGCGCGCGCGGTGCTCGAAGTCCTGGCGGGACAGATTGCGATAGCGATTGAAGATTGCAGACTGGTGGAAGAGAACGTGCGGCTTGAACGCAGGCTGGCGCAGGGCGAACGCCTCGCCACGCTCGGCCTCATGGCCGCGACAATCGCGCACGAAGTCAAGAACCCTCTCTCAGCCATCAAGTCCATCGCGCAGGTCATGCGCGAGGACGAACGATTGACGGGCGATTACGCGCGCGACCTGTCTCTCATCGTCGGCGAGACGGACCGCCTCAGCCGCAGCGTGACGCAGCTTCTAAGCTTTGCGCGGAGCGCGCCGCCAGCCATCGCTCCGTCGAGGATGGATGACCTCGCGCACGCCATCGTCGAACTGTTCAGAGTCGAAGCCAGCGCGCGCGGCGTCTCCCTCGATTGCCGCGCAGAGACTCACAGGGAGCTTGAAGGTAGCTCTGCCGCAGCCCTGCGCGACGCTCTCTCAAACCTCCTGCTCAACGCCATCCAGGCGACTCCGGCGGGCGGTCGCGTGACGGTCGAAGCGCGCGTGGAATTTCAAGAACCCGTCATCACCGTCACGGACACGGGCCAGGGCGTTCCCACCGAACTGCAAGGGCGCATCTGGGAACCCTTCTTCACGACGCGCCAGCGCGGGACCGGCCTCGGCCTCTCGATTGTACGCAAACGCATGGAGGAAGCGGGAGGCACTGCGCGTCTTCTGCCTTCAACGAACGGCGAGGGCGCACGCTTTGAACTGCGCCTGCAAGAGCAAGTCGTAATGATGAAGTCGGAAGGGATGAGAGATGACAGGCAAGCTATTGAACATTGAATAGCTCTCCTCTCATCCTTCACAATTCCTACTTCCGGCTTGCTCTCTGGCATAGCATGTGCTGATGAAAAGCGGAGCGGAGAATTTTCGATGATGAATGAAGAGACGAATGATGAAGCGTTGCGCCTGCTCATCGTTGATGATGAAGAGGCCGCGCGTTACGGGATGCGGCGCGCGTTGAGCGGGTTCGGTTATGAGATAACGGAGGCCGACAGCGTGGAGGCGGCGCGCTCGCCTCTGGGCCAACAACGGCAGGACGTGTTGTTGCTCGATGTCAATCTGCCGGGCGCGAGCGGGCTCGATTTTTTGCAGGAACTCGGCGCGACAAGAGGCGAGACGCCCCTCGTTATCCTCATCACCGCGCACGGCTCGGAGCGCATGGCGGTCGAGGCCATCAAGAGCGGCGCGCATGATTATCTCTCCAAGCCTTTCGAGTTGGACGAGCTACGCCTCGTCGTCAAGAACGCCTTCGAGACCGTCCAACTCAGGCGCGAGAATCGTTCCTTGCGCCGTCGCATAGAGATGGAGGGCGCGCAGCGCGGCTCTCTGCTCGGCGATTCGGAAGCGGTCAAGCGCGTGCGCGCGATGATAGAAAAAGTGTCTGAGACGGACGCGACGATTCTCGTGCGCGGCGAATCGGGCACGGGCAAGGAACTCGTCGCGCGCGAGATACACGAGCGCAGTTCGACGCGCAGGAGCGGCGCATTCGTCGCCGTCAACTGCGCCGCGCTCCCTTCGGAGTTAATCGAATCCGAACTCTTCGGCCATGAAAAAGGCGCGTTCACCGGCGCGGCTGCGCGCAGGCGCGGCAAGTTTGAACAGGCAGACGGAGGCACGCTCTTTCTTGATGAAATCGGCGACATGAGCGCGAACGTGCAGGCCAAACTTTTGCGCGCGCTCGAAGAGAGACGCATCGAACGGCTCGGCGGAAACGATTCGATTCCCGTCAACGTCCGCATCGTGAGCGCGACGCATCGCCCGCTCGAACAGGAGATAGCGGCGGGCAATTTTCGCGCGGACCTCTTCTATCGCCTGCGCGTCGTGACCGTCGAAATCGCCCCCCTGCGCGAACGACGCGAAGACATCCCTCTGCTCGCGGAAGCCTTCGCGCGGCAGGCCGCAGAACGTTATAACCTGCCCGTCCGCCAGTTGGCCCAGAGCGCGCTTCGTCGTCTGGTCGAATACGACTGGCCCGGCAACGTGCGCGAACTAAGGAACACGATTGAACGCGCCGTCATCCTCGCCGAAGGAAGCGAACTGACCGCGCGCGATTTGCCCGACGAAATCATTCCTGGTCCAGCGCGGGACGGCGACCGCGCGCCCCTTGAAGCTGAAGAAGGCGATGCCCTGAGCGTGCCCTTCACGGCTGACTTTCGCACCGACCGACGAGAGTTTGAGCGACGCTACATCGCGCGCTGCCTCGAAGAATCCGGCGGCAACGTGACGCGCGCGGCCTCCATCCTGGGCATGCACAGGCAATCGCTTCAACACAAACTGCGCGAACTCGGACTCGCCCGCCGCTACGTCTCCGTCGGCGCGGAGGCGCAGGAAAAATCGGACAACTGAACCATTGCGCTCTCTTGAGCCTTGCGGGTAGACTGTCTCTCGTCTTCAAATCCAAAACACACAGGCGGGAATAAATAGATGAAAGCACGTCTCGACGCCATCATCCAACGCGAGCAGGCGGAATATTTGGACCGGCTATTACCGGCCAGCACGGGCATCATCGCGGAGATGGAAGAGTATGCCGCCGCGCATAGAGTCCCGATTGCGGACCGCGAGGTGGCGAAGTTTCTTGAGATAACGGCGCGGGCCATGAACGCGCGGCGCGCGCTTGAGATAGGATTGGCGATTGGCTATTCGGCCCTTCACCTGGCCCAGGCCATGAAGGAAGGCGGCCTCGTCGTGACCATCGAGCCGAACGAAGAGATGATAGAACGCACGACCGATTATCTCTCGCGTGCTTCCTTACTTGAGCGCGTCCGTATAGAACGTGGCCGCGCGCTCGAAGTCATGCCGCGCTTGACGGAGACCTTCGATCTCATCTATCTGGATGCGGTCAAGGAAGAGTATGCAGCTTATCTTGATTTGTCTCTGCCGATGCTGCGCGCGGGCGGAGTCGTCATCGCGGACAACGTCCTCTGGGGCGGACAGGTCGCGGGCGAAATTCGCTCGCCGGACCAGCAAGCCTCTACGGAAGCCCTGCGCGAATTCAACACGCGCTTCGTCAATCACCCGGACCTGCGCGCCGAAATCCTCTCCGTCGGCGACGGCCTCGCCTACGGCGTCAAGATTCGCTAGCCGATGTTGCTCCCCTATGATGAGAAGACGCGCGAACTGGCCGCGCGCACAATCGCGGCGGGCGGCGTCCTGGCCTTTCGCACAGACACCTTTTACGGTCTCGGCGCAGACCCCTTCAATCCTCTCGCCCTGCGAAAAATCTATGCGTTAAAAGGTAGGGAAGACGGTAAACCCCTGCTCGTCATCATCAGCGATGCCGCAATCACAGAGCGTTTGATGGCGGCTCAATCCAAACTCTTTGAAGCCGTCGCCGCGCGACACTGGCCTGGTCCAATAACGCTCGTCGGGCAAGCGCGCCAAGAGATACCGGAAGAACTGACGGCGGGCACAGGCACGATCGGCGTGCGCCTTCCGGATGACGAGCCTGTACGCGAATTCGTCCGCGCGATGGGCGGCGCACTGACCGCCACGAGCGCGAATCCATCGGGCACATCGCCCGCGCGCACTGCCCTTGAAGTCGAAGACTATTTCCCCAACGGCCTGGACCTCATCATTGATACTGGACCAGCCCCCGGCGGTCTCCCCTCCACAGTTCTAGACGCGAGTGGGCCAACCGCGAGACTCATACGCGAAGGCGCAGTGAGTAGAGAAGAATTAGGAGAAACGCTTGAAAGGCAAGTCTGAAGGCGTTGAGATGAAGGATGAGAGAACAGCTATTCGACGTCGAATAGCTGTTCTCTCATCCTGCCGTCATGCTCTCTACGGTGTGACCTGGCGGACGAATTCCCAGTCGCCATCGGCTCTGACTTTGATGTTGCCGACCTCTTTGCGGGCGACGACGATGTTGGCCTGATACCAGAGCGGGAAGAGCGGGAGGTCTCGGCTGATGATGTCCTGGACCTTTGCGTAGGTGACGGCGGCTGTTTTCTGGTCCAGGGTGTTGACGGCCTCTTCTATGAGGATGTCCAGGTCGCGGTTGCTGTAGCGGCTGCGGTTGCGCGAGGCGCGGTCCTTCGTGGGGATCTCCGAACTCTCAAAAAGGTCTTTGTAGAAGACGGGGTCCGTGTTGCCGCCGACCCACTGCCCGTAGGTCAATTGAAACTGGCCCTGCAAGAGTTGACTCCTCAGCGTGTTGTTCTCGACCGTTTCAATCTGTAAGGGAATGCCGACCTTCTTCAAATCATCCTGAATCACGCTTGAGACGTTGCGGGCCGCCGTGCTGGCCGCGTTGATTTTTATCACGATGGGTTGCGGGAAACGCATCTGCGGGCCGTCGCCGTCCGGGTCGCGGAAACCGGCTTCATCGAGAAGTTGTTTGGCCTTCTCCGGGTCATGGGAATATATCTGGCCCGGCGTATAGGCCCAGGAATTTTCCGGCAGAATCGAGTGAGCGATCTGCGCCTGACCCTGGTAAAGATTGCGCACGATGTTCTCGCGGTCAATGGCGTAGGCGATGGCCTGTCGCACCTGCACCTTGTCTAGCGGCGCGCTCGTCACGTTGAAGGTGATGATGTTGACGTTCGCGCCGGGGAATTGTTTGACCTGTAAATTGGGGTCTTGTTCGAGCGCCTTGATGGAATCGGGGGTGAGGTTGGTCGGCAGGGGAGCCATGTTGGCGCGACCGCTACGCAACTCTGCCTGCATCGCGTTGGCGTCAGTGATGACGCGCACGCGCAGTGCCGGAATGTGCGGCGCGCCCTCCCAGTAATCCTGATTGGCTTCCAGGTCCAAGACCTGCTGCGACTGGTCCCAACTCACAAACTTAAATGGACCAGTGCCGAGCGGGTGGTCCTTCTGCTGGGCCGCGCTGCCCTGCGGGACGATGCTGATGGGAACGAGGTTGGGCAGGAGTTGCGGAAACTGTTTGCGCAGGTGGAGCACGACGGTGCGCGCGTCGGGCGCTTCGACGCTGGTGATGTAAGACTGTTTGTTGCCGTCAGTGGTTTCAAAGAAAGAGGCGGCCTTGCCGGACTTCGAGGCGAGGTCTCCGAAGATCAGCGTGTCCAGCGTGTACTTGGCATCGGCGGAAGTGAGCGGGCGGCCATCGTGGAATTTGACACCGTCGCGGATGGTGAAGGTGTAGGTCAGGCCGTCATCGGAGCGTTGATAATCCGCCAGGTCTCCGACGTAATCGAACTTATCATTCTTCCTGACGAGCGAGTTGAACATGAGGACGCGCATGCGCTCGCTGGCCGCATCAACCGTCGTGGAGCCAATAGGGTCTAAGGTCGAGACGTTATCCGAATAGGCGATGACGAAGGCATCGCTCCTGCGCTTGCAACTCATCAACGAGAAAGATGCGATGACGAAGACCAGTAAGAGAGTGATGCATTTTCGAGCGCGCATTAAACCGCCCCTCCATACGTGTAGTTGAGTTTACGATTAAGCTGGACCACTTCATCCGAAAGCTGTTGATAGCGTTCCCGGTCCAACGGGAGCGGCGGCTTGATTAAAGCCTTGAAACCTTCGATGCGCCGCAGTGAAGCATGCAGGCGTTCCTCCGGAATCTTGCCGTCGCGCGCCGTCATCAAGAGCGCGTCGTAACCGCGCCGTATCATGTCCGGGCGTGAACAAATCAAGTTCATATCCTCGCCCGCCAGAAAGGCGCGTATGACCGCCGCTTCAATCTCGCAGTGGCGCGCAATCGCGCCCATCTCAAGATCGTCTGTGACGACCAGGTGTTGATAGCCGAGTTCTTCGCGCAGCAGCGTCGTGACGATGCCGTGGCTAAGCGAGGCGGGTTCGAGAAGTCCTCCGGCGCGTCCGGTTTTGATGTCTATGTTGGGGAATCCGCCGTGGCTGACCATCACCGCGCGCACGCGGTCATCCTCGCGCTGGAACAGTTCTATGTAGGGCGCGAGGTCTTGCGCGATGAGGGCGTCGTGCGAGAGATTGACGACCGGCATCTCCATGTGCGAATCAACTTCGCCCGCGCCGATGCCCGGAAAATGTTTGAGACATCCGATCAAGCCCGTCAGTTGCAGCGCGCGCATGTAGACCATCGTATAACCGAGGACTTCGCCGGGCGAGCGACCGTAGGAGCGCGAGTAGAGACCGTTGGAAAGCAGGTCTCGCTCGTCCGTCATGATGGACATGACGGGCGCGAAGTTCATGTTGAAGCCGAGCATGCGCAGGACTTCGCCCGTGATGCGGCCCAGAGAGCGCGCCGCCGCGAGGTCTCCGTGCTGGCGTATGGTGCGCGCCGAAGGCATCGGCGTAAAGATACGCCGGAGCCTGTCAACGAGGCCGCCCTCCTGGTCAATCCCGCAGAGAGGCTCAACGGGAAGCAACTCTCGCGCCTGGTCCAGCAGGCTGCGCAGTTGTTCGGGCGAAGAGACGTTGCGGCCAAAGATGATGATGCCGCCGGGCTTGACCTCTTCGATCAGGGCGCGCGTTTCCTGGTCCAATTCGGGGCCGGGCAATCCGATGTAGAAAAGTTGTCCGATCTGTTGTTCGAGCGGCAGGGCGGTTAAGGATTGAGACATGTGAAAAATGACGAAGTTCCTTTATGACGGTCAGACGATGCGCTTGCGTATCTGTGCCAGTATTTCCAACGCTTCATGGGGCTTGAGGCTTTCTACATCAACGCCGCGTAGCTCGTCAAGCAGGCCCTGGTTCGTCGCGTCGAAAAGCGTCGCCTGCGTGGCAATGCGACGCTGGCGCGCGCGCCTCGCAGCCGTCTTGAGTCCAGCCTCGTTCAACGCCCAGGAGTCCCAATCATTCTCTGCTTCGGGCGCGCTCGCCTCGGCTGTGATTTCCTGGTCCTCCTCGGCGAAGACATCCAGTTCGTAACGTTCGAGCCGCGCCAGCACGTCACGCGCGCGCACCAATACGTCCGGCGGCAATCCCGCTAGACGCGCGACCTCTATGCCGTAAGACTTGGATGCGCGACCGGGTTCGAGGCGATGCAGGAAGACGACTTCGCCATCGCGTTCGGCGGCGGTAATCTGATAATTCTGCGCGCCGGGCAATCGCTCGGCCAACTCCGTCAGTTCGTGATAGTGCGTGGCGAAGAGAGTCTTCGCGGCATGCTCAGCCGAATCGTGTAGATACTCCGCGACGGCCCAGGCGATGGAAAGGCCGTCGAAGGTCGCCGTCCCGCGTCCTATCTCGTCAAGCAGGACCAGCGAGCGCGGCGTCGCGTTGTGCAGGATGGTCGCCGTCTCCGTCATCTCGACCATGAAGGTGGAGCGACCGCGCGCTAAATCATCAGAGGCTCCAACCCTGGTCCAGACTCTATCGAGTATAGGAAGGCTCGCTTTTTCGGCGGGGACGAACGAACCCATCTGCGCGAGTATGTTGATAAGCGCGGCCTGTCGCAGGATGGTGGACTTGCCGCCCATATTTGGACCAGTAATGATGAGCAGCCGATCCGTCGAGTTGTTCATGTGAAGGTCGTTCGGGATGAACGGCTCTTCGCTGAGGGCTTCGATGGTCGGGTGACGGCCCGCGATGATTTCTATCTCGTCGCCGTCGTGCATGTGCGGGCGCACGTAGCGACGCCGGACCGCCGTTTCTGCCAGCGAGAGCAGCGCGTCGAGGGTCGAGAGCGCGCGGGCCGTCGCCTGGATGCGCTTGGTGTGGGCGGAGATTTGGAGGCAGAGGTCATGAAAGATTTCCGTCTCCAACTGCGTCATGCGGTCTTCCGCGCCGAGCACTTTCGTCTCCCATTCCTTCAATTCCGGCGTCGTGTATCTCTCGGCGTTGGAGAGCGTTTGCCGTCGCTCGTAATTCGGGGGCACGCGCGCGGCGGCGGCCTTCGAGACTTCTATGAAATAACCGAAGACGCCGTTGTAGCGTATGCGCAAAGATGAGATGCCGGAACGCGCGCGCTCCCTGGCTTCGAGCGTGGCGATGGTCTGCTTGGCGTTGCGGCTCAAGAGACGCAGTTCGTCTAGTTCGGGCGAGTAGCCGTCACGAATCGCGCCGCCGTCGGAGAGCTTGGCTGGCGGCTCTTCGCTAAGCGAGCTTTCAATGAGCGAGCGCACGTCCGCAAGCTCGTCCGTGTTCTCATGAAGAATCTGCAAGAGCGATGCCTGCGACTCGGAGAGCGTGCGACGAATCGGCGGCACTTGACTGAGCGAGCGACCGAGCGCGCAGAGGTCGCGTGGGCTGGCCGTGCCCATGTTGAGACGGCCCGTGAGCCTTTCAAGGTCCGCTATCTCCTTGAGCCAGGCGCGCAGGCGGTCGCGGTTCATCTGTGAAGCCGACAAGTCTTCGACCGCGCCGAGCCGCGCCTCTATCTCGCCACGACGCACGGACGGGCGCAAGAGCCACGCGCGCAAGAGCCGCGCTCCCATGCCCGTCATCGTCTCGTCAATCACATCGAAGAGCGCGCGACCGCGACCGGACGCTCCCTGCGTCTCCGTCAACTCCAGGTTGCGGACAGTTATCTGGTCCAATATTAAATGGTCCTGCGGCTCGAAGTAGGTGAGGTCCGTAACGTGTGCGGCGGCGGCGCGTTGCGTCTCCTGCGCGTAACGCAGGCACGCTCCGCTCGCGCGCACGGCCTCAAACTTTCCTTCAAGACCATAACCAGCCAGTGAGAGCGCGCCGAACTGTTCGCGCAGGAGCGCGGCGCATGACTCTTCAGTGAACAACCAGTCATCGAGCGGCGTCAGGGCCACGCCTTGAAAGACCGCACCTTGATTCGGAGCCGTTGAAGAAGAGTCCGCGCCAGCTTCGTCACGCGCGCCCTTGAAGAGCATGTTGAGAGATGACGGATAGAGAATCTCTCGCGGGGCGTATGATTCCACGTCCGCGCTGATGCGCGACCATGCTTCCGCGCCATTGGCTTCGGTGGCGCGAAACTCGCCGGTCGAGAGGTCCAGGAATGCCGCGCCCATACGTTCGCCGCTCCCGCAGACGGCTGCCAGGTAAACGCTCTCGCGTGCTTCGATTAGTTGCGGGTCAACGGCAGTGCCCGGCGTGATGATGCGGACCACTTCACGGCGGACCAGCTTTTTAGTCAGAGTGGGGTCTTCGGTCTGCTCGCAAATCGCCACGCGATAGCCTTTGCGCACGAGCTTTGAGATGTGGCCCGCGACCGCGTGATGCGGGACGCCGCACATGGGGATAGGCGTGCCGCGTTCCTTGTGACGCGCCGTGAGGGTGATTTCAAGTTCGCGCGCGCCCGTCACGGCGTCTTCAAAAAATAGCTCGTAGAAATCGCCCAGGCGGAAGAAGAGGATGGTGCCCGGATGCTGTCGTTTCAATTCATGATATTGCCGCAGCATCGGCGTGGAATTCTGGACAGTCATAGTCAACTTTTCTTGACGACAATCACGCTCTGAAGGCATCTCTCGTCGTCAATGAAATCAAGAAACTCGAATTGGTTAGCCCAATGCTGCAAGACGTACGCTTTGGGAATGCAGGTCTCGCCGAAGAAGGAGCCATCGAGCGGCCCGCCGCCGCCCGCCGGATGATAGCAGTATTTGCCCTCGTCATAATCGAGCAACGAGCGTTCGGTATCGGGAAACGATTCCGCGACGCCTCTCTTATGTATCGCCACATCTCCACCTTGATTCAAACGCCTGCACAACTCTATGAACTCTCGCTTGCGCGTCGTGGCAATCAAGAGGCCGCCCGGTTTGAGAATGCGTTTGAACTCAAGGAGCCAGGCGAGATGCGCGTCTTCACTGAGATGAGAGAAGACGGAATAGGAGTAGATTAAATCGAAGGAGTCGGCTGCGAACGTGGACGGCGGAAAGGCGTTGACAAGCTCGAAGTGACACCAGTGATTCGTATCTTTGCTGACTTGCAGGACTTCATCAAAGCAATCAATACCCCACAATTGTTCAGGCTCCACGTCTTTGAGAAAGAAACGAATGATGCGGCCCCAGCCGCAGCCGTAGTCCAGGACGCGCGCATGGGCCAAGTCGCCGCCGTGCCTCTGGAAGATGTCTTTGAAAAGTTTGTACGCCTCGAAGCCTTCTCGCAAAGTCCTGTCTCCGGCCACGCCCGTGAATCTCAACTGCGTAAAATCGTCAGGCATCGCGGGGAGCAATTCGCGCAAGCGCGCATCTTCCCTGTAACCCTCCGTGTTGGCCCAGAACCAGGCTTCGTCTTCAAGGCCACTGAACGAGAGGGGCGCGTTGGCTGATTCCAACGCCGCGTTGACCTGGCGGCGGTAGCGGCTGGCGAGCGCGGAATCGTAGGCGCGGCGCAAGACGGGCTTGATGGAATTGGGCACTAACCTTTTGGCTAAATTTTTCATGAAATGCTGTGCGGTCCTCTTGCCGGGAGTTCGATGATAGAAGCAAGTATAGACGCCCGTTTGGAGTTGAGCAAGACGGGCCGTAATCCTGCATGCGCAAGGGGCGCGGGTTGCAAAGTGAGTCCAATTTTGCTATGACAACTCGCACCGCAGTGAGTTTCAAACGCAGCCGGAGAATAAACTCACGGACATCACGCTTCTGACAGTCAACTAATCTTGTGAACATATTAATCACAGGCGGCGCTGGATTTGTCGGGTCAAACCTGGCCCTCTCGTTCAGGCGTCAACATCCGACCGCGCGCATAGTCGCTTTTGATAATCTCAAGCGGCGCGGCGCGGAGTTGAACCTGTCGGTCTTCAGAGAACAGCGCATCGAGTTCGCGCATGGAGACATACGCCAACGCAGCGACCTGGATGATTTGGAAGGCGAGTTTGATGTATTGATCGAAGCCTCGGCGGAGCCGAGCGTCCTCGCGGGTTTGAGCGGCTCGCCTCAATACCTGCTGCAAACGAATCTCGCGGGCACGCTCAACTGTCTTGAATTTGCGAGAAAGCGCGCGGGCAGCTTTATCTTTCTTTCAACCTCAAGGGTCTATTCGATGCGGCCTCTCAAGGAGATTAATCTGGAAGAAGGCCCGTCGAGATTTAAAATCGCGCTGGACCAGAAATGGAGCGGCGTTACGTCGCAGGGCATCGCGGAAGAGTTTCCCGTGCATTTGCCGCGCTCTCTGTATGGCGCGACGAAGTTGGCTTCGGAGATAATCATTCAGGAGTACGTTGAGCTATACGGCATGCGCGCGTTGATAAACAGGTGCGGCGTGATTGCGGGGCCGGGCCAGTTCGGTAAAGTGGACCAGGGAGTTTTCACCCTCTGGGTGGCCCAACATTTTTTTCGCAAGCCTCTCAAGTACACGGGCTTTGGCGGCGGCGGCAAACAGGTGCGCGACCTGCTGCATCCTTCGGACCTCTTCGAGCTCATCTCAAAGCAACTAGAGAGGCTGGATGATTGTAACGGCGAGATTTACAATGTCGGCGGCGGGCCTGCGGTCTCAACCTCTTTATGCGAGTTGACCGCGCTCTGCCAGGAGATGGTCGGCCATCGCGTTCCCATCTCTTCCGAAACGCACACGTCCTCCGTGGACATCCCGCTCTATCTTTCAGACTATAGCAAGGCAGCGCGCGCATTCGACTGGCAGCCGACACGCTCTATGAGCGATATTGTCGGGGACATTCTTCAGTGGTTGCGAACGAATGAAGCGACGCTGAAACAGATTTTCACTTAAAAGATTTTCTTTGGAGTTGTGCTAAGTGGCCGTTGCAATCATCACAGGCTCGTCCGGCTTAATCGGAAGCGAGACAGCAAAGTTCATCCATGAAAAAGGGCTGGACATCATTGGCATTGACAACGACATGCGAAGCTATTTTTTCGGCGCGGACGCTTCGACGGCCTGGAACACGAGCCAGTTGAAGCAGTCGCTGAAAAATTTCAAGCATATCCCCGTTGATGTTCGAGACCAGCAGGAGATTAACAAACTCTTCGCTGACGTGGGCCAAAGTATTTCTCTCGTGGTCCATACCGCCGCGCAGCCGAGCCACGACTGGGCCGCCAAAGAACCCTTGACGGATTTCACCATCAACGCCAACGGCACTCTAGTGTTGCTCGAAGCCACTCGCCAGCATTGCCCGGATGCGACCTTTATCTTTACTTCGACCAATAAAGTCTATGGCGATGCGCCGAACTCTCTGCCACTGGTCGAGCGCGAGACCCGGTGGGAGATTGGTGAATCGCATCCGTATCATGAACATGGCATAGACGAATTGATGACGATAGACCAGTCGAAGCATAGTATCTTCGGCGCGAGCAAGTTGGCGGCGGATGTATTGGTCCAGGAATATGGCCGCTATTTCGGGATGAAGACGGGGACGTTTCGCGGGGGCTGCCTGACAGGCCCGGCCCATTCCGGCGCAGAGTTGCACGGCTTCCTGGCTTACCTCGTCAAGTGCATCGTCACGGGCAAGCCTTATACTATCTACGGCTACAAGGGCAAGCAGGTCCGCGATAACATACATTCCTATGACCTCGTCAATGCGTTCTGGCATTTCTTTCAGAGCCCGAGGCCAGGCGCGGTTTACAACATGGGCGGCTCGCGTCACAGCAACTGTTCCGTCCTCGAAGCGATAACGGAAGCCGAAGAGATGTGCGGGCGCGAGTTGACTTATCATCTTTCGGACGACGCACGCTCCGGCGACCATATCTGGTGGATTAGCGACGTGCGCAAGTTCAAGCGAGACTACCCGGACTGGGCCTACAAGTACGACCTCAAGACCATCATTCGTGAGATAGTCTTAGCCACGCAGGAAAGGATGAGCGCGCATTCAGTATGAAACTCTCCGTAGTCATTCCGGCGCATAACGAAGAGGCGTGCATAGAGAGCACCGTGCGCGCCCTGTATGAGCGTTTGCGCTCCG
>JAXDFO010000117.1:0-2961 GCA_034665545.1 Blastocatellia bacterium
TGGCACATTATGGCTTCGCAGAGGCTCTTAGGGAAACATTCCACTTCGACCGCACAGTTCCAAAATAACGTTTGGGCTGAGAACGCAATGCCCCCACGTTTGCTCGCCGTTCTCGATGCTGAGAATCGCCGCACGAATGGACAGGTCGAAAGATACATTTATATGAAATTTAAGCAACGTCAATCAGTCGTTGCAGGAATGATTGAAGCTATAAACTCAGCGACATCAGTAGAGTTCCAGGTAGGCGAACTGTTTGCTCTGTTTAGGAGAGAGGCAGGGATTCGGCGCAGCATTGACAAGGCATATGAAATCGTTGCCTATAGTCTTTTTGAAACTATTGTGACTGGGTTAGAAGCCACTGTTACCGTAAGAGTGTCTAAAGCAAGTCGGGAAATGCTCACCGAGTTTGCGGATTTAACGAAAGTTATTCTAGGCGTCACCCCTAAGCAGTTAGAATGGACACAACCTGCCCATATTTATCAGATGGGAGGCACAAATGCGGCTGATAGAGGGTTGGATATGTGGGCAAATTTCGGACCCGCCATTCAAGTCAAATATTTGACTTTAAATGAAGGCTTGGCTAACGAGATTATTGACCAAGTTGAAAGCGACCATGTAGTGATAGTCTGTCAGGATGCAGAAGAGTCAGTCATTACAACTGTCCTGAGACAGATAGGTTGGGGTCGCCGTGTTCGCGGCGTCGTGACTGAAAATCAACTCGTGGAATGGTATGAACGATGCTTGCGCGGCAAATTTTCAAATAGTCTTGCAACTTCGCTATTAGAAAGGTTGAGAGACGGATTTAGAGCGGAGTTTCCGCAGGTGGCTGGCATGGTAGACTTCTTCGAGGAACGTGGCTATCTGGATGAAGACCCAATCGGACTCTGGCAAGCGGCAAGCATCGCCACTTAAATGCCATCCATATGTTTGTAATAGGTTCCTCACAAGGAGATAGAAGCTTGAAATTCGGTGTCATAGTTTTTCCGGGTTCTAATTGCGACCATGATGCCTATCATGTTATCTCGAAGCATGTAGGCCAGCCCGTGGACTTTATCTGGCATCGTGACACGGACCTCAGCAGTCATGATGCGGTGATTATTCCCGGCGGCTTCTCTTACGGCGATTACCTGCGCGCGGGTGCGCTGGCGCGTTTTTCTCCGGTCATGAGCGCGGTCAAGGATTTCGCGGCGCGCGGTCGGCTTGTGCTGGGGATTTGCAACGGCTTTCAGATTCTCTGCGAGGCGGGTCTGCTGCCCGGCGCGTTGATACGCAACCGCGACCTACACTTCATCTGCGAACACGTACACGTCCGCGTCGAGACGGGTGAGACGCCTTTTACGAACGAGTTGCGAAAGGGGAGCGTCCTGCGTTTGCCCATCGCGCATGCCGAAGGGAATTACGTTTGTGATGACGAGACGCTCGCGTTATTGAAAGAAGAGGATCGCATCATCTTTCGCTACTGCGACGAGCGCGGGGAGGTCACGGAGGCCGCCAACCCGAACGGCTCGCGCGATTCAATCGCCGGAATCTGCAACCGCGAGCGCAACGTGCTGGGCCTCATGCCGCATCCCGAAAGGGCTTGCGAAGACCTTTTGGGTTCGTCGGACGGGCGCGGGCTTTTCCGTTCACTGGCGGAGACGCTGGCCGCGCACGCCGCCTGAATCATCAACTGCTTTTTGAAAGGACCAATCATGATGAAGAGAATGCTGGCTCTACTATTGTCACTGGCCTTCATGGCCGGAGCGGCCTTTGCGAGTCCGCAGAAAAAAAGGCGCGGGCACAGCCGGAGGGCGAAGGCTTCCGCCTCTTTGACGGAAGTGCGCGTCTGCCCCTGGAACGGCGAAGAGGTCATCGGCGAGGGACAGGGCAACGAGCGCGTCGGCAACTATAAAATCTATTTCTGCTGCGAGGAGCACAAGGACGAGTTCGACCGTCTCACTCCTGAAGAGAAGCAGAAGAAGATAGCGACGGCCCTCGAAAAGCAGAAGGAGTTGAAGAAGAAAGGTTAGCCGTGCAGGCAAACGTTTTCTCTCATCACTGAGGAAAAAAATTCTCTCTCTTGAAAGAACAGGCATCCATGAAACGAAACCTGCCCTTTATCATTATCGCCCTCGTCCTGGTCATCGCCCTCGCGGGCGGCGCGTACCTGATGCGTTCATCGCAGACCGCGCAGGTCGCTAATAATAATCCGAACGTTAACAGGAGCGTTGCTGGTCCAACCTCTTCTCCGTCACCGAAGCCACTGGGGCCGCCCGGGACCGGCGCGGAACCCGCGCATGTGAGAGGTGAAGCGAGCGCGCCCGTGATGCTCGAAGAGTACGGCGATTTCCAGTGCCCGCCGTGCGGCGCGCTCTATCCTTTGATGAAGAAGTTGGAGGGCGAATACGGCTCGCGGCTGCGTGTCGTCTTCCGCGAATTCCCGCTCGCCAAGATACACAAGAACGCGCTCGACGCGGCGCGCGCCGCCGAAGCGGCAGGGCTTCAGGGACGCTTCTGGGAGATGCACGACATGCTCTACGAGAAGCAGGGTAACTGGAACGTGATGCCGGATGCGCGGCCAGTCTTTCAGGAGTTCGCGCGCGAGTTGAAATTGGACGTGGCCCGCTTCAACTCGGACATGGACAGCTTACAGGTCAACTCTCGCATCACGGCGGACATGGCGCGCGGCGACTCGCTCGGCGTCAAGGGCACGCCGACCATCTTCATCAACGGGCGGCAGATGAACCCAAACGCAGTCACGCTCGACGGTCTGCGCGGGGCTCTCGATTACATGCTCGGCAAGAAGAAATAGATGAGTGCTCGTAAAGCTGCGACCTCAGGGTCAAAGGTCAAGCCAAGCTCTGCAACTACGCCCATCCTGCCGAGACGAACGACTTATCTTTTCGGGGCCGTCGCTTTGCTCGCGCTCGTAGGTATGGCGGACGCCATCTACCTGACGGTCGAGCATCTGGCCGGACGCGC